>NZ_JBHYJC010000043.1:0-59192 GCF_042749045.1 Streptomyces sp. NPDC059008 | reverse complement strand
TAATCCCCTCCCGAAGGAGGTTCATCGTTCGACTTGCATGTGTTAAGCACGCCGCCAGCGTTCGTCCTGAGCCAGGATCAAACTCTCCGTGAATGCTTTACCCGACTGCGTTTAATGAAAAACGGTGGGTGACACTCGCGTTGAGCGGAACCGGAGGAGGAATAGTCCACCGGTTCACAGCGTCCTCGCTGTGTATTGCCTACCGGCACACTGTGCTGGTAGGACTTTCAAAGGAACCTCATCTCCCGGATGTTTCCGGTCGACGGGGTATCAACATATCTGGCGTTGACTTTTGGCACGCTGTTGAGTTCTCAAGGAACGGACGCTTCCTTTGTGCCTGTTTCACCAGGCTCTCCGGGCGCTTCCCTTCGGTCTTGCGTTTCCGACTCTATCAGATCCTTGCGGCTCCGATTTTCGCCGGTGCGTTTCGGCCTTTCGGCTTCTTCGCGTTTCCAACCCTACCAGATCCGTTTCCGTCTCTGGCCCCCTGTTGGAGCGGGGTCGGCCGTTCGGCTTTCGCTTTCCGGCTTTTCCGACTCTATCAGATCCGTTTCGTTCCGTTGCCGGTCCGAATTTGTTTCCGATTCCCCGTCGGAGGGGGTTTGTTCGCGCCTTTCGGCGTGATCACTACATTAGCGGGATTCCTCGTCGGCGCATAATCGCGCCACGGTCCGAATTTCGGCATGCCGAAATTGTTCCCGGTGAGGAGTCGTGCAGTAGTGGTGTGCCGCGAAGCGGCGGGATGGCTGCCGCAGAACCGTTCCGGCGCTGTGGCAACTCGGAGGACACTACAGAGCGGGTGCAGCAGTGTCAACTCGCGTCAGTCAAGGTCACTCAGACGTCCGCCGGCATCCGGTTGAGCTTCCTCCACACGGCGCAGCAGACGGGTCAACACCTGGCCGAGGAGTTGGCGTTCCTCGCCGGAGAGGTCCTGGAGGAGGTCCTCTTCGAAGACCGACGCGAGGCGCATCGCCTCCAGCCACTTCTCGCGGCCCTCGTGGGTCAGCTCGACGATGACGCGGACGCGGTTGGCCTCGTCGCGCTCGCGGGTGACCAGTCCCTCGCTCGCCATGCGGTCGATGCGATGGGTCATGGCGGCGGGCGTGAGGCCGAGGCGCTTGGCGAGTTCGCCGGGGCCCATTTGGTAGGGCGCGCCGGAGACCACGAGGGCCTTGAGGACCTCCCATTCGGCGTTGCTCATGCCGAGGGTGGAGGTCTGCCGTCCGTAGGCGACGTTCATCCGCCGGTTGAGGCGCTGAAGTGCGGAGACGACCTGCTCCACCTGGGGGTCGAGGTCCTGGAATTCGCGCTGGTAGGCCGCGATCTGTTCCTCGAGGCTCGGCTCGGCGGCGTTGGCCGCCGCATCGGAGGGCTCAGGCATGCGGCGCAGTATGACATGGAAGTCATTGGCGTTGAAGTTCTTCTCCGTGTACTCTTTAGCTTCGAACTTTAGAGTTGAAGTCTTCAGGGTGAGACTGTCCGGCTTGGGACTGTCCGGTCGCGCGGTCTCGCCCTGGTGCGTGTGCGGCTCGTCGGTTCGTCCCCCTTGTTCGTCTGATGACCTGACCTAGGTAGGTGAGTGTGACCACCGCGATGGGCGCCGCGTTGCGCCGGATCCAGCTCGGGAACGCGCTGAGCGCGTTCGGGAACGGCTTCACGGTTCCGTATCTGTACGTCTATGTGGCGAAGGTGCGGGATCTCGGCGCAAACACGGCCGGCGTCGTGCTGGCGATGCTGGCGGTGGCCGCGCTGGTCGTCCTGCCGCTGACCGGTCGGGCCATCGACCGGCGCGGTCCCCTGCCGGTGGCCATCGTCGGTACGGTCTCCGCCGCCATCGGTGCGCTGGGTATCGGGCTGTCCGCCACCGAGCCGCTGGTCATCGCGTCCGCGGTGGCGCTCGGCGCGGGTATAGCGGTCATCCAGCCTGCCCTGGCGACGATGATCGTGTGGTGCTCCACGACGGTGACCAGGTCGCGGGCGTTCGCCACCCAGTTCTTCCTGAACAACCTGGGGCTGGGCGTCGGTGGGCTCGTCGGCGGGCTGCTGGTCGACGAGTCGCATGCGTCGAGCTTCGTGCGGCTGTTCGCGATCGAGGCCGTGATGTTCCTGGTGCTCGGTGCGGCGGTGGCGACCGTACGGCTGCCGCACGCGCCGAAGGTCGAGGACGCGGTGCCCAGCGAGGAGCGGGCCAAGGGAGCCTGGCGGGCGCTGTTCGCGGACCGGCGGATGGTGTGGCTGTGCGTGCTGGGGTTCGTGCTGTTCTTCGCCTGCTACGGGCAGTTCGAGTCGGGGCTGGCGGCGTATGCGACCGAGGTGACGCGGATCCCGCCGTCGAGCCTGGGTATCGCGCTGGCGGCCAACACGGCGGCGATCGTGGCGGCGCAGTTCGTGGTGCTCAAGCTGGTGGAGCGGCGGCGACGCAGCCGGGTGATGGCGCTGGTCGGGTTGATTTGGACCGTGGCGTGGCTGGCCGCCGGGCTGTCCGGGCTGGTGCATGGCGCGCAGGCGGTGGCGACGACGCTGCTGATCTCGACGTATGCGCTGTTCGGGATAGGTGAGTCGATGTTGTCGCCGACGGTGGCTCCGTTGGTGGCCGATCTGGCGCCGGCTTCCCTGATAGGTCAGTACAACTCGGCATTCGCGCTGGTCAAGCAGCTGGCGTTGGCGGTGGGGCCGGCGGTGGGTGCCTTGATGGTGGGGCACGGGATGTACGCGGCGTACATCGGGATGCTGGTGGTGTGTTCCGTGGGGATCAGTGTGCTGTCGCTGCGGCTGGGGCGGATGCTGCGGTCCGGACAGGACAATCCGCATCGTGCGGTCGCGCCGGTGCCCGCGGCGCGGGTTCCGGCGGAGCCGGAGGCCGTGGCCTGCCGGGCCTGAGTGACCGCGAGTGCCTTGAGGGCCCTGGGTCCCCTGCGAAAGCGCCGCTCCGTCCCCTTGTAGGTGGGGGCGGGGCGGCGTCTGCGTGGGCGGGCTGCCACTACCCCCTGGGGAGGGCGAACTCGCACCACACCGCCTTGCCGCCGCCCGGGGTGCGGCGCGAGCCCCAGGAGGAGGCGATGGTGGCGATGATCGAGATGCCTCGGCCGGCCTCGTCGACCGGTTCGGCGCGGCGCCGCCGGGGCAGGTGGTCGTCGCCGTCGGTGACCTCGACGATCAGACGGCGGTCGGTGCGGCGCAGGCGCAGCCGCATGGGAGGCGTGCCGTGCTGCAGGGAGTTGGCGACCAGCTCGCTGGCCGCGAGGACGCCGAGGTCGTGCAGCTCGGGCGAGAAGCGCCAGGAGGCCAGGACGCCGGAGGCGAAGGCGCGGGCGCGCGGGGCCGCTTCGACGCCGCCGTGGAGTTCGAGGGCGGCGTTGTGGAACAGCTCGGCGTCATGGCCGGTCCGCTCGGGGTGCTGGAGGACGAGGATGGCGACGTCGTCGTCGTGTGTGGCGGTGATGCCCAGGGCCCGGAGCAGGCGGTCGCAGACGATGTCGGGGTCGCCGGCGGCGCCGGCGAAGGCGCGCTCCAGGGCCTCGACGCCGTCGTCGATGTCCTTGTCGCGGCGCTCGACCAGGCCGTCGGTGTAGAGGACGGCGCTGCTGCCGGGTCCGAGCGGGACGGATCCCGAGGTGTGCAGCCAGCCGCCGGTCCCCAGGGGCGGTCCGGTCGGTTCGGCGGCGCGGCGGACCGTGCCGTCGGGGTCGCGTACGAGGATGGGCAGATGGCCGGCGGACGCATAGACCAGGCGGCCCTCGTTGGGGTCGTGGACGGCGTAGACGCAGGTGGCGATCTGGCTTGCGTCGATCTCGGCGGCCAGGCCGTCCAGGAGTTGCAGGACCTCGTGCGGCGGGAGGTCCAGACGGGCGTAGGCGCGTACGGCGGTGCGCAGCTGGCCCATGACGGCGGCGGCGCGCACTCCGCGGCCCATGACGTCGCCGATGACCAGGGCCGTGCGGCCGGCGCCGAGGGTGATCACGTCGTACCAGTCGCCGCCGACCGCGGCGTCCATGCCGCCGGGCTGGTACGTGGCGGCGACGCGGAGGTCGTCGGGCTGCTCCAGCTCCTGGGGCAGCAGGGAGCGTTGGAGGGTGACCGCGGCCTCGCGCTGGCGGGCCTCGCTGGCGCGCAGCCGGTCGGCGGACTCGATCTGGTCGGTGACCTCGGCGCCGAAGACCAGCACGCCCTTGTGGGGCGCGACGCAGGCGACCTCGGGGTCGGGCGCCGGGCCGCTGGCGGCGACCTCGATCGGGGTGCAGGTGAAGGTGTAGTAGCCGTCGCGGGTGCGGTCGCCGCCGGCGCCGCCGGGCACCTTGCGGGACTTGACCGTACGGGGCTTGCCGCTGCGCAGGACCTGGTCCATGAGGGGGAGCAGGCCCAGTGCGTCGAGTTCGGGGAGGGCCTCGCGGGCGGTCCGGCCTGCCGGGCGGGTGCCGAAGACGGTGGCGTAGGCGCCGTTGACGTAGGCGAGGCGGTGCTCGGGGCCGTAGACGACGGCCACGAGGGCGGGGATGGTGCCGAGGATGTCGTGGACGGACAGGGCGTCGACGGTGGGCGGCAGGGCCACGGGGGTGGCTTCCTGGGAGGTGTCCGGGTCGGCGCGCTCGTCGCGGGCGGCGGGGACGGAGCCGGTGGCGGTCGTGGCGGGGGCCGGCGAGCCGTCGGCGGTCGGGGCTGCGGGCTCGGGACCGTCGGCGGGCGGGGTGGTCGGCGTGCCGGGGACGGGGCGGGGTGCGGCGCGGTCGGACCGTGCGGCGGCGCGCCGCTGCGTGCCGGGGAACTTGGCGCTCCAGTGCGTGAAGATCACGGAGGGGTACCTCTTACTTCGCGTCGTCGCGCGGGATCGGGCCGTCGGCATGGCGGGACCTCCCGGCCGTCGGCCGGGGGAGGGGCTGGGGGCACTCTCGGCGCCCTTTTGCAGAATGCAGCAAACGTCCAGAATCCTCGTGATTGTCACTCTTTGCAGATACGAGCCCACCCATGGTCACACGTCCAGTGTGGCCGACCGGACGGACATCCGTCAGACGCCCGGCAGCCGGTGTGGAGTTCCGCGCTCCGCCGTCTTCGGCCGCCATACGGGTGACGGCGCGTCCGCTCCACCGGTGTGGTGGCGCGTCAGCTGGCTTCGTTGTGCCGGCCGGTGCCCGCGGCGAGTTCGAACTCCGCGCGCGGGTTCTCCAGCGACCCGAGCGAGACGATCTCGCGTTTGAACAGGCCCGCGAGGGTCCATTCGGCCAGCACCCGGGCCTTGCGGTTGAAGGTCGGCACCCGGCCGAGGTGGTAGGCGCGGTGCATGAACCACGCCGGATAGCCGCGCAGCTTGCGCCCGTAGACATGGGCGACGCCCTTGTGCAGGCCGAGGGAGGCCACCGAGCCGGCGTACTTGTACTCGTAGTCCACGATCGGGCCGCCGCGCACGGCCGCCGCGACGTTCTCGGCGAGGACCTTGGCCTGGCGCAGGGCGTGCTGGGCGTTGGGCGCGCAGACGGTGCGGGGCTCGTCGGGCTTGGCCGGCGGCTCGGCCGTCAGGTCGGGCACCGCGGCCGCGTCTCCGGCGGACCAGGCGTGTTCGACGCCGTCCACCTGGAGCGCGGCGGTGCACTTCAGGCGCCCGCGGCCGTTCAGCGGCAGCCCGGTCGCGGCGAGAATGGGGTGCGGTTTGACGCCGGCGGTCCACACCAGGGTCCTGGTGGGGAAGCGGGAGCCGTCGCTCAGTACGGCGACGCGCTTCTCGCAGGACTCCAGCCTGGTCTCCAGCCGTACGTCGATGTTGCGGCCGCGCAGCTCCCGTACGGCGTAGCGGCCCATGTCCGGGCCCACTTCGGGCAGGATGCGGTCGGTGGCCTCGACCAGAATCCACTTCATGTCCTCGGGCTGGACGTTGTGGTAGTAGCGGACGGCGTAGCGGGCCATGTCCTCCAGTTCGGCCAGCGCCTCCACGCCCGCGTAGCCGCCGCCGACGAAGACGAAGGTCAGCGCGGCGTCGCGGACCGCGGGGTCGCGGGTGGAGGAGGCGATGTCGAGCTGTTCGAGGACGTGGTTGCGCAGTCCGATGGCCTCTTCGACGGTCTTGAAGCCGATGCCGACGTCGGCCAGGCCCGGGACGGGCAGGGTGCGCGAGACCGAGCCCGGTGCGAGGACCAGTTCGTCGTAGGCCACCTCGATGGCGCCGGTGCCGGTCTCCTCCGCGGCCAGGGTGGTGATCGTCGCCTTGCGTTCGGCGTGGTCGAGGGCGGTGACCTCGCCGACGACGACCTTGCACTGCGGCAGCACGCGGCGCAGCGGCACGACGACATGGCGCGGGGAGATGGAGCCGGCCGCGGCCTCGGGCAGGAACGGCTGGTAGGTCATGTACGGCTCGGGGTCGACCACGACGATCTCGGCGGTGCCCTGGCGCAGCTCCTGCTTGAGCTTCCGCTGCAGCCGCAGGGCGGTGTACATCCCCACGTAACCGCCGCCGACAACGAGAATGCGCGCCACGTCGTTCGAAGACACTGCCTTCACAGGGGTTCTCCTCGCGGGTCGACCAGGCCCGGGGCGCCACCGATCCGCAGGCCGGCCGGCGGCGCGGCCCGTTGTCGGGCGCTGCGCCCCCGGGAAAGCACAGCACTGTTCCATGACGCACCGCCGGGGCGCCTTTGTCCACAGGCTCGTCGAAATGTGTGACCGGGCGCGGCTCCGGGGATGGAACGGCTGATTCCGTGCACCTGGGAGAAGGCTTGCTGGTCAGGCGGGGGCGGTGCGGCCGGGCAGGGGCGAAATCCGGGCGGATCCGGCCCGTTAGGCCGATCGGGGGGCGCACTGCGCGGAACGCCCCCTTCAATCTTGACCCGGGCTCAACTATGTTCGTATCTCGTTGGGGTGCACCCTCTCGTCGGTACGCCCCGACCGTCAGGGCGGGGAGTCTCCGGGGGGAGACGTCATAACCGGGGGATCAATATGCACATTCAGGGCTCTCAATGGCCGGCAGCCGTCGCGATGGCACATGCCTCGGACGGCGGTGGCGGCGGCAACGCCGGTAATGGGAACGGCAACACCAACGGGGGCGGCGGCAACGGCGCCGGTACGGGCACGGGCGGCCGGAGCACGCCGCTGCGGGTCGACGCGCAGCGCAATCTGGAGCATGTGCTGCGTGCCGCGCGCGAGGTCTTCGGCGAGCTGGGGTACGGCGCCCCGATGGAAGACGTGGCGCGCCGGGCCCGGGTCGGTGTCGGCACGGTCTACCGCCGGTTCCCGAGCAAGGACATCCTGGTCCGCCGAATAGCCGAGGAGGAGACCTCCCGGTTGACGGACCAGGCGCGCGCGGCGCTGGGCCAGGAGGAAGACCCGTGGTCGGCGCTGTCCCGCTTTCTGCGGACGTCGGTCGCCTCGGGTGCCGGACGGCTGCTGCCGCCGGGCATCTTGCGGGTGAGCGCGGACAACGACCGGTCCGCGCCGGACGGCCCGGACGCCGCGCGGCTGCCGGACGGTCTGGGCGAGGCCCGGGTGCCGCAGCAGCGGATGGCGCCCGGCGCGGACGGTGCGCCCGCCGACCTGCGGCTGGTCGAGCGGCGGGAGGAGCCGGCGGCCGCCGAGGGCGCGTCGGGCCCGGCCGGGGAGACGGCCGGCGCCGAGGCGCTGCTGGAGGTCGTCGGGCGGCTGGTGGAGCGGGCCCGGTCGGCCGGTGAGCTGCGGGCCGATGTGACGGTCTCCGACGTCCTGTTGGTGATCGCCACGGGTGCGCCCGCGCTGCCCGACCCCGCTCATCAGCAGGCCGCCTCCGCGCGGCTGCTGGAGATCCTGCTGGAGGGGCTGCGCTCGCGCCCCGCCCGGTGACGTCCGCCGGCCGGCCGCGTCCGGACGGGCCCGATGGCCGGGTCCGCCGGACCGGGCGGCCGGGCGGGCCCGTCCGGCTCGTACGGGTGAACGCCCGTGCGGTCGTCCGCGTACCCGCCCCGGACGAGTGGTTGGCCGGCCGTCCCCTCAGGCGCCGGGGCGCGATGTGGCACTCTTGCGCGGTATTCGGGTGTGACGGCGGCTTCGGGGGCCTCGACGATGGGTGTTGACGGGCGGGACGAACGGCGCGACAGCGGGACGACGCCGTCGCGGCAGGTGCCTGGCCAGACCGGGCCGTTGGGGGCCACTCCCCCGGTGGCCGGGCCGGCCGAGCGGCACGACCGCGCCGGCGGTCCGACGGGCGAGGGACACAGCGTGCCGCCGCAGCGCGGCCCGAGCGGCCGTACGGCCCCCTCCGTCGACCCCGAGGGCGGTGAACTCCCACCGTCCGACGCCCAGTTGATCTCCAATATGCGGGCCGGGGACGACAGCGCGTACGAGGAGATGTACCGCCGGCACGCCGACGCGATCCGGCGCTACGCCCGCCGATGCTGCCGGGACGTGCACACCGCGGAGGATCTGACCGGCGAGGTCTTCGCCCGTACGCTCCAGGCGGTGCGCGGCGGCGCGGGCCCGGATTCCGCGGTGCGCGCGTATCTGCTGACGACCGTCCGACGGGTCGCCGCCTCCTGGGCGAAGACCTCCCGGCGCGAACAGCTGGTCGAGGACTTCGCGGTGTTCGCCGTGACCTCCACCGGTTCGTCGAGGGACGACGACACACTGGATCTGGGCGCGGATGTGCGCGCCATGCACGAGGCCGAGCAGTCCATGGCCATACAGGCGTTCCGCAGTCTGCCGGAGCGCTATCAGACGGTGCTGTGGCACACCACGGTGGAGGACGAGTCGCCCAGCCAGGTCGCCCCGCTGCTCGGGCTGACCGCGAACGCCACCGCCGTGTTGGCGCACCGCGCCCGGGAGGGGCTGCGGCAGGCGTACCTCCAGGCGCATGTCAGCCGGTCGCTGACGGCCGGCGGGGACTGCGCCCGGTACGCCGACCGGCTCGGCGCGTACGCCCGTGGTGGGCTGCGGATGCGGGCCGAGCGGGGGCTGCGCAAGCATCTGGACGAGTGCGGCCGGTGCCGGATGGCCGCGCTGGAGGTCGCGGACGTCAATCAGCGGATCGGTGCGCTGCTGCCGATCGCGGTCGTCGGCTGGTTCGCCGCCGGGTACGCCGTCAAGGCGGCCGCCGCGGTGGCGGGGGCGGCCGGTGCGGGTGCGGCGGCCGGTGCCGGTGCGGCCGCGGCCGCGGGTGGTGGTTCCGGTGCGGGAGGTGCCGGTGGTGCCGGTGGTGCCGTCCTGAGCGAGGGGCTCGGCGCGCCGGTGAAGGTCGGTATCGGGGTCGGGGCGGCGGTGGTGGCGGGCGCCGCGCTCGCGCTGACGCTGACCGGCAGCCCGCAGCCCGCGCCGCAGCCGCAGGCCGGACCTCCGCGGCCGGCTCCGGCCGCACCGCAGAAGCCCTCGCCGGCGCCGGCGAAGCCGCTGCCGCCGGCAGCCGGTGCCGCGCCGGCCCCGAAGCCGGATCCGACGCACCGGCCGGGCCCCGCGCGGCCGCCTCAGCCGACGCCGCAGAAGCCGTCGCCGAGGCCCACGCCGCCTCCGCCCGCGACGCCCACGCCCACTCCCACGCCGACGCCCGCGCCGCCCAAGCCCTCCCCCAAGCCGCCGCTGCCCGAGCCGACCGCGTACCGGCTCAACACGCTCGACAACGACTTCATGGGCGACGGCACCAAACCGGAGGTCCGCACCCTCGGGAGCGGCTGGCTGTGGCAGCGGCAGTCCCCACAGGTCGCCGGGACCACGTACGGCCACGGTGTGAGCGTGTATGCGCCGTCCTCGGTGGTCATCGACCTGAACCGCCAGTGCACCGCGTACGACGCCGTCGTGGGTGTCGACGATCTGAACCTGGGGCGGGGTGCGCTGCGCTTCTCCGTCTACGCGGACGGCGAGCGGCTGTGGCGGTCGACGGTGGTGCGCGGTGGGCAGGTCGCGGTGCCGGTGCACGTCCCGTTGGCGGGCCGCAAGACGCTGCGGCTGGTGGCCGAGCCGGTGTCGCCGCTCGATGTGGCGGTGGTGGGGGACTGGGCGCGGTCGCAGATCAGCTGCCGTTGAGAGGTAGCCGCTGATCAGCCGCCGTTGAGACGTCTTCGCAGATCAGCTGCCGTCGAGACGTCGGCGCCGATCGGCCGCCGATCGGCCGCCGTTGAGGGGACGTTGCGGGGGCGGGTCGCCAGGTCGCCGGGCCGGTGTCCGCCTCACGACAGCCGTGCCCGGGGAACCACGCCCTGCGCGAGCGCCCGTTGGCGCGCGCCCTCCGCCCCGGTCCAACACGTCCCCCGCCGCGCCACCAGCCGTCGCAGCCACAACTCCGTGGAGACCAGTTCGGCCAGCCCGTCCAGCGGCAGCGACGCGCCCTCCGCCGCGGCCCGCAGCGCCTTGCGGACGACCCGCGCCTCGATCAGCCCCGCGTCGGCCAGCAGCGGTGCGTCGAAGAGCCGCACCAGTTCACCGACCGCACCGCGCAGCCCGGCGCGCACCGCCGCCGCCTGGGTGAGGTGCGAGGTGGCGCCCCACCCGGGCGGCAGGTCCCGGACGCCGGCGCCGGCCAGTACGGAGCGCAGCACGGCCGCCCGCGCCCCCGGCTGCACCCGCAGGGTGTCCGGCAGGGCGCGGCAGGCCAGCACCACCTGGTTGTCGAAGAACGGGGCGTGCAGCCGCTGGTTGCGGACCTCGGCGGCCTGCTCGAAGACCCGGTGGTCGGCGGCCTGGCGGGCCAGTGCCGCGCGGGCCCGCCGCTCACCGGGGCGGCCCATGGCCGACGAGCGGGTCGCCGCGTCGCTGAGGCGCACCGACACCTCGGCCAGTGCCTCTCCGGTGAGCCAGCGCGCCGCGGGCCCCGGCCGGCACCAGGCGAGCGCGGCCAGCGAGGCGTCCACCGCCCCGCCGGCCACCGGTTCGTCGGCGAACTGCCGCTCCAGCAGGCGCCGCGCGGTGTCGGCGATACCGGCCGGATACGGCATACGGGCGAGCCTGCGGGCGGCGCGGTAGACGGTGAAGGGCACGAGCACGGAGTGCGCGGACGGGCCGTCCGCCTTGGCCAGCGCGGTGACCGGGCGCAGGAGGTGGCGCCGGCGGCGGTCCATGAGGAGGTCGGCGAGCCGGGCCGGGTGGGCGTCGAGGACCTGGCGGGCGCCGTGTCCGACGAAGTGGTCCGCGCTGCCGGCCAGCAGCCGGCGGCGGTGGCGGCTCGCGGTGGTGAGCGAGGGGCCCGGCTCGTCCGTGAGCGGGCCGCTTTCGAGGTCCGCGTACGGGAGGGCCTCTTCGCCGGCCGCGACGACGACGTGGTGCAGCCTGGGGTTGTCGGCGATGCTGCGGGCGCGCTCCAGTTCGGCGTCGCGGTGGGCCTGCACGCCTTTGGTGGCACGGTCGTTGAAGGTGACGGCCAGCAGCCGCTCGCCGTGGCCGTTGAGCCGTCCTGGCTGGCCGGGGAGGCCGGCAGCCAGGAGGGCCAGGGTTCCCGAGGCGCTTCCTCCGGAGAGGTCGGCGCCGATACCGGGGGCCGGCCCGCCTCGTGCGGCGCGCCGTTCGGCGGGCCCCATACCGGGCACCGGGCCGGGGTCGAGCCCGTCGAGACCGTCCGGATCGGGCGCGTGGCGGGGCCCGGCCAGCCGGGCGCGGACCGCCTCGACCAACGCGTCGCGGACACCGTCCACGGCCTGCTCCGGGGCGAGTTGGGGCGCGGCGACGGCGAGCGAGGCGGTCGGCTCGTAGGAGGTGACGTCGCGGGCGCCGCCGCGCAGCACCAGGGCGTGGCCGGGCGGGATCCTGCGCACCCCTTCGTAGGGCGTGCCGGCGCCCAGCGCCTCGGGGGCGTCCGGGCAGGCCAGCAGCGCGGCCAGATGCCCGACGTCGAGGCTGGCCTCTATCAGGTCGGCGAGCGGGAGGGCTGCGGTGGCGTACGCGGTGCCGCCAGCCCAGGGGGCGTGGAAGACCGGGCGGGCGCCGGCCAGGTCGCCGGTGACGGTGATCCGCCGCCCCACCTGGACGACGGCGGTGTAGCTGCCGGGCCAGGCGGTGAGGTGGCGCAGTGCGCCCCCGCGCGCCGCGAAGAGGCCGACCCGCAACTGGTCGTCGGTGGCCCCGCAGACGCCGAACACGGCGAGCCGGGTCTCCGGGTCGGCCTGTACGACGCGGACCTCGTCCGGCCGCCAGTCGCCGACCGCCCACAGCGGATCCGGGTCGCCCCACAGGAGTTGGGCGCCTACGGGCAGGACCGTGCGGCTCTCCGCACCCGCTGCCGGCCCTGTGGCGGACGATCCCGTGGGGGCACTGCTCCACCCCACCAACCAGCGCATCGCCGCCTCCACCCGATTCCCCGTCCGCCGGGGCCGAGGGCCGCCCCGTACAGCGGATTGCCAAGCTGTCGCCAAGCTGTTGCGGCGACCATGCTGCCATGACGGGGGCGCGGAGGAGGTGCCGAGGCGGGCCCGTATACGAGCAGTTCGCGGCAGGCGCGCGGTACGGACGCGCTCTCGGCGGACCGGCAACGGGCCACGGGCGGCTCGGTGCGGCACCGCGGGGCGGACGGGCGGCCTCGGAGCGCCGCGCCCCGGCTCGGGCGCGTACGTCGTCGCATCAACCCCGGGAGGCCCCCCGTGTGGCCCCCGGGGCGGCTCCGAGTGCACGGCGGCGCGAAATCACCATCCGTCGATTTTCGGCCAAAGTCCGTTCCCTGTAGTCGAGTTGACACGTTCGGGCGTCGTGTCAACCGGTGGGCGTCCGGTCGGCGACCGGCTTGCGCGACGGTCCGGGAGGCGGGCTTCGCCCCCCGGACCGGACCGTCACCCGCGGGGAATGAGGTGACGGTGTCCCCCAGCCCACTGGATCCAGTGCAGCGGGCCGACCCACGCAGAAGCCATGGAAGCGCTCCCGACGACGGGCGGCCAGCGCGCACGGACGGGCGCACGGGCACACGTACCCGGAGCACATGCCAATTCCCGTACCCCTGTTTGAACATGAATCTCGCCATCCGGGACACCGGCTCTTAACGGTCGGGATTCGGCGAACTACTCTGGGTGGATGCATGCCCCGGGGTAGCGGGGCGGCTGTCGGTGTGTCGAGGGGTGCGCATGTCCAGGGATATACGCGGGCCGAACGAAAAGCTCGGCACCGTACTCGCCCTCGCGGGTATCAGCAATGCCGGACTGGCGCGCCGGGTCAACGACCTCGGTGCGCAGCGTGGGCTGACGCTTCGTTATGACAAGACGTCGGTGGCGCGGTGGGTCTCCAAGGGCATGGTGCCCCAGGGCGCCGCGCCTCATCTGATCGCGTCCGCCATCGGCAGCAAATTGGGCCGGCCGGTGCCGCTGCACGAGATCGGGCTGGCGGACGCCGATCCGGCGCCCGAGGTCGGCCTGGCGTTTCCCCGCGACGTGGGCGCCGCGGTGCGCTCCGCGACCGAGCTCTACCGTCTCGATCTGGCCGGACGGCGGGCCGGCGGTGGCGGCATCTGGCAGAGCCTGGCCGGATCCTTCGCCGTCAGCGCGTACGCCACTCCCGCCTCGCGCTGGCTGATATCCCCGGCCGACAGCTCGGTGGCACGGGAGGCGGCCGAGGCGCGCGACAAGGACGCCGCGGCGGCCGGCGACGGCGGGATCCCCCAGCACGTCGGCCACAGCGACGTCAGCAAGCTGCGCGAGGCGGCGGAGGACGCGCGCCGCTGGGACTCCAAGTACGGCGGCGGGGACTGGCGTTCGTCGATGGTGCCGGAGTGCCTGCGCGTGGACGCGGCGCCGCTGCTCCTCGCCTCGTACAGCGACGAGGTGGGCCGGGCCCTCTTCGGGGCGACCTCCGAACTCACCCGGCTCGCGGGGTGGATGGCCTTCGACACCGGCCAGCAGGAGGCCGCGCAGCGCTACTACATCCAGGCGCTGCGGCTCGCCCGCGCGGCGGCCGACGTCCCCCTGGGCGGGTACGTGCTGGCCTCGATGTCCCTCCAGGCGACCTACCGCGGCTTCGCCGACGAGGGCGTCGACCTCGCCCAGGCGGCCCTGGAGCGCAACCGCGGCCTGGCCACGGCCCGCACCATGAGCTTCTTCCGCCTGGTGGAGGCCCGGGCGCAGGCCAAGGCCGGGGAGGCGCGCGCCTGCGAGGTGGCGCTGAAGGCGTCCGAGGGCTGGCTGGAGCGCTCCCGCAGCGGCGACCCCGACCCGTCGTGGCTGGACTTCTACTCCTACGAGCGCTTCGCCGCCGACGCCGCCGAGTGCTACCGGGATCTGCGGTTGCCCCGCCAGGTCCGCCGCTTCACCGAGCAGGCGCTCTCGCGTCCCACGGAGGAGTTCGTACGCTCCCACGGGCTGCGCCTGGTGGTGTCCGCGGTGGCCGAACTGGAGTCCGGCAACTTGGACGCGGCGTGCGCCGCGGGCACCCGGGCGGTCGAGGTGGCCGGACGGATCTCCTCGGCCCGCACGACGGAGTACGTCCGCGATCTGCTGCACCGCCTGGAGCCGTACGGCGACGAGCCCCGGGTGGTGGAGCTGCGGGAGCGGGCGCGACCGCTGCTGGCGGCGCCGGCATAGGGACGGGCCGGTGGATCGGGCCGCCGGTGGATCGGGTCGGACGGGGTCGGGCCGGGCCGGTGCTCCGGCTCGAACCGCCGGGCGGGCCGCGGGCGGGCCCGGCGGCCACGGCCCGAACGGCGCTGTCAGTGCCGACCGTCATGATGGGATACGTCGGCGGCGAATGACGCGTGGGTCCGCGGCGACGGTCGGGCCTGCGGTCATGCGGTTGGGGAGGTGCAGTGGCGGCGAACGACTGCGATGTGCTGGTGATCGGTGCGGGCATCATCGGTCTCTCTACGGCCCATGCGATCACGCGTGCCGCGCCGGGCACGCGGGTCGTGGTCCTGGAGAAGGAGCCCGGTCCGGCCCGCCATCAGACCGGGCGCAACAGCGGCGTGATCCACAGCGGCATCTACTACCCGCCCGGCTCGCTCAAGGCCCGCTTCGCCCTGCAGGGCTCGGCGGAGATGGTGAAGTTCTGCACCGAACACGACATTCCGCACGAGGTCACCGGCAAGCTGATCGTCGCCACGGACCGCAGTGAGCTGCCGCGGCTGCACGGCCTGATCCAGCGCGGCCGCGAGCACGGCCTGCCGGTGCGCGAGCTGGGCCCCGCACAGATAGCGGAGTACGAACCCGAGGTGCGCGGCCTGGCCGCCATCCATGTCGGCACGACCGGCGTCTGCGACTTCGGCGCCGTCGCCCGCCGCTTCGCCGCGCTCGCCACGGACGCCGGCGCCCGGATCGTCTACGGCGCGGAGGTGACCACGATCGGCCGCCGCCCGGGGCGGGTGGCGGTCCGTACCGCCGACGGCACGGTCCACCGGGCCCGCGCCCTGGTGAACTGCGCCGGGCTGCACTGCGACCGGATCGCCCGGCTGGCGGGCGACGCCCCGGGCATGCGGATCGTCCCGTTCCGCGGCGAGTACTTCACGCTCGCCCCGGAGCGCGCCGCCCTCGTTCGCGGCCTGGTCTACCCGGTCCCCGACCCCGCCTTCCCCTTCCTGGGCGTCCATCTGACCCGCGGCATCGACGGCGCCGTCCACATCGGCCCGAACGCCGTCCCCGCCCTGGCCCGCGAGGGCTACGACTGGCGCACGGTCCGCCCCGGCGAGCTGGCCGGCACCCTGGCCTACCCCGGCTCCTGGCGGATAGCCCGCCGCCACTGGCGCTACGGCGCCGGCGAGCTGCACCGCTCGCTGTCCCGGCACGCCTTCGCCGACGCGGTCCGCCGCCTCCTGCCGGCCGCCCGCGAGGAGGACCTGCTCCCCGCGCCGGCCGGCGTCCGCGCCCAGGCCGTCCTGCCCGACGGCACCCTCGTCGACGACTTCCTCTTCAGCGAGTCCCCGGGCATGATCCACGTCCTCAACGCCCCCTCCCCCGCGGCCACGGCCTCCCTGCCCATCGGCAGGGAGGTGGCGCGCAGGGCGCTGGGGGTGCTGGGCGGATGAGCGGGTGACCGGCGTCCCTCCCGTCGGCGATTCCCGCCCGCCGCGCCACCATCCGTAGAATCGACACACTGTGTCCGAGAACCCCGTCACCCCTGAAGCCACCCCGCTGGAAGCCGGCGCCGCCGAAGCAGGCGCTCCGCAGGCCCCCGCGCAGGCATCCGCCGCTCACGAAGCCCGCAGCCTCGGCGCCACGGCCGTCTCCGCCGCCAGCCCCCGGCGCGGTGCGCCGATGTTCCCCGACGGGACCGGTCCCGCGGCCGACCCCGCGGGGTCGCATCACGAGCGGCGGATCCGTTCCTTCCAGCCCCGTCGCAGCCGTGTCTCGCCCAGCCAGGCCGATGCGCTGCGCCGCCTGTGGCCCCGGTGGGGAAGGGACATCGACGGGCTCTCCCGTATCGATCTCGACGAGTTCTTCGGCGGACTGCCGGTCGTCCTGGAGATCGGCTTCGGAATGGGCGAGGCCACGGCGCAGATGGCCGCCGCCGACCCGGCCACCGGCATCCTCGGCTGCGATGTGCACACCCCGGGACAGGGCAATCTGCTCGGGCTCGCGGAGCGGAACGGCCTGTCCAACGTCCGGGTGGCCAACGGCGACGCGATCATCCTGCTGCGCGAGATGCTCGCTCCCGGCTCCCTCGCCGGTCTGCGCGTCTTCTTCCCCGACCCGTGGCCCAAGAAGCGCCACCACAAGCGCCGCCTCGTCCAGCCGGAGTTCATCGCGCTGGCGACCACCCGGCTCAGGCCCGGCGCCCTGGTCCACTGCGCGACCGACTGGGAGCCGTACGCCGAGCAGATGCTGGAGGTCCTCTCCGCGGAGCCGACGCTTGAGAACCTCTACTCCGGCTATGCGCCGCGTCCGGACTTCCGGCCCCTGACCAAGTTCGAGGGCCAGGGGCTGGACAAGGGGCACGTCGTCCACGACCTGCTCTTCCGCCGCCTCGGCGAGTAGGGCGCACGTCCCTGGTTAGGGTCGACGGGTGTACTCGTCCCAGCCGTCCCCGCGCCCGCACCGCCCGCCGGCCCCTCCCCCGTACACACCCCATACGCCGTACCCGCCCCACGCCCACCGGCCCGATGCCTCCGGCGCGGCCGCCGCACACGGGCCCCTCCGCCCGCGCCGCCGTACACCGCCCTGGCACAGCAGGACCATCCGCGCCGTCGCGCTGACCTCCCTGCTGGCGCTCTCCGGCGTGATCATCATCGGCATGGTCCGCCAGGAGACCGGCACCGAGGGCTTCCTCGTCGGCCTCGGCCTGGCCGTCTTCCCCGTACCGCTCCTGATCGCGGCGTTCTGCTGGCTCGACCGCATCGAGCCCGAGCCCTGGCGCAACCTCGCGTTCGCCTTCACCTGGGGCGCCTGCGCCGCCACGTTGGTCGCGCTGCTGGCCAACGGCTTCGCCACCGACTGGCTGGCCGCCAATATCGCCTCGACGTCCCCCACCGAGGCCGAGGCCTGGGGCGCGACGGTGATCGCCCCGGTCGTCGAGGAGCTGGTCAAGGCCGCCGCCGTCCTCCTGCTCTACCGCTTCCGACGGCACGACTTCGACGGCATCACCGACGGCATCGTCATCGCCGGCATCACCGCCACCGGCTTCGCCTTCACCGAGAACGTCCTCTATCTGGGCAACGCCTTCGGTCAGGACCAGTCCATGGGCCACTCCGGCCTGGACTCACTCACCGCCGGCACCTTCTTCGTCCGCATCGTCGTCTCCCCCTTCGCGCACCCGCTGTTCACCATCCTCACGGGCCTGGCCTTCGGCATCGCCGCCACCCGCTACCCCCGCCGCCGCCCCGCCCGTATCGCCCTCGCCGCACTGGGCCTGCTGACCGCCGTCCTCCTGCACGCCATCTGGAACGCCGCCTCCACGCTGGGCGACCTCGGATTCCTGGTCGTCTACGGGCTCTTCATGGTCCCCGTCCTCCTCGCCCTGACCTGGCTGGCCGTCTGGACCCGCGGCCAGGAACTGCTCTCCCTGCGCGGCTACCTCGCCCCTTACATCACCGCCGGCTGGCTCGCCCCCACCGAACCCACCGCCCTGTCCTCCCTCACGACCCGCGCCCTCGCCCGCGACCTGGCCCACCGCGCCCAGGGCCCCGCCGCCGCCCGCGCCGTCACCGAGTACACCGCCCTCGCCACCGCCCTCTCCTTCCACCGCCGCCGCGCCCACCTCACCGGCCCCACCCCCGACTTCACCACCCGCGAACGACACCTCCTGGAGCACCTGCGGCACTACCAGCCGTGGGGGCGCCCGGCCCTGACGTGCGCGCTGGGACAGAGGGACGGGGACAGCGGGCCGGGCGCACCGGCGGACGCGTAGGCGCGGCTGTCACCCCGATCGCCACCCCCGCGAGGAACGCCCGCGCGTAGGCTCGGGGGAGTTGACCTGGATCGGGAGGATTGTGATGGCCGGCGTACCGACGAGTGTGGTTGCGGCGAGTGGGCTGTTGGGCGGCTACGGCGTGGCCCGGTGGACCAAGAAGCGGCCCCTGGGTGGGGTGGCGCTCGCGGCGGCGGGGGCCGTGGCGGCCAAGGGGTGGCAGGAGAAGGCCGGGGCCAAGACCGCGGCGGCGTTGAGTGGGGCGTATGTGGCGGCCTTCGTGGGGTCGCATCCGCTGGCGAAGAAGATCGGGGCCTGGCCTTCGGTGTTCGCGGTCGCGGGCGGGGTCGCGCTGGCGTCGTGGGCGGTGGTCGACCGTCGGGGGAAGTGAGGCCGGCGACCGGCGCGGGCGCGAGGCGGGGTCGGGGCGGGGTCGGGGCATCGTGCGTGCCCCGGCCCCGCCCCGTCCACGCCGTGGGTGGATCAGGCCGAAGCCTCGGTCAGGAGGGTGAGTTCGGGCTCCGTGAGGGTCAGGTCGGCGACGGCCAGGAGGGGCGCCAGCTGGCTGACCGTACGGGCGCTGGCGAGGGGCGCCGCGACGGTGGGCTGGGCGGCCAGCCAGGCGAGGGCGACGGTGGCGACTTCGGCCTCGTGCGCGGCGGCGACCGTGTCGAGGGCCTGAAGGACGCGCAGCCCGCGGTCGGTGGCCAGGTGCTGGCCGGCCTTTGCGGAGCGGGCGCTGGCGACATCGGTGCCCGGGCGGTACTTGCCGGTGAGGAAGCCGGAGGCAAGGGCCCAGTACGGGATGGCGGCCACGCCCTCGCGGGCCGCCACGTCGGCGAGTTCGCCCTCGTAGGTGTCGCGGGAGACCAGGTTGTAGTGCGGCTGGAGGGCGACGTAACGGGCCACGCCCTCGCGGGCGGAGAAGGCCAGGGACTCCGCCAGGCGCCGCGCGGAGATGTTGGAGGCGGCGATCTCACGGACCTTGCCGGCCTGGACGAGCTCGTCGAGGGTGCCGATGATCTCCGAGACCTCGACCGATTCGTCGTCGTAGTGGGTGTAGTAGAGGTCGATGTAGTCGGTGCGCAGACGGGTGAGGGACTCGTCGACCGCGGACTTGATGGTGGCCGGGCTCAGGCCCTTGTAGTCGGGGTGGGCGCCGACCTTGGTGGCGACGACGACCTCGGAGCGATTGCCGCGGGAGGCCATCCAGTTGCCGATGACGGTCTCGGATTCGCCGCCCTTGTTGCCGGGCACCCAGGCCGAATAGGCGTCGGCGGTGTCGATGAAGTTGCCACCGCCTGCCGCATACGCGT
Organism: Streptomyces sp. NPDC059008; assembly: GCF_042749045.1. Lineage (NCBI taxonomy): Bacteria > Bacillati > Actinomycetota > Actinomycetes > Kitasatosporales > Streptomycetaceae > Streptomyces > Streptomyces sp. NPDC059008. Next base: position 39,693 of record NZ_JBHYJC010000043.1, on the reverse strand, counting down.
CGAGCACGGCGAACGACTCGGCCTCGTCGGCCGTCCAGCCGAAGACGTTGCCCCCGAGGGCGAGCGGGGAGACGGCGAGCGAGCCGAGGTTCCGGCGGTTTTGGGGGGTGGGGTGTGTCGAGGTCATACGTGGTTGCAGCGTGGTGAGGGAGGGAGTTATTCCGCGGGAGGAGTGGCCTCCCGCGGCGCGCTCGGGCCGCCTTTCGGCAGGCCCTCAGGCGCGTCTCCCTGCGGGCCGGGCCGTCAGACGTTCACGCCGTGGTCGCGCAGCCACGGCATCGGGTCTATCGGGTCGCCGGCGCCGGGGCGTACCTCCAGGTGGAGGTGGGGACCGGTGACGTTGCCGGTGGCGCCGACGCGGCCGATGACATCGCCGGTGTTGACCTTGCCCGAGGTCTTCACCATCGAGGACAGATGGCAGAACCACAGCTCGGTGCCGTCGTCGAGGGTGAGGACGATGCGGTAGCCGTACGAACCGGCCCAGCCGGCCTGGGTGATGGTGCCGGAGTGCACCGCCTTGACGGGCGTACCGGTCGGTGCGGCGAAGTCCTGGCCCGTGTGGTCGGCGGCCCAGCGGTCGCCGGCCTGACCGAAGCTGGCGGTGAGGGTGTAGGAGGAGACGGGGGCGATGAAGCTCTTCGCCAGTTGGGCCAGGCGCTCGGCCTCCGCCTTCCGGCGCGCCTCCTCCTCGGCCTTGCGCTTGGCCTCCAGCTCTGCCGCCTTCTTGGCCGCCGCGGCCTTGTCCGCCGCGTCCTGGGCCGTCTTCTGGGCCGCGGACGCTTCCGTCGCCGCCTGCTTGATGGCGGCGCCCTCGGCCGCTTCGCGGGCCTGCTCCTCGGCGGCACCCTGCTGCGCGTCGGCCTGCTGGAGGATGCGGCTGCGCAGCGCCTCGCCGGCGTTGCCGCCCGTACCGGTCGTGCCGGTCTGGGTGACCTGGGAGAGCGGACCGGCGGCGACGGTGTCGGCAAAGTCGCCTCCGGAGTCCGCCGCGGCGGAGTCGGAGTCGGATATGAGGCCGCCGAGCCCCGGGAGGGACTCGGCATCCGGAAGGCTGTCGGAGATGTCGTGGGCCATGCCGCCGATGTCGGGCATGGATATCGGGACCGGCGGACGGTCCTCGGCGGTGGCCATGCCACCCGCGCCGACCGCCGCGATGACGCCGACACCCAGGACCGTGCCACTACGGGCGAGTCCGCCGCCGCGCTGCTTGGCCACCCGGTGCTTGCCACGGGCCGGTCGGAGCGACTCCTCGGTGGGATTCCACTCCTCCCACGGGCCGTCGCCGTCGATGCCCGCCATGCCCTGCGGATCACCCGGGCCTTCGAAGGCGCCTCGGTCGTCGAGTCGGTATGCGGGCGAAGCCTCGGGGGCAGGCCTGTTGGACGCCACGGGGGCGCACTCCTTTCCTTCCTTCTCGCCTACCGGGTTAGCTGACGGGTTCGGAGCAGGAAGGTCTCCTACGGGCCACTCTGGCGGAGGCGCCCGATTCACCCCAAGGTGGTGGTTCCCCGGTTCCCTTGGTGCAGTTCGAAGTGCTGGAGATGCGTGAAAAGCGCGTGCGGGATTCGGCGTCGGCGCGCGGTGCCGCCTCTTGCGACGGCTGGGACGACCGCGCTGCGTTATCGGACAGTAATAGAAGTCGCGACTGTTTTCCAAGCCTTCCCGGGAACCCTTATTCGTTCCGCATGAGGTTTGGCCTGGACTTTTTCGGTCACCATGCCCACAAAACGGGCGAGTTGCCCCTGCACCTCTAAACGATCTCGCGCTGATTGTGCGTCAGTCGTTATGCGGAGGGGCGCCCCCCAGTTACGGAACGTGAGGGCGTAACGTCGGATCATGGTCGTCAACGTCGAGAGCGCGGGGAGCACCGTGAGCTCCGGAAACGTCAAGGGCGGTATCGGCCGGAGCGCGGCGGCGGATGTGGCGGAGCGCTACCGGGAGTTCTCGTGGCGGGAGGCTCGGGGACGGTCCGACGCCCATGCGGAGCTGACCGCGCGGATCAGCCAGGACCCGGAGTTCTGCGATCTGCTGTCGGGGTCGCTGCCGGCCGGCAACAAGCAGCAGCCGAACCTCCTGCTCGCCGCCGTCCGCCAGCTCGACGGCCCGCACGCGGAGCAGGGCCCGCGCGGCGAGGCCGCGTACGGTCGCTGGCGCGAGTGGACGGTCCGGCACTGGGACGAGGTCCGCGCGGTGATCATGCAGCGCGCCACCCAGACCAACGAGCCGGCCCGCTGCGCCACGCTGCTGCCGCTGCTCGCCCGTCTGCCGCAGCCGCTGGCGCTGCTGGAGGTCGGCGCGTCGGCCGGGCTGTGTCTGCATCCCGACAGCTACCGGTACCGGTACGAGTCCGCCACCGGGTACGCGGGGCAGCCCGCGGGCGGCCCGCGGACCGTCGAGGTGGGGGCGCCGGACGGCCCGGTGGTGTTCGGCTGCCGTACGGACTGGGCGCCCGAGGAACTGCCCGGCCGGCTGCCGGAGATCGTCTGGCGGGCCGGAATCGATCTGAACCCGCTCGACCCCGTGGGCGCACCGGACGATCTGCGCTGGCTGCAGTCGCTCGTCTGGCCGGGCGAGGGCGAGCGCGCGGCGCGGCTCTTTGCCGCCGTCGAGGCCGTACGGGCGGCGCCGCGGCCGCGGATCGTACCCGGCGATCTGATCGACGAGCTGCCCGCGCTGGCCGCCGCGGCACCGCCCGAGGCGACGCTGGTCGTCTTCCACAGCGCGGTGCTGAGCTACCTTCCGCCCGCTCGCCGCGAGGAGTTCGCGCGCCTCGTGCGGTCGCTGCTCGACGGGCGTCCCGGCGGTGGGCACTGGATCTCCAACGAGCACCACTCGGTCCTGCCGTGGATCACCGCGCCGGAGCACCTCTCCGGGCGCCCGGAGGACGGACGGCTGACCCTCGCCCTGGACGGGCGGCCTCTCGCGCTCACCGGCCCGCACGGCGAGAGCCTGCACCGACTTCCGGGCACGGAACCCGGGACGAGGACGTAGGCGCAAGCGGCACAGCGGGGCGGGGCGGCCCCGTCCGTGCCCGGCCCCGCCCGATCGGCGGCCCGGTGCTCCTCGCCCCGCCCTACTCCCCCATGGGCCGCTGCACCGCCAGCAGGGCCATGTCGTCCGCCGACGCCCCGCCCGTATGCAGTGCCACATCCTCGACGAGGGTGTCCAGGAGGGCGTCCGGACCGGGGAAGCGGCGGCCCCGCAGCCGGTTCGAGGGGTTGTAGAAACGGCCGCGGAAGTCGCGGGCCTCGGTCATGCCGTCGGTGAAGAACAGCAGCAGCGAGCCGGCCGGCAGGAACGTCTCGTCCGACCGGTCGGGCCAGCTCGCCACCTCGCTCATCCCCAGGGGCAGCGCCGGCGCCGCGGGGGCCAGCTCGCGCAGCCCGCCGTCCGGGGTGAGCATCAGGGGAGCCGGGTGGCCGCGGTTGAGGACCCGCAGTACGGGCCGCCCGTTGGCGGGGATCTCGGCCAGCACGGCAGTGGTGAACCCCTCGAACCGGTCCAGCCCTCCGCGCCGCCTGCCCTCCCGCTGCAGCGCCCGCTCCAGCCGGCCGGCCACCGCCTCCAGGGTGGCCTCCTGCTCCGCCGCCTCCCGGAAGGCGCCGATGACGACCACCGCGGCCTCCACCGCCTCCAGGCCCTTGCCGCGCACATCGCCGACGATCAGCCGCACGCCGTGCGGGGTGTCCTGCACCGCGTAGAGGTCGCCGCCGATCCCGGAGTCCGCCCGCGCGCCCACGTAGCGGGCGGCGATCGCGAGCCCGGCCAGCCGCTCGGGCGGCAGCGGCAGTACGGCGCGCTGGGCGGCCTCCGAGACGTCCCGTACGGACGCCAGATGGGCATCGCTGGTCCGTACGACCCGGTTGATGCCCAGCGCCAGCAGGGCGACGACGAAGACCGTGGCGATCTCCGTCACCGACTCGTGGTAGTTCGGGGCGGCGCTGCGGTACGTCACGCCCCAGACCTCGCCGGCCATGGCGGCCACGGCCGTGCCGGCGGTGGCCGCCAGCGACAGGAGCGGCGCCGCGACCAGCGGCGCGGCGGAGAAGAAGGGGGAGGCGGTGTAGCTGGGCGGTGTCCCCAGGTCGAAGGCGAGGCCGGCGGCGATCAGCAGGGCGGGGAGCCAGCGCGCCAGGCGCCGCACCGGCGGGGGCATCCGCTCGCGGCGCGCCCGCCGCTCCCCGTCGCCCGTAGGGGGCCCGTCGACCTGCCGCATCCGCACCGGCCTCTTCCGCTCCCGCCCGTCTTCCGTACGAGCAGCGTCGTGTCGGCCGCCTCGACTCCCCAAGGGTTGCCGGTAGGGGGGCCCATGGCGAGTCGTCGGGGGCCGGACGGGTCACGGGCCGGGCCACGGCAAAGACGTTCATCAGACGCTTATCCGGGTCCGTGATCATCCCCTTGGGCGTGCAGCTTGGAGGGGGAAACATGCTGAACGAGACGGTTTTCCGGAGTGAGGACGTGCCGGCGGCGGACCGGTTGTCCTACTGGGCGGAGCGCATGGAGCAGACCCATGCTCCGATCCATCTGAGCAGCGACCACGCCCACGACTTCCGGGCCGTCCAGCGCGTGCTGGACCTCGGCGCCGTGTCCGTGTGGCCGGCCACGGTCCCGCAGGTGGTGATGCGGCGCACACCGCGGCTGATCCGGCAGTCCGACCCGGAGCTCTACCACCTCTCCTTCGTCGTGGCCGGGACGGGGACCGGCAGGTGGGGCGACCACGAGGTCGTGTACCGGCCGTCCGACCTGGTCATCAACGATTCCTCGCTGCCGTGGGAGATCCGCGGCGGCAGGGCCTCGGTCACCACGGTGGGGGCGGAGATCCCCAAGGCGCTGCTGCCCCTGCCGCGCGGCGGGGCCCGTCGAACGGTCCCACGGCGCCTGCCGACCCGGTCGGGGATCGGCGCGCTGCTGGCGCAGTTCCTCCTCCGGCTGAGCGCGGACACCACCCCCTACCAGCCCTCCGACGGCCCCCGGCTGGGCACGGTCCTGACCGACCTGGTCACCGCGCTCCTCGCCCACACCCTCGAAACCGACAGCGCCCTCCCACCGGACACCCGCCGGCGGACCCTCATGCTGCGCATCAAGCGCTTCATCCAGGAGCACCTGCACGACCCCGGTCTCTCCCCGGCCGTGATCGCCGCCGCCCACCACATCTCCCTCAGCTACCTGCACCGCCTCTTCCAGCACGAAGAGGCCACCGTGGCCGCCTGGATCCGCCGCAGGCGACTGGAGGCCGCCTGCCGCGACCTCACCGACCCGGCGCTGCACTCCACCCCCGTCCACGCCATCGCCACCCGCCGGGGCTTCTCCTGCGCGGCCGACTTCAGCCGCGCCTTCCGCAATGCGTACGGCACTCCGCCGAAGGACTACCGGCGCCATGCACTGGTTGCCGGTAAGTCGACTGCTGGTTAAGGAACTTGTGCATCAGGCGCTAACGACAACCTCACCGGATTCCCGGACGCTTGACTCGCACCGGTTCGACGAACAGCTGCGTCGAACCCGTGCTGTAGGGGGATGTGAGGGTGCACGTCGACACTGTCCGGCGATGCGCCGGGACGTGGAGTTCCGGGCGGCGCCGGGCACGCGGAAAGCCGACCGTCTTCGTCAACGGAGGAGACGAAGGCGGCCCCGTCCGCGGCCGACGGCGAACTTCCCGATGAGGTCAGGGGACTTCGCTCGCCGGGGTCGCCCCCCGCACCCCTTTCCCCCTATGTCCCATCGCGGCTCTCCGCGCCCAAAGGGGCGGAAATCATGCAGCCGCGAACGCCGACTTTTTCCGATGGGGGAACGGTAATGACGACGCCGAAGTGGCGAAAGCTGGTCGATCACGTCCAGAGCATCAAGGAGGGCGTCTACGAGACGAACGTGGACGGGGAGTACAACAACCGGACGCGGTTCGGGAAGCAGTACGGCATGGACGGTGAGCCGTGGTGCGTCATGTTCGACTGGGACATGTACGCCGACGTGGGCCTGGAAGAGTTCGTGCCGCACATCGCCAACGTCAACGGGTTCACCGAGTGGGCCAAGCAGCGTGACCAGTGGTCCGAGTACCCGTCGGTCGGGGCGTGGGTCAACCTCCACGACGGTGGCCACACGGAGCTCGTGGTCGGCTTCGACGAGACGTACGTGTACACCAAGGGCGGCAACACCGTGGAAGCGGGCGCCACGGACGCCGACCAGGGAAACGGCGTGTACGCGCACAAGACCGAGCGGAAGAGCGCGAGCATCGTCGGGTACTTCGCGCCCAAGTTCCCCGGCGACGAGTGCCCGCCGACCGCCGATCCGCACGACCACCGGGGCGGGGCGGCGCGCAAGGAGTGGCGCTGGAAGGGGCACCGGCTCCCCCACGAGGACCACAAGGTGAAGGCTTCCGAGGTCGTCTACGGGGCGCGGAACGTCTCCATACGGATCGTGCAGGCCGCTCTGAAGGCGGAGGTCGGGCTCGACTACAGCTCGGCGCCGGGGACGTTCGGCCCCCGGACCAAGGCCGCGGTGGCCGCGTTCCAGCGCGAGCTCGGCTTCACCGGCGCGGACGCGGACGGCGTCTTCGGCCGCCACTCGCTCGTCGAGCTCGGCAAGCGGCACAAGTTCAGGGTGTACGGGCTGGACTTCTTCGACCGCAAGCGGGACGACGACGGCAAGCCGGGGACCGGGCGCATCGCCATCCCCCTGGACTCGGTGGAGTACAAGCACGTGCCGGACGGGAGCGCGTCGAGGGCGGCGAAGGAGGCCTGCCACATCCTCAAGGTCCCCGAGACCCACTGGGTGGAGGGCATCATGACCGCGGCCAAGCGGGAGTCGACCTACCGTTTCAACGCGGTCAACACCTACGACGCGAACGCCCACGGGCCCGAGCAGAGCGACGGGCACCCGCAGAGCTGCACACGCGGACTGCTGCAGGTCATGCCGGAGACCTTCGCCGAGAACCACCAGCCCGGAACCTCGCACAACGTCTACGACGGCGTGGCCAACATCTGCGCGGCCATGAACTACGTGATGGTCAGGTACGGCGTGTACCGCGACGGCTCCAACCTCGCCGGCAGGGTCCAGCAGTTCGACCCGAGCCGGCCTCCGAAGGGCTACTGAGCATGCCCGGCATCGGAGACATATTCGACAGTGTGGCCGGCAGTGTGGCCGAGTTGTTCACGGGAGAGCCGAGCGTGCAGCGAGCAGAAGTGGTGTCCCTGTCCGACGTCCACCCCGGCGCGAGGAACGGCAGCGTCCTGACCGTGCAGGAGGCACTGAAGAAGGCCGTGGGCCTCGACTACTCCTCCGCACCGGGAACCTTCGGCCCGCGCACCAAGGAGGCCTACGCCCGGTGGCAGCGCCACCTCGGATTCACCGGCAGCGCGGCCGACGGCGTTCCCGGGAGGACGTCCCTCAAGAAGCTCGGAGCCGAGTACGGCTTCAAGGTACGGGAGGGCGACGGAGGTTCGGCGGGCGGCCGGGTCGGCTCACCGGTGCCCGGACACGGCATCAACTATGCGTACGGCGTGCCGAACGCCAGGTACCAGGCGGGGTATCACACCGGGGACGACTACGCGGCACCGGAGAGAACGCCGGTCGTCGCCGTCCGGGACGGCACCGTGAAGTGGTCGGACGGCCGGGGCGGTGCCTACGGCAACTGGATCGGCCTGCAGGCGGACAACGGCCGCGTCTACGTCTACTGCCACCTGTCCTGGCGAGACGTGCACCCCGGCCAGAAGGTCAAGGCCGGCCAGCGGCTCGGCAGGGTCGGGTCCACCGGCAACGTCACCGGTCCGCACCTGCACTTCGAGGACCACCCCGCGGGTCCGTTCCGCTACGGCCACGACCGCAAGCCGGCCTGGTGAGCGGGGAGAAGCATGCCCGACACCACCACCGCCTCGTCCCGCACCGGCCGGCTGCTCGCCGCGCCCCTGGCCCTGGCCCTCTCCGTCGGTTCGCTGACGGCCTGTGGCACCACCGACGACGGCCCACGCGCCGACGGCACCCGGCCGTCGGCCGCCACGAGCCCGTCCGTCACGAACCCGTCCGCCTCAGGTCCGTCGGCTCCGGGCACGCCGTCGGTCCCAGCCGCCGGGAAGACGGCCGGGACCGGGCCCACCACCCCTGCGGGTGCGTCCTCGTCACCGGCCGCCGGCCGTGACCCGGACGACCCGGACGACCGCCTCCACCAGTGGATGGAGTCCGGCTCCATCCCGATGAACGCGTCGTACCACTGGCCGATGCTGGACACCTCGGCCCGCCTCGCCGACGGCGAGAAGTTCCTCTTCGAGGAGCACTGCGGGTCGCGGCGCACGCCCGAGACGGATTCCCTGGCGCGCGCCGCATGGATCGAGAAGGCCCGTCCGGGCAGGAACGACGGGGACCAGAACTGGCTGGCCCAGGAGACCATCGCCGCACACAGGAAGGACGGGGAACGCCAGGCGTCCGCCATGTTCAGGGGCCTGGTCAGGGAACTTCGGGCGTGCGCGGCCGCGGACACCTCGGTGACGTACACCACGCAGGACTCCCGGCATGTGGCCGCGACCCTCGTCCTCGACAAGGACGCGCCCCGCCCCACCACGCTGCACGAGTACCTCGCGGTGGTGGGCGACAACGTGCTCGAACTCGGGCTGTGGGTGACGCCCTACCACCAGGACGGCGGCAACAAGCCCGACGTCGCCTGGCCCGGCCCGCCCGACGCCGACGTCTTCCGGGCGATGACCACGCCGGTGTGCCCGCAAGGGAAGCGGTGCTGACGGCCATCCGAGGAAACGCCCCTGGCTCTGTCGCAGAGCCAGGGGCGTTTCGTGGGGCGCCGTGGAAGACGTCGTGCGGCGGGCGCGAGGGCCGGCGGCGGACGTGGGGGTTACTGCACGTCCACGAAGTCGCCGGTGGCCTTGACGGCCGGGGTGGTGGAGGTGCCGGCGAAGTTCCAGCGCCAGTAGCCGTCCTCCGAGGCGGTGACCGTGGTCGTCAGGTCGCCGGTGCTGGAGGTGTTCACCGTCTTGACCGTGGTGTAGGTGGTGGTGCCCGCCTTGCGGAACTGGAGCCTGACGGGCTGGTTGGTGTAGCCGCGGTGGTCGAGGGTGTCCCAGTTGGCCCGGGTGAGCTTGCCGGTGACCTTGAGGGGCTGGCCCTTGGCGGCCGGCTCCGGGCTCGCGTTCACGGTCAGTTGGGCCTGCCGCTGCAGACGGGTCGTGGTGTAGTCCGCCAGCTGGGTCCCGCTGTCGTCGTTGGCCACCCCCTGCACGCTGACCTTCCAGATGCCGGCGTCGGCGTTCGTGAGGTTCCAGTCCGGCTGGAGGGTGAACGTCTGCGAGCAGGTGGAGGTGGTGGCGCTGGAGGCGACGCAGTCCGCATGGACGTAGTACTCGTTCGAGATGATGCGGTCGTCGTAGGTCTGGTAGGGGTTCGCGCCGTCCGGTCCGCGCCACAGGACGAAGTCCGCGTCCTGGATGCCGGACGGGTGGGTGAAGGTCCCTTCCACCGTGATCGTCTTGTCGTAGACGTCGACCACGACGTTCTTGCCACCGTCGAGGACGACGTTGCTTATCTGGACGTCCCCCTCGCTCTCGCCTGCGTAGGCACCGGGGATGACGACTCCGGCCAGCGCGGTGACGGCGGTGAGCACGGCAAAGGCAGCGCGCTTGCGCATGTATCTCCTTCACGGAGTGAACAGAGGCCCCGCCGGACGGGCGCGGCATGTAGTTGAAGCGCAAATCTTAAGGCTCGCCGCACAGTCCGATATCCGTCCCCGCCGGGTCGGCATTTGTCCGCACAGACGGGACGTACCGATCGGCCGGGTAACGCGACAGCCGCCCGTGGCGCAGAACTGCATACGGTGCGCCTGTCGCTCCGAACGCGATCACGGCCAGGGTGACTCCTGTGGGGGGTGGCCACCCTGGCCGTGGTCGCACCCCCTCCGCTCGCCGGACGCTCGCCGGACCTCTGATCGCCGGGCGGGTACGCCGTATCTGACGCCCCGCCTGCCGGGCCGTCCGCTCACGCACCGCGCGCACGCGGCCGGAAAAAGCGACGCGCCTCGTCCGGCGATCACCGGTCGAGGCGCTGAACCGCAGGTCAGAGAGCCTGCTGAGGATGGATGCGGTGGGCCATCAGGGGCTCGAACCCTGAACCAATGGATTAAAAGTCCACTGCTCTGCCAATTGAGCTAATGGCCCGCACCGAGCAGCATAGCCCGAGGATCGGCCACAGCCCGAAGGCATTAGGGATCGGACCGGTCATGAAGGTGCCGCGGGCCTGTCACCGAGCGGGCCGTCCGGGCGTCCGACCCGCACAACACGCAGGGCCCGTACGGCACTTGCGTGCGTACGGGCCCTGGTGCGGCGCGGCGGGCCGGCGCGGGACGCCGCCCTGCCGGTCAACGCGGAAGATCAGCCGTTGCGCTTCCAGCGCGGCTTGTCCTCGCGGCGGCCGAAGGAGCCGGTCGTGGCGCCGCGGTGGTCGTCGCGGCGGCCGTAGGGGCGGTCACCACCGGAGCGGTGACCACCGGAGGACGGACGGCCGCCACGGTCGTCACGGTTGAACGGACGGTCGCCGCCACCGGAGCGGTAGCCACCGGAGGACGGGCGGCCACCGGAGCGGTCGTCGCGGTTGAACGGACGGCTGGGGCGCTCGCCGCGGTCGCGGTTGAAGCCGCCGCGGTCGTCACGACGGTCACGGTCGAAGGAACGGCCGCCACGGTCGTCCCTGCGGTCGCGGCCGAAGCCACCGCGGTCGTCCCGGCGGTCGCGGTTGAAGCCACCGCGGTCGTCACGACGGTCACGGTCGAAGGAACGCCCACCGGAGCGGTCGTCGCGACGGTCCCGGCGCTCGAAGTTGCCCCGCTCGTCACGACGGTCGCGGTTGAAGCCGCCACGGTCGTCACGACGGTCACGGTCGAAGGAACGACCACCGGAACGGTCGTCACGACGGTCCCGGTCGAAGGAACGGCCACCACGGTCGTCCCGACGGTCCCGGCGCTCGAAGTTGCCCCGCTCGTCACGACGGTCGGCGGCCGGACGGCGCTCGTCCGGCGCGGCGGCCTGGGCCGGCACCGCGGCCGCGGCGGCGGCCTCGGCCTCGGCGGTCTCGGCGGCGGCGGCCAGCGCCTCGGCCGGGTCCTCGCCCCGCTCGCGGGCGGCCCGCGCGGTCAGCCGGTCGGCCTCCTCGCGCAGCTCGGTGGCGCGCCGCTGCAGACGCTCCAGCTCACGGGTGAGCTCGGCCACCTCGCGCTCGGCCTGCTTGGCGGAGTTGTTGGCACCGTCGGCCTGGACCTCGGTGAGCGAACGCGCGCCGGTGATCCGGGCGACGTCCTCGTCGAAGGCGCCGGAGCCGCCGACGATGTGGCGCGAGGCGTCCACACCGGCGTCCTCCATCAGGCGGAAGATCTGGCGGCGCTGGTGCGGCAGGGAGAGGGAGACGACGGTGCCGGACTGGCCCGCGCGGGCCGTACGGCCGGAGCGGTGCAGGTAGTCCTTGTGGTCGCCGGCCGGGTCGACGTTCAGCACCAGGTCGATGCCGTCGACGTGGATACCGCGGGCGGCGACGTCGGTGGCGACCAGCGCGTTGACGTAGCCGTCCTTGAAGTCCGCGAGGACCCGGGTGCGGGCGCCCTGCGTCATGCCGCCGTGCAGCGCGTCCGCCTTCACACCGGCGTCGACGAGCTGCTCGGCGATGCGGTCGGCGCCCAGCTGGGTGCGGACGAAGATGATGGTGCGGCCCTTGCGGGCGGCGATCGCGGCGGTGACCGGCGCCTTGTCCTTCGGCTTCACGACGAGGACGTGGTGGGTCATGGTCGTGACGTTGCCCTGGGCGCTGTCGACCTCGTGGCTGACCGGGTTGGTCAGGTAGCGCTTGACCAGCGTGGAGATCTCGTTCTCCATCGTGGCGGAGAACAGCATCCGCTGTCCGCCCTCGGGCACCTGGTCCAGCAGCTCGGTGACCTCGGGCAGGAAGCCCAGGTCGGACATCTGGTCGGCCTCGTCGAGGACGGCGACCTGGACGTTCTCCAGGGAGCAGGCACCGCGGTTGATGATGTCGCGCAGCCGGCCCGGGGTGGCGACGAGGATGTCGACGCCGCGCTCCAGGGCGTAGATCTGGTTGCCCATGGACGTACCGCCGCAGACGACCTTCATCTTCAGGCCGAGGACGTCGCCGTAGGGCTGGAGGGCGTCCGCGACCTGCATCGCCAGCTCACGGGTCGGGGTGAGGATGACGGCGCGCGGCTTCTTCTTCTCGGTGTGGCCGTCGGCCAGCTGGGCCAGGGTCGGCAGACCGAAGGAGAGGGTCTTGCCGGAGCCGGTGCGGCCGCGGCCGAGGATGTCCTTGCCGGCCAGGGCGTCCGGGATGGTCGCGGCCTGGATCGGGAAGGGGGTGGTGACGCCGTTCTGCGCCAGCTTGCGGACGACGCCCTCGGGCAGTCCGAGGTCGGCGAAGGTGATGGTGTCGGCGTCGTCGGCGGCGGACTCGGCCGACGCGTCGGACTCGGTCACCTCGGGGGCCGTCTGCTCGTCGTGCTCGTCGAACGCGGGCATGACGGACTGCTCAGTGGAAATGGACATGCGAAATGCGAAACCTTCCGGAGTCTCGGCACGCGCCCAAACTCCGTGTGTTTCACAACGACCGCCTCAATGCGGTCAGCCACGGCAAGGGAGAGAACGCGCCACGCGGCGCGCTTCTTTTCTGGCGCCGGGCAAATGGGATCAAACGATCTACCACCATACGCACTCCGCCCCCCGGATGGCAAATGGCCTTCCGACCACCGCCCGCCACCCCCTCCCTGACGGGCCCCTACGCCCCTTACGCCCCTTGCGCCACCTCCTCCGCACCCAGCTCGCCCTGGGACGTCATCGGCGCGACCGGCGACGGCCCGGAGGCATGGGCACTCGGCGGCGGGGGCGGGGGGCTGCTGGGCGGCGGGGTCGCCGGCGCGGTGGGCGTACTGGGCGGGGTCGAGACGGGCGGGGAGGACGGCTGCTCGGAGCGGGACGGCGAGGGGTCGGCGGTGGGGCGGCCGCCGTGGCCGTCGTGGTCGCGTCCCGGACCGGGCTCCGGGCCCGACGGCTTCACCGTGCGCGACGGCGTGGCGGGCTCGGACGGCGTGGGCTCGGCATCGGCCGAGGGCTCGGTCCCCTCGTCGTCACCGCCGGCCGGCTGCGCCTCGCCGTTGCGCCCCAGCCGCCGCGGTCCGTCGCCGGGGTCGTCCGCGGCCACTCCGCCGGAGCCGGGCTTGGCGCCCTTCCCGTCGGGCCGCGCGGTGGCGCCGGACGGCTTGGGCTGCGGTGCGTCGCTGACGCTTATGCAACCGGCCAGCGACGCGGCCAGCGCGGAGACGGCCACGGCGGCGGCTGCGGCACGGGCCCGCACCCGGCCCGCCGGCGGCGGTGCCGGGCGGACGACGGGAACGGGATCGAGGTCGGGAAGGGGGACGGCGGCGGGGGGCGGCATCGAAGACGGACGGCGGTAGGGGCTCGGGCGCACGGCGGGACCTCCGGATCCGGAGCGCTGGGACGGCGGCAGGACGCCTTGCCCAACTCCCGCCCCCCGCCGGAGGACACGCGTACCGCCGGGCCGATCCCCTGGGCCGGGCATCCGGCCCCGCCCGCGGCCCGGCGCGTCGCGGCCGCCCGTCAGCCGTAGCCCAGCGCGTGCAGCCGCTCGTCGTCGATCCCGAAGTGATGCGCGATCTCATGAACGACCGTCACCTCGGTCTCCGCGACCACGTCCTCGCGCGTCGCGCACATCCGTATCGTCGGCCCCCGGTAGATCGTGATCCGGTCCGGCAGCACGCCCGCGTACCACTCCCCGCGGTCGGTCAGCGGAGTCCCCTCGTACAGCCCGAGCAGCTCGGGGTCGGCGGCCGGCGGCTCGTCCTCGACGAAGACCGCCACGTTGTCCATCAGCCGGGTCAGCTCCGGCGGGATCCGGTCCAGCGCCTCGGCGACCAGTTCCTCGAACTCCTCGCGCGTCATTTCCAGCACACCACCATTCTCCGCTACCGGGCCCGGCAACCGCGGGCCGCGGCCCGTCCGCCCGGCACGCCGGAATCGGAGCCGCGGCCCCCGGCATAACGACCACCGCCCCGGGGCATACGGGACCAATGGCCCGCGCTGCGCGCTCCCGGACACCGAACCCCGGCATACCGAAAGCACCGCCGCTCCCGCCGCTGGACACCCGGCTCGACGGCGCCCCGCACCGCCCCCTGCACTCCGCACTCGGCCTGGCCGCCGTCACCGTCCTCGGCGCCTGGCTGGGGCTGCTGGTCCTCGGCGCCCTCCGCGTCCCCGTCGGCCCGATGGACACCACCATGGCGCTGCGCCCCTCACTGGCCGGCGGCACCAGGATCAACGTCTCACCGCTCGGCGACCTGGAGCTGCGCAGCCACCACGCGCCGGTACGGCTCGAAGTCGACGTCGACCGGCTGGATCCGGTCCGCTCCCAGGCGCTGGTCGACCACCCCGAGCGGTTCGCCGGCCTGCAGGCCGAGGTCACCCGCGACGTGACCCGCGGCGCCATGGGGCTGGCGCTGCACTCCTGCGTCGCCGTGGTGTCCGGCGCCACCGCGCTGGGCCTGGCCGTCTACCGCCGCCCGCGCCGGGCCCTGGCCGCCGGCGGTCTGGCGCTCACCGTGCTCGCCGCCAGTGCGGGCACCGCGTACGCGACCTGGAACCCCCAGTCCGTACTGGAGCCGAAGTTCTCCGGACTGCTCTCCTCCGCCCCGTCCGTGGTCGGCAACGCCCGCAACATCGTCAGCGAATTCGACGTCTACCAAAAGGAGTTGGCACGTCTGGTCACCAACGTCACCAAGCTGTACGACGCCACCTCGACGCTGCCCGCCTACCAGCCCGACCCCACCACCCTGCGGGTCCTGCACGTCTCCGACATCCACCTGAACCCGGCCAGCTGGCGGATCATCGCCTCCCTGGTGAAGCAGTACCGGATCAACGTGATCATCGACACCGGCGACACCATGGACCACGGCTCGGCCGCCGAGAACCACTTCCTGGACCCCGTCTCCACCCTCGGCGCGCCGTACGTCTGGGTGCGCGGCAACCACGACTCGCGCACCACGCAGAAGTACCTGGCCGGCCGGAAGCACGTCACCGTCCTGGACGACGGCAAGGTCGCCCGGGTCGCCGGGGTGCGCATAGCGGGCGTCGGCGACCCGCAGTTCACCCCGGACCGCTCCGTGGTGGCGGCCGGCGACCCCGCGGAGCGCACCGCCGGCGGCCGGCTCGCCGACGCGCTGCGCACCGAGCGGCTGGCCGGTACGCCGGTCGACATCGCGCTGGCCCACAACCCGGCCGCCGCGACCGAGGCGGACGGCCTGGTCCCGCTGGCACTGGCCGGCCACGTCCACCACCGCGAGAACATCACGCTGCCCCAGGGCACCCGGCTGATGGTGGAGGGGTCGACGGGCGGCGGCGGGCTGCGCGCGGTGCAGAACGACAAGCCCGCTCCGGTCGAGGCGTCGGTGCTCTATCTGGACCGCAGGACGAAGCTGCTGCAGGCGTGGGACGAGATCACGCTCGGCGGGCTGGGCCTGTCCCGGGCCGAGGTCAGCCGCCACCTCCCCCGCGAGAACAAGCCCGGCGCCACACCGCCGACGGGCCGCCCGCCTCACCCGTCCGGCCCCGCCTCCGGACCCGTCTCCCCGCGCGTCTCCCCGCCCTCCTCCGGGCCCTGATCGGGCGGCCTTTCGGGCCCGGCCGGGAGCCCCTCCGCCGGCCCCGGGTAAACCGTTTTGGCGAACGGTCCTCCCATCCCATATGCTTCTCACGTCCCCGACGGCGCCGGTAACGACGCCAAGGTGGCCACCAGCCCTCATCGTCTAGTGGCCCAGGACGCCGCCCTTTCAAGGCGGTAGCACGGGTTCGAATCCCGTTGGGGGCACGCACAACCGTGTGCGAGACTGGCTCAGGCCGCTTTCGCGCAATGCAAGGTCCTGTGGAGCAGTTTGGAGTGCTCGCCACCCTGTCAAGGTGGAGGCCGCGGGTTCAAATCCCGTCAGGACCGCTGCGGCTGGGTAGCTCAGTTGGTACGAGCGATCGCCTGAAAAGCGATAGGTCGCCGGTTCGACCCCGGCCCCAGCCACACCCATTGGGAGAAGGCCCCGATTCCTGGAATCGGGGCCTTCTTCGTGCCTACTCGGCGGCGGCTTCCCCGGTGGACCGGGCGAGCTCGCTCTCCGGCTGCCAGAAGATCAACCGGGCGCCGCCGGTGATGGCGCCCGTGGATCCCAGGCCCATCGCCAACTTCAGCAGCCGCTCTCCCGTGCCCTCCCAGTCGTGCGGCGCACCGAAGACCAGCCACGCGCCCAAGGCGATGCCGGCGACCATCAGAAGACCGCCGGCGATCCGTCGTATTCCTTTGTCCATGCGGACATCGTCGCTGGTACGCGGGGGCGAGTTCCACCCGATTGCCACCGGTGCGGCGGCCGGGCCCGCCCATGATCACCGGGCACGCGGACGGACCGCCCCGACGCGGCCCCGGCGCCCGCGATCCGGCCGCGCGGCAAATGGTTCGCCAGTCGATTCGGTGAGGTGAGATCCTGGGGGTCGTATGTCCAGTCAGCCTGCCTCCGCCCTGCCCGACGGCGCTGCCCCCACCCTGCCCTCCCTGCTCGAGCGTCTGCCCGAGCTGATGCTGCGCGATCAGCAGCGGCTGGGGCGCCGGCTCGACGGCGCACGCCGGATCCGTAAGCCCGAAGCCCGGGCCGCCGTGCTCGCCGAGATTGCCGACGGCATCGACGAGGCGGAGCTGCGCATCGCCCAGCGCCGCGCCGCGGTGCCGGAGATCACGTATCCCGAAGAGCTGCCGGTCAGCCAGAAGAGGGACGAGATCCTCGCCGCGATCCGCGATCACCAGGTCGTGATCGTCGCCGGTGAGACCGGCTCGGGCAAGACGACGCAGATCCCGAAGATCTGCCTGGAGCTGGGGCGGGGCGTACGCGGCCTGATCGGGCACACCCAGCCACGGCGGATCGCGGCCCGTACGGTCGCCGAGCGGGTGGCCGAGGAGCTGAAGACCCCGCTGGGCGAGGCGGTCGGCTGGAAGGTCCGCTTCACCGACCAGGTCGGCGGCGACACCCTCGTCAAGCTGATGACGGACGGCATCCTGCTCGCCGAGATCCAGACGGACCGCGAGCTGCGCCAGTACGACACGATCATCATCGACGAGGCGCACGAGCGCAGCCTCAACATCGACTTCATCCTCGGCTATCTGTCGCAGCTGCTGCCCCGCCGCCCGGACCTGAAGGTCGTGATCACCTCCGCGACCATCGACCCGGAGCGGTTCGCGCGGCACTTCGGCTCCTTCGCCTCAGTGGCCGCCGCCGCGGGCGACGGCGCGGGCGACGGCGAGAAGCCCGGCGCGCCCATCGTCGAGGTCTCCGGCCGTACGTACCCCGTCGAGGTCCGCTACCGCCCGCTGCTGGAAGAGGGCGGCCAGGACGCCGACCGCGACCAGATCACGGCGATCTGCGACGCCGTGGACGAGCTGCAGGCCGCCGGTCCCGGCGACATCCTGGTCTTCCTCTCCGGCGAACGGGAGATCCGCGACACCGCCGACGCGCTCAACAAGAAGGCGCTGCCCCGCACCGAGGTCCTCCCCCTGTACGCGCGGCTGTCGCACGCCGAGCAGCACCGCGTCTTCCAACGGCATACGGGCCGGCGGATCGTGCTGGCCACGAACGTCGCCGAGACCTCGCTGACCGTCCCGGGCATCCGGTACGTCATCGACCCCGGTATGGCCCGGATCTCCCGCTACAGCTACCGCACCAAGGTCCAGCGGCTGCCCATCGAGCCGATCTCGCAGGCCAGCGCCAATCAGCGCAAGGGCCGCTGCGGCCGTACGAGCGACGGCATCTGCATCCGTCTGTACTCCGAGGACGACTTCCTCGCACGGCCCGAGTTCACCGACGCGGAGATCCTCCGTACGAACCTCGCCTCCGTCATCCTGCAGATGACCGCGGCCGGCCTGGGCGACATCGAGAAGTTCCCGTTCATCGACGCCCCCGACCGCCGCAACATCAAGGACGGCGTCGATCTGCTGAGCGAGCTGGGCGCGCTCGACACCAGGCAGAAGGACCCCCGGAAGCGGCTGACCCAGCTGGGCCGGAGCCTGTCCCAGCTGCCGGTGGACCCGCGGCTGGCGCGGATGGTGCTGGAGGCGGACCGCAACGGCTGTGTCCGCGAGGTCATGGTCATCGCGGCGGCGCTGTCCATCCAGGACCCGCGCGAGCGGCCCTCCGACAAGCAGCAGCAGGCCGATCAGCAGCACGCCCGTTTCAAGGACGAGAGCTCCGACTTCCTCGCCTTCCTCAACCTCTGGCGCTACGTCCGCGAGCAGCAGAAGGAGCTGTCCTCCTCGGCGTTCCGCCGGATGTGCCGCAGCGAGTTCCTGAACTACCTCCGGATACGCGAGTGGCAGGACATCTACTCCCAGCTGCGTACGGTCGCCAAGACCATGGGGATCCACCTCAACGAGGAGGACGCGGCACCGGACCGCATCCACACCTCCCTGCTGGCGGGTTTGCTTTCGCACATCGGGCTGAAGAACGCCGGGGCCGAGGGCGGCAAGGAGGGGACCGGCAAGAACGAGTACCTGGGCGCCCGCAGCGCCAAGTTCGCGGTCTTCCCCGGCTCCGCGCTCTTCAAGAAGCCACCGCACTGGGTGATGTCCGCGGAGCTGGTCGAGACCTCCCGCCTGTGGGCGCGGGTGAACGCGAAGATCGAGCCCGAGTGGGTCGAACCGCTCGCCCAGCACCTGGTCAAGCGCACGTACAGCGAGCCGCACTGGGAACAGAAGATGGCCGCCGTGATGGCGTACGAGCGGGTCACGCTCTACGGCGTCCCGATCGTCACCCAGCGCAAGGTGAACTACGGCCGGATCGACGCGGAGACCTCGCGCGATCTGTTCATCCGCAACGCCCTGGTCGAGGGCGACTGGCGCACCCATCACCAGTTCTTCCATGACAACCGCAAACTGCTCGGCGAAGTCGAGGAGTTGGAGCACCGCGCCCGGCGCCGCGACATCCTCGTGGACGACGAGACGCTCTTCGACTTCTACGACCAGCGCATCCCGGCGGACGTCGTCTCCGGGGCGCACTTCGACTCCTGGTGGAAGCAGAAGCGCCAGGACGAGCCGGAGCTGCTCAACTTCGAGCAGTCGATGCTCATCAACGAGTCCGCCGAGGCCGTCACCAAGGACGACTACCCGGACTCCTGGCGGCAGGGAAAGCTGAAGTTCAAGGTCACCTACCAGTTCGAGCCGGGCGCGGACGCGGACGGCGTGACCGTCCACATCCCGCTCCAAGTGCTCAACCAGGTCTCCTCCGAAGGCTTCGACTGGCAGATCCCGGGCCTGCGCGAGCAGTTGGTGACCGAGCTGATCCGGTCGCTGCCCAAGCCGATCAGGCGCAACTACGTCCCGGCGCCGAACTTCGCGGCCCGCTTCCTGGACTCCACGGTGCCGCTGCAGGGCGCCCTGACGACCTCTCTGGCGGCCGGGCTGCAGCGGATGGTGGGCGTCCCCGTCGAGGCCGCTGACTTCGACCCGAGCAGGATCCCCGACCACCTCAAGATCACCTTCCGGGTGGTCGACGAGCGGCGCCGCAAGCTCGCCGAGGCCAAGGACCTGGAGGCGCTGCGGCTGAAGCTCAAGCCGAAGACCCGCGCGGCGATCTCCAAGGCCTTCGAGCAGGCCGCCGAACGGCCCGCCAAGGGCGGCAAGGGGCGCGCCGGCGAGGGGGCGGCCCCGGCCGGCCCGGAGCAGCGCACGGGGCTGACGTCCTGGACGATCGGCGCGCTGCCGCGCACCTTCGAGACCCGGCGTGCCGGCCAGCCGCTGAAGGCCTACCCGGCACTGGTGGACGAGGGCAGCAGCGTCGCCGTGCGCCTCTTCGACACCGAGGCCGAGCAGCTGACGGCGATGTGGGCGGGCACCCGCCGCCTCATCCTGCTCAACATCCCCAGCAACCCCGCCAAGTTCGCCCAGGACAAGCTGAGCAATCAGCAGAAGCTCGCACTGTCCCGTAATCCCCACGGCTCGATCGGGGCGCTCTTCGAGGACTGCGTGACCGCCGCCGCCGACCGCCTGATCGCGGCCCGGGGCGGCCCGGCGTGGGACGAGGAGTCCTTCCGCAAGCTGTTCGACGCGGTCCGGGCCGACCTGGTGGACGTCACGCTGAAGACGATCCAGCAGGTCCAGGAGGTGCTCGCCGCCTGGCAGGCGTGCGAGCGCCGGCTGAAGGACACCACCTTCCCCTCGCTGCTGCCCTCGCTCGCCGACATCAAGGAGCAGCTGGCGGCGCTGATCAAGCCGGGATTCGTGACGGCGCACGGCGCCAAGCGGCTGCCGGACCTGATGCGCTATCTGGTGGCCGCCGACCGCCGGCTGCAGCAGCTGCCCACCAACGCCGAACGGGACCGCACCCGGATGGCGAAGGTGAAGGAGATGCAGGACGAATACGCCTGGCTGCTGGAGCAGTTCCCGCCGGGCCGCCCGGTGCCGGCCGCCGCCCTGGAGATCCGCTGGATGATCGAGGAACTCCGGGTGAGCTACTTCGCGCACGCCCTGGGGACCGCGTATCCGGTCTCCGACAAGCGCATCGTGAAGGCGGTGGACGCCGCGGCGCCCTGACCGGCGGGCGGTCACCGGTATCGAGTTCGACCGCACCCCCTGACCTGCTGTACAGTCTTGCTTCGCAGCCCGCCGCAAGCGGAAAGCAAACGCAAGGTCCTGTGGAGCAGTTTGGAGTGCTCGCCACCCTGTCAAGGTGGAGGCCGCGGGTTCAAATCCCGTCAGGACCGCAATCGGCCCGCATCGTCAGCGATGCGGGCCGCTTCGTTTTTGCGGCCTCCGGGCGTTCCCGGGCGTCGGGCGTTCACGGCCTTCCGGTGTTCACGACCTTTCGGCGTCCCCGGCTCTCCGACGTTCACGACTCTCCTTCTCGTTCACAGCCTCCGCTGTTTTCGGCCGTCCCGCCGGGGGTGGCCCGTCGCCGCCGCGTGGCGCTGTCTCCCACGCCCGCGCGGCGGAGAGGAAGCCATGGGCGGGACGCCCCCACCACGGAACGGCCGAGAACACATAAAGCAGGCACAGCACAGCGTGACTGCTTTGCTGCCCGCTGTATTGACGGCGAGCGCCCCCGCCGGTACTCACATGGGAAGGCGTGGGGGCCGGGGAGGGATGTGCGATGACGACTGCGGTACGGCACGAGACCAGGGCGCTGCTGAGGGCACATCTGTCCGCGGCCACGGGCTACCGCCATCTGACGCGGCACTGCCCCATCTGCCACCAGCTGCTGCGGCTCGCCATGGAGCCGCACGCGCCCCGCTCCGGGCGCCCGGCGCCCGCGGCCGCACCCACCCCGTATCCGGCCGCCTCCGAGCCGTCGGCGGCCGAGGACGAAAGTCCCGCGACCCGGTGACCAAGGGCGCCTGCGCCACCGCCCGCGCGGTGGCAGGCTGTTGAACGAGGGCGGGGAAAGTCCACTACCTCAGCGGACGTATCGGCTTCAAGCGACTCGCCGTGTGACGGGTGTCACCGAACAAGTTTGACGGAGCAGGGAACTTACACCCTCCCTACAACGAGTCAATTTAATATGTGCAATTGCACCACCCTCGAACGGATTCAAAAGCAGGCTGCAGGGTCCGCGCGGAAAGGCCCTCCAAGACCCCTTGAAGGGCCCCTGGGCGCCGCCATGGGCGACTCTGGCGCCACGCCGGCTCAGCCGCCCTGACGGGCCCGGGAGCGGCCGCACACAAAAAGATCGCGCTGGACCCGGCGGAGTCCAGCGCGATCGATGACGTACCCAGATGGAACGGGTGAGGGGCCTGTTGGGGCAGACACCGCGTCGTATGGAGCTATGTGGAGCGTGGGTGGAGCAGGTCGAGCTATGTGGTGCGAAGTAGGCGTTTTCGGGTTGGGGGCCCCGAAAACGGCCTGGTTATGCGGTTGTTCAGGCCTCGCTGCGCTGCTGCGGGATACCCGCGAGCAGTGCGCGGACCTCAGCCTCGCGGTAACGCCGGTGTCCTCCGAGCGTGCGGATGGACGTGAGCTTGCCTGCCTTGGCCCAACGGGTGACCGTCTTGGGGTCCACGCGGAACATCGTGGCAACCTCGGCAGGGGTCAGCAGCGGCTCGGCGTCAGGGGTGCGAGCGGTCATGAGCGGCCTCCTCGGGAGAACCGAACCATCACGGTTCTTTCCTCTAAATTCTGCACCTTGACCCACGTTGCCCGAAATGG
Source organism: Streptomyces sp. NPDC059008 (assembly GCF_042749045.1). Classification (NCBI taxonomy): domain Bacteria; kingdom Bacillati; phylum Actinomycetota; class Actinomycetes; order Kitasatosporales; family Streptomycetaceae; genus Streptomyces; species Streptomyces sp. NPDC059008. The sequence continues at coordinate 17,475 of NZ_JBHYJC010000043.1, read as the reverse complement.
CGGACGCGGGCCGAGTCGGTTATAGGACGAACGGCTTGTCCTCGGCACTACAACTACACCATCTGTCCAGCCACGTCGGCCAAACCGATGGAATTGCCCTCTCAGGTGTTCAACCTCGGCGGATGCCGATGGACCGTGCCATAGCGGACAGTCACACGGCCGTGACGATCAGTCACAGCGTGATCAGTCGCCACAGACCCCTCAAGGACCGCAATACCGATCTACCCGCCCTTAGTTGGACGGAAGGAGCCCACGTCGGGCTCCTTGTCCTATTTTGGCACGAGGGTACGCCTTGGTAGCAAGACCCGAAGTCAGTGCTTTAGGTCACGCTTGAGGCAATCGCCCGGTTAAGGACCTACGTCCCTTACCGCCCAACCACCGAAAAGCGAACACGGCACTTCCGCACCACGAACCTCCGGCATTCTCGGCCCTCAGCTGGAGAACTGGCGTTCGCGCACGGCCCGCCACCGCTGAGAAAGCTTCTCGTACGCGACCCCGGCCCGCTCGCCGTCCCCCTCGCGCAGCGCCGCCAACCCCTCCGCCACTTCGGCGGCGGAACGGTCCTCGGCGAGCTGCCCCTCGGGCACCGCGTGCACCAGCCCTCCGTAATCCAGCTCCACGAGCGAACGCGGATGGAATTCCTCGAGCCAGCGCCCCACATCTACCAGGCCGTCGATCAGCGGCCCCTCTTCCAGGGCGTCCCGCAGCGTCCGCAGCCCGCGCGCGACCCGGCGCCTGGCCTGGACCATCGGCGTCCGGTAACGCAGCACAGCCGACCGCTCACCCTTGGTGTACTCCCGCTCGCCGTCGTCGAAGAGGACGAACCAGCGGACCGGCACGTGCCAGGACGCCCCCCGGATCCAGGGCCGGGCGTCCGGATTGCGCTCCCGCCACCGCTCGTAGTCGGTGGCCGCCTGCCGGCGCACCACCGGAGGCAGCGCCGCGTCCAGCACCGCCGCCGGCAGCAGCTCCTCCAGACCCTCCAGGGCCTGCCAGCCGCGCAGCCGGGTGCGCCACGGGCAGACGCAGGTCACCTCGTCGACGACGGTGACGAACGCGTCCGCGCTCTCGTGGACCGGCACCGGCACCGGCGGGGTCGGCAGCAGATCGGCCAGCGCCCGGCGCTGCTCGTCCTGGGCGGTGGGGGTGTCCGCCCGCTTGGCATAGCGCGCCCAGTAAGAGCGCTCCGGCTCGGGGAACGCTGCCAGCGGTTCGTAGACCCGTAGATATGCCATGTACGGGACCTTCACCGACGACGCCACGGCCACGCCCGCTCCTCCAAAGGGAAGTCCACCAAAGGGAAGTCCACTGCCGGGAGACGTGTCCAAGGGCCCCCGGCCGGCCTGCGATACGACCAGATCGTCCCACGTCCGTCCCCCGGGAGAGGGTGATCCTCCGCACCTGACGGATCAACCCGCCCCGCAGGTCTTACGCTCTTTTCAACCGGCCCTCCCCACCCGCAGGAGGGCGTCCTTCGCGACTTATGGGAGTCACCACAGTGACTGACGTACGTCCGGCCCCCGCCGGCACCGACGGCGGCGTTCTGCACACCCTGTTCCGAACGGAGCAGGGGGGCCATGAGCAGGTCGTTCTCTGCCAGGACCGCGCCAGCGGCCTGAAGGCAGTGATCGCCATCCACAGCACCGCCCTGGGGCCCGCCCTCGGCGGCACCCGCTTCCACGCCTACGCCTCCGAAGAGGAGGCCGTGCTGGATGCCCTGAATCTGTCGCGCGGTATGTCCTACAAGAACGCCCTCGCCGGGCTGGACCACGGCGGCGGTAAGGCCGTGATCATCGGTGACCCCGATCTGATCAAGACCGATGAACTGCTGCTTGCCTACGGCCGGTTCGTGGCCTCCCTCGGGGGCCGCTATGTCACCGCGTGCGACGTCGGTACGTACGTCGCCGACATGGACGTCGTCTCCCGTACGAACAAGTGGACCACCGGCCGCTCCCCGGAGAACGGCGGCGCCGGCGACTCCTCCGTCCTGACCGCCTACGGCGTCTTCCAGGGCATGCGCGCCTCGGCCCAGCACGCCTGGGGCGACCCGACGCTGCGCGGCCGCAAGGTCGGTGTCGCGGGCGTCGGCAAGGTGGGCCACCTCCTCGTCGAGCACCTCCTCAAGGACGGCGCCGAGGTCGTGATCACGGACGTGCGCAGCGCGTCGGTGGACCGGGTCCTGGCCGATCACCCGCAGGTCACCGCGGTGGCGGACACCGAGGCGCTGATCCGCACCGAGGGCCTGGACGTGTACGCGCCGTGCGCACTGGGCGGTGCGCTCAGTGACGACTCGGTGCCGGTGCTGACTGCGAAGGTGGTGTGCGGCGCGGCCAACAACCAGCTCGCGCACCCGGGCGTCGAGAAGGACCTGTCCGACCGCGGCATCCTCTACGCGCCCGACTACGTCGTGAACGCCGGCGGTGTCATCCAGGTGGCCGACGAGCTGCACGGCTTCGACTTCGACCGCTGCAAGGTCAAGGCCGCCAAGATCTTCGACACCACGCTGGCGATATTCGCTCGTGCGAAGGCCGACGGCATTCCGCCCGCCGCGGCCGCCGACCGGATCGCCGAGCAGCGCATGGCGGAGGCGCGGCACGCCTGACCCGGCACCCGGGCCGGCGGAGCCATTCGGCCTCGTCGGCCGGAAACACGGCCTTGCGCGACCCGCCACGGGTGGTCGGGGAGACATCCCTCACCACCCGTCGGCGGGTCGCCGTACAGGACAGGTTAAAATCGCAGTTGACCAGCGGGGACGGGGCGCCTTGCCGGTCGTGCCGAGCGGCGGGTGATGCGGGCGACGTACCGTATGGCCGCGGAAGCAGGTACCGTTAAAGCCCTACGGGCCGGTCTCTCTGTCGAGAGCCCGCTCTGATCCATGAACGCGTGTCAAGACTCTGGGGCCATCGAGCCCCGTCATTGAGGGGGTCGACCCATGGGGCGCGGCCGGGCCAAGGCCAAGCAGACAAAGGTCGCCCGCCAGCTGAAGTACAGCAGCGGTGGGACGGATCTCTCACGACTGGCCGACGAGCTGGGTGCATCACCGTCGAACCAGCAGCCTCCGAACGGAGAGCCGTTCGAGGATGAAGAGGACGACGACCCGTACGCACGGTACGCAGAGCTGTACAACAAGGACGACGACGATGAGGACGAGGGCGACTCGTCCCAGCAGCGTCGTCGCGCTTGACGCGCCGTGCGCCAGCGGCACCCATAACAGCATCACGGACCCGGTCCTGGGCATCGCCCGGACCGGGTTCTGTGCTGCCCAGAAGTCCGCTGCCGCAGCGGTGACCACCGCTGCGGTGTGACCCGCTGATGCGGTGGCCGCACCGACGACTGCCGGTGCGGCCCAGGTGATCAGCCGGCGTAGTCACCGGTCAGGGTCACGGCCTCCGTGTGGTCACCGCGCTCGACGATCTCACCGCTGACCCAGGCGTCCACCCCGCGGTCGGCGAGCGTGGTCAGGGCCACGTCCACCGACTCCTGCGGAACGACGGCGATCATGCCGACGCCCATGTTCAGCGTCTTCTCGAGCTCCAGGCGCTCGACCGATCCGGCCGTGCCGACCAGGTCGAAGACCGGGCCGGGCGTCCAGGTGGCGCGGTCGACCGTGGCGTGCAGGTCGTCCGGGATCACCCGGGCGAGGTTGTTGGCCAGCCCGCCGCCGGTGATGTGCGAGAAGGCGTGCACCTCGGTCGTCCGGGTCAGCGCCAGGCAGTCCAGCGAGTAGATCTTGGTGGGCTCCAGGAGCTCCTCGCCGAGCGTGCGGCCGAACTCCGGGACCTCCCGGTCCAGGGTCATGCCGGCCCGGTCGAACAGCACATGGCGGACCAGCGAGTACCCGTTCGAGTGAAGTCCGGACGAGGCCATCGCGATCACCGCGTCGCCCGTACGGATGCGATCCGCGCCCAGGACCCGGTCCGCCTCGACGACGCCCGTACCGGCGCCGGCGACGTCGAACTCGTCCGCGCCCAGCAGCCCGGGGTGCTCCGCGGTCTCGCCGCCGACCAGCGCGCAGCCGGCCAGCACACAGCCCTCGGCGATGCCCTTGACGATCGCGGCGACCCGCTCGGGGTAGACCTTGCCGACGCAGATGTAGTCGGTCATGAACAGCGGTTCGGCGCCGCAGACGACCAGGTCGTCGACGACCATGCCGACGAGGTCGTGGCCGATGCTGTCGTAGACGCCCATCTTCCGGGCGATGTCGACCTTGGTTCCGACGCCGTCGGTGGCCGAGGCCAGCAGGGGACGCTCGTAGCGCTTGAGGGCGGACGCGTCGAAGAGGCCGGCGAAGCCGCCGAGCCCGCCGACGACCTCGGGGCGGGTGGCCTTCTTCACCCACTGCTTCATCAGGTCCACGGCGCGGTCGCCGGCTTCGATGTCGACGCCCGCGCTCGCGTAGCTGGCACCTGTCTCAGACATGGCGGAGAACTTTCGTGTCGTGTGTGTACGAGCTCTACGGGCGACGCAGCGCGTCGGCGCCGCCGACCCCGGCAGTGAGCGTCTGGACGCCGTCCACGTCGGACTTCGTCGGGGCCGCGGTCTCCGACTCCAGGAGGTGCTTGCCCAGCAGCTCCGGGTCGGGCAGCTCCATCGGGTACTCACCGTCGAAGCAGGCGCGGCACAGGTTCGGCTTGTCGATCGTGGTCGCCTCGATCATGCCGTCGATCGAGATGTACGCGAGCGAATCGGCGCCCAGCGACTTCCCGATCTCCGCCACGCTCAGACCGTTGGCGATCAGCTCCGCGCGGGTGGCGAAGTCGATGCCGAAGAAGCACGGCCACTTGATCGGCGGGGAGGAGATCCGGATGTGGACCTCGGCCGCGCCGGCCTCGCGGAGCATCCGCACGAGCGCGCGCTGGGTGTTGCCGCGGACGATCGAGTCGTCGACGACCACCAGGCGCTTGCCGCGGATGACTTCCTTGAGCGGGTTGAGCTTGAGGCGGATGCCGAGCTGGCGGATGGTCTGCGAGGGCTGGATGAAGGTCCGGCCGACGTAGGAGTTCTTGACCAGGCCGGATCCGTAGGGGATGCCGCTGGCCTCGGCGTACCCGACGGCGGCGGGGGTACCGGACTCCGGCGTCGCTATCACCAGGTCGGCGTCGGCCGGGGCCTCGGCGGCCAGCTTGCGGCCCATCTCCACCCGGGAGAGGTACACGTTGCGGCCGGCGATGTCGGTGTCCGGGCGGGCGAGGTAGACGTACTCGAAGACGCAGCCCTTGGGGCGGGCCTCGGCGAAGCGGCTGCTGCGCAGGCCGTCCTCGTCGATGGCGACCATCTCGCCGGGCTCGATCTCGCGGATGAAGCTGGCACCGCAGATGTCCAGGGCGGCGGTCTCGGAGGCGACCACCCAGCCGCGCTCCAGGCGGCCGAGGACCAGCGGGCGGATGCCCTGCGGGTCCCGGGCGGCGTAGAGCGTGTGCTCGTCCATGAAGCAGAGCGAGAAGGCGCCCTTGACCTTGGGCAGGACGCGCGGGGCGGCCTCCTCGACGGTCAGCGGCTTGCCGTCCTCGTCGACCTGGCCGGCCAGCAGGGCCGTCACCAGGTCGGTGTCGTTGGTGGCCGCGACCTGCGTCGCGCGGCCGCCCTCGCGGGGCAGCGCGGCGACCATCTCGGCCAGCTCGGCGGTGTTGACCAGGTTGCCGTTGTGGCCGAGCGCGATCGAGCCGTGCGCGGTGGCACGGAACGTCGGCTGGGCGTTCTCCCACACCGAGGCACCGGTGGTGGAGTAGCGGGCATGGCCCACGGCGATATGGCCCTGGAGGGAGCCGAGGGAAGTCTCGTCGAAGACCTGGGACACCAGGCCCATGTCCTTGAAGACGAGGATCTGGGAGCCGTTGCTCACTGCGATGCCCGCGGACTCCTGTCCACGGTGCTGCAGCGCGTACAGCCCGAAATAGGTGAGTTTGGCGACCTCTTCACCCGGAGCCCAGACACCGAAGACGCCGCAAGCGTCCTGGGGGCCCTTCTCGCCGGGGAGCAGGTCGTGGTTGAGTCGTCCGTCACCACGTGGCACGCCCCCGAGTCTAGGGCAGGTCGCGGATTCATCCGAACCGGGGATGGGTCCGCTCCTGGAGGAGTGCATGAACGGCGCGTTAAGCATGCTTGACGTGCTCACGGCCACACGGCCAGGATTTCTGCCCATGCAGACCCCGCAGCCCTTGGCGCGCCTGGCCGGCCGCCGGGCGCCCCACCGCGCCGAGCGTCTCGTGCGGCGCCGCCATGTCGACTTCGGTCGCATCGCCGGCGACCTCTGTCGCTGAGCACCGGCGTGGTGGCCGTGGGTGATGACGATCTCGCCCGCATGTCTGCGGTGCCCACTCTGAGCTGCGCCTTCTCGCGCTTTTAGACACTCACCCCGAATGACGGGTTTTCCACGTATGCGGCTTATACCGCATACGTGGCCCTGCACGGCCGTGTGAGATACGCGACGCCCCACTCCCCCGCCGTCCCCGGAGGAGCCGGCACGCCGCGGCACGGCCCCGAACGATCTTCCTGGAGAGCCGAACCGATGTCTTCCGTCGACCCCGCACCCCCTTCCGTGCCCGAAGAGCCCGAAGGCTCCGAAAAGCCCTCCGGCCTCTCCCGGCGTGCCTTCGGGGGCCTGGCCGGCGGCCTCGGTGCCGCGGCGGCCGTGGGCGGACCGGCCCTGGTGGCGGGCGCGTCCGGCGCCGCTGCCGCCGCACCGCCACAGCCCCGTGAGCGGGCCTTCCGCGCCGCCCCCGCCCGTCGCTCACGACGCCCCAACATCCTGTTCATCCTGGGCGACGACCTGGGCTGGGCCGACCTCTCCTCCTACGGCTCGCCCCATATCCGTACGCCCCACCTGGACCGGCTGGCCCGCCAGGGCGTCCGCTTCACCCAGGCGTACGCCGGATCCGCCACCTGCTCGCCCACCCGCTTCAGCCTCTACACGGGCCGCTATCCGGGCCGTACCGAGGGCGGGCTGGCGGAGCCCATCGCCGACCGGAGCGTGGGGCTCGACCCGAACCACCCCACTCTCGCCTCGCTGCTGCGCACCGCCGGCTACGACACCGCGCTGATCGGCAAGTGGCACTGCGGCTACCTGCCCGACCACAGCCCCACCAAGTCGGGCTGGAACACCTTCTTCGGCAACTTCGGCGGAGCGCTGGAGTACTACTCCAAGCTGGGGCTGGCCGGGGAGTACGACCTCTACGAGGGCGACGCCGAGTACAAGGACCTGCGCTACTACACGCGGATCATCACCGAGCGGGCCGTCGACTACGTCGAGCGTGAGCACACCGCGCCCTGGCTGCTCAACCTCAACTTCACCACTCCCCACTGGCCGTGGATCGCCGACGGCGACGAGGAGGAGAGCGCGGAGATCGTCCGCAGGATCAAGGCGGGCGAGCCGGGCGCGCTCTTCCACCGGGACGGCGGCTCGCTGGAGAAGTACCGGGAGATGGTCGAGGACCTCGACCGCTCGATCGGCGACGTCCTGGCCGCCCTGCGGCGCTCCGGCCAGGAGGAGGACACCCTGGTGTTCTTCGCGAGCGACAACGGCGGCGAGCGCTGGTCGTACAACTGGCCGCTGTCCGGCAACAAGGCCTCGCTCCAAGAGGGCGGCATCCGGGTGCCGACCATCGTGCGCTGGCCCGCCCGGCTGGACGCCGGCCAGGTCAGCCATGAGCCGGTGTTCACCCCGGACTGGACCGCCACCCTGCTGGAGATCGCCGGCACCCGGCCGGACCGCGGCCACCCGCTGGACGGTACGAGCCTGGCGGGCTACCTGCTGCGCGGTGAGCGCCTCGCCGCACGCGATCTGTTCTGGCGGGTGCGCGGGGAGCGGGCGCTGCGCCGCGGCGACTGGAAGTACTACCGGGGCAAGGGCGGCAAGGACCAGCTCTTCCACCTCACGCACGACCCCCGCGAACAGGCCGACAAGGCGGCCGCCGAGCCGCGGGTGCTGGAGCGGCTGCGGGCGGCCTGGGAGGCGGTGGACAAGACGCTGCTGCCCTATCCGAAGGGGTGACGCCGGGGCGCCCGGCTCCCCCGCTCAGCTCATCACGGGCAGCGACCGGCCGATGTCGGCCCGCTCCCCACTGGCGGTGACGGTCGCCGCGGCCAGCTCCTCCGCCCAGGTCGTACGACCGGTGGCCAGACGGATCCAGGTGAGCGGGTCGGTCTCGACGACGTTCGGCGGGGTGCCGCGGGTGTGCCGGGGACCCTCGACGCACTGGACGACGGCGAACGGCGGCACCCGGAGCTCCACCGACCCGCCGGGCGCCTTGGCGGCCAGCGCGTCGGCCAGCAGCCGGGTGGTGGTGGCCAGGGCCTGGCGGTCGTAGGGGATCGTCACGCCGGTCGCCGCCGCCAGGTCGTCGGTGTGGACGACCAGCTCGACACAGCGGGTGACCAGATAGTCGGCCAGCCGCATCGCGCCGACCCGGGTGGGCAGCGGCCGGTCCTCGAACGAGGGCGGCACGGCCTCGGCGAACTGCTCGGCGGTACGGGCGAGCAGCTCCACGGGCTCGTCGGCGGCGACGGCCCGGGTGTCGTCATCGATCCCGGAGGCCAGCGGCGCGGTGGCGAACGGCCAGTCCAGCAGGGCGGTCTCCGCCTGCGCCGGGGCCGGCCGGCGAAGATTGCCCGGCACGCTGCCGACCACCATCGACAGATGCCCCACCAGCTCCCGCACCGACCAGTCGCCGAGCCGGGTGGGCAGCGCGAACTGCTCGGGCGTCAACTCCCCCACGGCCGTCCGCACATGCGCGAACTGCGCACCGACGGCGGCGCGGGTCTTTGCGGGGTCGTAGCTGCGGGTGCGGGACGTACCTCGGGCGGGAGACATGCGGCCGAGGCTACTGGGGGCGGGGGCGAGCCGCCCGGGATATTCGGGAGGGGAGCCGCGGCCCGCGCCTACAGGGCGAGCCGCGACTCTCCTCCACCGATCAGGCGATCAGGCCCGGAATGGTGCCCTCGTGTGCCGTGCGGAGCTCGCTCAGCGGGATGCTGAACTGCCCCTGGACGTCGATCTCCGCGCCGTCGACCACACCGATCCGGGTGGCCGGCAGCCCCCGCGCACCGCACATGTCGGTGAAGCGGAGCTCCTCGCTGCGCGGGACGGCGACGATCGCCCGGCCCGCCGACTCGGAGAAGAGCAGGACGAAGGGGTCCAGCCCGTCGGGCACGACGAGGCGAGCGCCCCGGCCGCCCCGCAGGCACGACTCCACCAGCGCCTGGATCAGACCGCCGTCGGAGAGGTCGTGCGCCGCGTCGACCATGCCGTCGCGCGAGGCCGAGATCAGGATCTCCGCCAGCACCTGCTCACGGGCCAGGTCGACCTTCGGCGGAAGCCCGCCGAGGTGGTCGTGCACGACCTGCGACCAGGCCGAGCCGCCCAGCTCCTCCCGGGTGTCACCCAGCAGGTAGATCAGGTGGCCCTCGTCCGCGAACGCGATCGGCGTGCGGCGGTTGACGTCGTCGATGACGCCGAGCACCGCGACCACCGGCGTCGGGTGGATCGCCACGTCACCGGTCTGGTTGTACAGCGAGACGTTGCCGCCGGTGACCGGCGTGCCCAGGGTCTGGCAGGCGTCGGCGAGACCACGCGTGGCCTCGGCGAACTGCCACATCACCGCCGGGTCCTCGGGCGAGCCGAAGTTCAGGCAGTCGGACACCGCCAGCGGCTTGGCCCCGGACGCGGCGACATTGCGGTACGCCTCGGCCAGCGCCAGCTGGGCACCGGTGTACGGGTCGAGCTTGGCGTACCGGCCGTTGCCGTCGGTGGCCACCGCCACGCCGAGGTTCGAGTCCTCGTCGATCCGCACCATGCCGGAGTCCTCCGGCTGCGCGAGCACGGTGTTGCCCTGGACGAACCGGTCGTACTGGTCGGTGATCCACGCCTTGGACGCCTGGTTGGGCGAGCCCACCAGCCTCAGGACCTGCGCGCGCAGCTCCTCGGGGTTCGCCGGCCGCGCCAGCTCGGCCGCGTCGTCCGCCTGGAGGGCGTCCTGCCACTCGGGGCGCTCGAAGGGCCGGTGGTAGGTCGGCCCCTCGTGGGCGACGGAGCGCGGCGGCACGTCCACGATCTGCTCGCCGTGCCAGAAGATTTCCAGCTGCGAGCCGTCCGTCACCTCACCGATGACGGTCGCGATGACGTCCCACTTCTCGCAGATCTCCAGGAAGCGGTCGACCTTGCCCGGCTCGACGATCGCGCACATCCGCTCCTGGGACTCGCTCATGAGGATCTCCTCGGGCGAGAGGGAGGAGTCGCGCAGCGGCACGGTGTCCAGCTCGACGCGCATACCGCCGGAGCCGGCCGAGGCCAGCTCGCTGGTGGCGCAGGACAGCCCGGCGCCGCCGAGGTCCTGGATGCCGTCGACCAGGTTCTCCTTGAAGATCTCCAGGGTGCACTCGATGAGCAGCTTCTCCTGGAAGGGGTCACCGACCTGGACGGCGGGCCGCTTGGCGGGCTTGCTGTCGTCGAAGGTCTCGGAGGCGAGCACGGAGACGCCGCCGATGCCGTCGCCGCCCGTGCGGGCGCCGTAGAGGATGACCTTGTTGCCGGCGCCGGACGCCTTGGCGAGGTGGATGTCCTCATGCTTCATCACGCCCACGCAGAGCGCGTTGACCAGCGGGTTTCCCTGGTAGCAGGGGTCGAAGACGACCTCGCCGCCGATGTTGGGCAGGCCCAGGCAGTTGCCGTAGCCGCCGATGCCGGCGACGACGCCCGGCAGGACGCGCTTGGTGTCGGGGTGGTCCGCGGCGCCGAAGCGCAGCGGGTCCATCACGGCGACCGGGCGGGCGCCCATCGCGAGGATGTCGCGCACGATGCCGCCGACGCCGGTGGCCGCGCCCTGGTAGGGCTCGATGTACGAGGGGTGGTTGTGCGACTCGACCTTGAAGGTGACCGCGTAGCCCTGGCCGACGTCGACGACGCCCGCGTTCTCGCCGATCCCGACGAGCATCGCGTCGTTCTCGGGGGCCTTCTCGCCGAACTGCTTCAGATGGACCTTGCTGCTCTTGTAGGAGCAGTGCTCGGACCACATGACGGAGTACATGGCGAGCTCGGCGCCGGTGGGACGGCGGCCGAGGATCTCCCGGATGCGCGCGTACTCGTCCTGCTTCAGGCCCAGTTCGGCCCACGGCTGGTCGACGTCCGGCGTCTCGGCGGCGTGCTTGACCGTGTCCAGCGTCATGCGTTGACCAACTTCTTCAGGATCGAGGTGAAGAAACCCAGGCCGTCGGTACGGCCCGTACCGATCAGCGGCTCGACGGCGTGCTCGGGGTGCGGCATGAGGCCGACGACGTTGCCCGCCTCGTTGGTGATGCCGGCGATGTCGCGGAGCGAGCCGTTCGGGTTGCCGTCGAGGTAGCGGAAGGCGACCCGGCCCTCCGCCTCCAGCTCGTCGAGGACCCGCTCGTCGGCGACGTAGCGGCCGTCGATGTTCTTCAGCGGTACGGAGATCTCCTGGCCGGCCGTGTAATCGGCGGTCCAGGCGGTGTCCGCGTTCTCCACCCGCAGCTTCTGGTCGCGGCAGATGAAGTGCAGATGGTTGTTGCGCAGCATGGCGCCCGGCAGCAGGTGGGTCTCGGTGAGCACCTGGAAGCCGTTGCAGATGCCGAGGACCGGCATACCGGCCCTGGCCTGCTCGATAACGGTCTCCATCACCGGCGAGAAACGGGAAATGGCCCCGGCCCGCAGGTAGTCGCCGTAGGAGAACCCGCCGGGCAGCACCACGGCGTCGACCTGCTTGAGGTCCTTGTCGCGGTGCCACAGCGGCACCGCCTCGGCGCCGGCCACCCGGACCGCGCGCTGGGTGTCGCGGTCGTCGAGCGTGCCGGGGAAGGTGATGACTCCGATGCGAGCGGTCATGACCCGGCCTCGGCCGTTTCGTCGACGCGAACGGTGAAGTCTTCGATGACGGTGTTGGCGAGGAAGGTCTCGGCCATCTCTTGGATGCGAGCGAGGGCGGCGTCGTCGACCGGACCCTCCACCTCAAGTTCGAAACGCTTGCCCTGACGGACGTCGGCGATCCCCTCGAAACCCAGGCGTGGCAGTGCGCGCTGCACCGCCTGCCCCTGCGGGTCGAGGATCTCCGGCTTGAGCATGACGTCGACTACGACGCGTGCCACTGGCACTCCCGGTGGTGTGGTGCGTAAGGCGGTGTCCTCACAGTACCGCGTTCGAAAATCTACGCGCATAGATATGCAGGGCGGCCGATCACGGTCCGGTATCGGCGGGAGTGCACCCCAGGGAAAATTCTCGAAAAGATCCGGAGTCGGGATTGCAGGAAGACACGCTGACAAAATTAACTGGGCTTCACAATGCAATGCCCATCGCTGTACAAATGAAAAAGCATTGATCCCAATCAGCCGGATCCGGAGCATCACTCCATGTCAACAAGGGGTTGCTCCACGAAAGGACCGATATCCGTGGCGCAGCGCGTAGTAGTAACGCTCTCCGATGACATCGACGGAGGAGAAGCCGCAGAGACGGTCGCCTTCGGATTGGACGGGAAGTCGTACGAGATCGACCTCAATCCCGCCAATGCGAAGAAACTGCGCGGCGCGCTCGCTCCCTTCGTCGAGGCCGGCCGCAAGCGGGCCAAGTCCGGCAAGGCCTACCACCGGACCGCGGTGACCCCCGACCCCGCGGCCGTCCGGGCCTGGGCCCGTTCGAACCAGATGGACGTCCCGCCGCGCGGCCGGATCCCGAAGAAGGTCTACGAGGCCTTCAACGCCGCCAACCACTAACCGACTTGCCGGCGTCCCGCGGGGCGGGCGCAGCCGACTTGCACAGCACCCCTACTGATCAGCTAGAGTCTGGAGCACGCCGAGGGGCGAGGCCGGAAGGCCGGACCTCACGGAGTCACGCGGGTGTAGCTCAGTAGTAGAGCGCCCCCTTTCCAAGGGGGAGGCGCAGTGTGCAATCCCTGTCACCCGCTCTGACAGCCTCGACCTCTCCATTGGATCAGGTAGAGTAGCTGTCGCGCCGCTCGGTGAAAGCCGAGTGGATGCCTGCGGACGTAGCTCAGTTGGTAGAGCGCAACCTTGCCAAGGTTGAGGTCGCGAGTTCGAGCCTCGTCGTCCGCTCCAGAAAGAAAAGGCCCCGGTCATCGCGACCGGGGCCTTTTTTGTCGCCGGGAGCGGTTTGTGCCGCCGGGCCCGTCCCCCGGCGACCGACCCGGCCCCGCCGACCGGGCGGCTTTGCCCGGCCGGCGGCATTGCGGACGCCGCCCTAATTCGGTTTCCGGTAGATCGCGACGTACATCGGCGCCCCGACGGCGTACGGGGTCCCGGTCCAGTCGGCGCTGCGGCGGACGGGCTCCAGGCCCGCCTCGTCCGCGTAGGAATCCACCTCGCCGGGAGATGTGAGACGGCTCACTTCGGTGCCGATGCGGAAGGAGCCGTTCGCCAGCCAGATGTGCGAGGCCTGCCACAGGGCCTGCTTCTCGTCGATCATCCAGGAGGTCAGCAGGCCGGTGTCCGGCTCGGGGTAGGGCACGAAGAAGGTCGTCGCCACCCTGCCGTCGGCGGTCGCCAGGACGCCCTGGGGGTTGTGCGTCTCGATCACCAGATGGCCGCCGGGGGCGAGGCGCTCGGCCATGCGCCGCACGGCCTGCCGCTGCTCGTCGGGGTCGAGCAGCATCGAGAGGGTGCCGCAGACCGCGTAGACCAGCTCGTAACGGCGGTCGTCCTCGTAGGTGCGCAGATCGCCGTGCACGGCCTCGACGTCGGCGCCGGACCCGGCGACCGCGGCCCGCAGGCGCTCCAGCATCTCGGGCGAGGAGTCGACGCCCACGACGGAGCCGATGCGGGCGGCGAGGGGCAGTGCGATCCGGCCGGTGCCGACGCCGAGTTCGAGGGCGGCGCCGGGGCCGGGCAGCAGTCCGGCGAGGGTTTCGGCGACGCGCTCGGCCGACTCGTCCTTGGGGAAGATCTCGTCGTAGAACGAGGCGAACTGGTGGCCGTATCCGATGTCGTCGATGCGCGTCATGCTGCCGTCTCTTCCTGTTGCGCCTGCGCGGGTGCGTCCTGTCGCGCCGGTGCCGGCGCGGCGACCGGGATGAACTGGGAGGTGAACAGGTAGGTGGGGGCTTCGGAGTGGTCGTGTCCGCTGTACTGGACGATCAGGAACTGGAACCCGCGGACCGTCGGCCAGGCCGCCGGGTCCGCCTCCTGGATGTGGCGGCGCACGAAGTCCCTGAGGAGTCGGAAGGGGACGGACCGCGGGACGTGCTCCCCCATCTTGCCGACGTACAGCGCGAGTTGGCTGCACAGGTCGAAGACCGCCTTGCTCTCGCGGCGTCGCGGGAACCACACGGCCTGGGTCCAGGTGCGTTCGACGATCTCCGAGGCCGGGAGCCACTGCGACTGGTCGCCCGAGGTGGACAGGGTCCGGTACAGCAGGTGGTAGTCGTGCCGGGAGGGGTTCGGGGCGAAGAAGCGCCAGTTGGGGATGAGCATGCCGAAGCGGTCGTACTGGCGCAGCCGGTCCAGGGTGGCGTTCGGGTGCTGACTCAGGGCGGTCGCGGCGAACCAGCCGGCCAGGCCGGCCTCGACGGCGCGCCGGGCGATCTCACTTCGCAGGGACGGCGGCTTCACCGGAGGCTTCGGCACGGTCCTGACTCCCCTCTGCACTGGGCCGGCAGCGTGTGACGAACCGGCGGACGAACTGGGCTGTTTCGGCGCAGGCGGACTCGCTGAGCAGGAGCTCGTCGTGTTCCACGCCATCGATCAGGAGCAACGCGCCGTCGGGCGCGGCGGCCACGATCTCGGTGTGCAGTGCGGCGTGCGCCGGGTCCTGCCGGTGCGTGGCGTGCGCGGCGACCAGGGCGACGGGGACGGTCAGCGGCGGCAGGACGGCCCCGCCGCGGAACTCGCGGTAGGTCGCCCGCCATTCGCGGACGGCCGCCGCCCACATCTTCCGGTCGCGGTACTGGTCGCCGGCGATCGGGCGCTCGTCCTCGGGCAGCCGGCTCAGCCAGGAGGGCGTGGGCAGCATCCAGCCCAGGCCCAGGCGGACGGAGAGCGGCAGCATGGCCAGCTGGGCCTGCAGCGACTCGGCGCCGCGCGCCTGGGCGGCGGAGCGCCGGAGCTCTTCGGGGTGGCTCGGGTCCAGCAGGACGACGCCGGTCACCTGGCCGGCGAGGGGTTCCAGTGCCCGCAGGGCCAGATATCCGCCCAGGGAGTGGCCGACGAGGATCACCTGGCGGTCCCCGCAGACTCCGCGGACCAGATCGGCCAGGTCCGCCACGGCCGAGGCCAGGGTGAAGTCGCGGCGGTCGCGGCGGCTGCTGCGTCCGTATCCGGCGCGGTCGTAGGAGAGCACGGCGTACTCCTCCTGGAACGCACGGCGCCACCACGACCAGTGGGCGGCGGTGGACACCATGCCCGGCTCGAAGACCAGGGCCGGGGGCCCGGGGGCGCCGGGCAGGGGTGCCTCGCCCCGGGGCTCGGTGAACCGGTAGGCCAGGAGGTTGCCCGCGCCGGTCCGCCAGATCGCCTCGTCGCCGTGGCCGCGGAGCACCCTGCGGTGCCTGCGGTACTGGGCGGCCAGGCCCGCGGCGGCGACCGCGGCGAGCACGGCGCCGGCGGCACCGGGCACGGTGTCGTGGCGGGGGCTCACCGGCCGGCTCCCGCTGCCGTGGCGGCCACGGCCGGCGCGAGGGCGGGCAGGGACGCCGTCGGCGCGGCCGGCCGGGCGCCCTGCACCACGTACAGCACCGCCGGGTAGGTCCCCAGGAACGCCCAGACGAACCGGGACAGTCCCATCACCCGGGCGTTGACCAGGTGGAAGGTCGCCGTCGTCGCCAGCATGGCCGGGGCGTGGCGGCCCTGGCGCAGGAAGATCAGCCCGAAGGCGCACTCGAAGGCCAGGACCGCGTGCGAGACGGCCTTTCCGGCCGTGGGGTAGCGGCTGATCAGCCGGTACGCGCCGGCGTCGCCGTAGGTCTCGGTGCGCAGGATGTGGGACAGGGCGGTACCGGCCCGCCATTCGGGGCCGCACAGCTTCACCAGGCCGGAGACCGTGTACGAGAGCGTCGACTGGAGCGCGACGTACCACAGACAGGCGTCGACGACGGCTGGGTTGCGCTGCCCGCAGCGGGCCACCGCGGACACCAGCTGGGTCTGGAAGGAGAGCTGGTCGGAGCCGTCCCCGCCGTACTGGTGATGCGGGTAGGTGGCCAGCGTGCTCAGTGCGAGGAAGCCATTGGCCGCGGCGCGCTGGCGGCGGCGCTCCCCCGGCAGCAGGAGCGTGGCGGCGGCGGCTATCCGGGCGCCGTGGATGATCCGCATGCTCGTCGGCTTCGCCAGCAGGTCCAGTGCCTTACGGGCGACCGGCGGCAGGTCGGCGAAGTTGTCCCGGACGACCTCCCAGTTGTTCAGCCCGCCCGGCCGCCGGTCGCGCTCGGCGGGCAGCGCCTCCAGGCTGCTGAGGAGGGAGGTGACGGCGGTGATCCGCTCGGTGGCGGCCAGCGCCCGGTGCCGGCCGATGGCTGGAGAGGAGAACACCCTCCTCAGGACAGCGGGAACCTTCATCGCTACCTTTCGTCGTCGTCCTCGTCTCCAGCCATGGCCCACGTGCTGGGTCAGCCCTTGATGCGCGGGGCGGGGGCGGCGCCGCCCCAGATGCCGCGGGTGGCCACGGTGACCGAGACGACGCCCGTCGCAATGGCGGGGGTGGCGAGCACCGGAGCCGTGATGGCCTCAGCGGTCCACTCCGCGGCGGTGATGGGGGCCGCGCACAGCTTGTCGTCGGCATTCACCTTGTTGAGCAGGGAGTTCACAGCGCTCTCCGTTTCTTGAGGTTGCTCGGAATTTCTCGGTACTTCTCGGTCCCTCTCGGTATTCGCGGCACCGGCCCGTACGAGCCGAAGGTCCCGTGAATAAACGAAGCCGGTCCCGCCCGGCCCGACAGGCCTGGAGGAAATCGGCCACCTGCAGCTCATCACGATTGCGGTGGCCGCTCCATTGCCTCTTTGGGCTATGCCGCTCCCGGCTGGAGGGCGTCGTGATGGACGGTGGCGAGCAGGGCCGCCTCAAGGCGCGAGCGGACGCCCAACTTGCGGGTGATGCTGGTCAGATGAGCCCGTACGGTGCGCTCGGCGACGCCGAGGTGCTGGGCCAGCGAACGGTTCGAGGGGCCGCCCGCGAGGAGCAGCAGCACCTCGCGCTCGCGGGTCGTGAGAAGTCCGAAGTCCGGTGCCGGGGAGCGCCGCACGTCCCCGATCGGTACCTTTGCCAACTGCTGTGCCACTGCGTTTTCCCCCTGCCTCGGCGAACCACCAAGAAGGACGCGTCGGCCATTCGGTCGGTGATTCGGTCGGTGATTCGACCGACCGCGTCCTGGTCCGCAGCATTTCAGCCGGCGTCGCGGCCGCCCATCCGGATCTTTTCCTCCCCCCGAAGTGGGGGGGGGGGGGGGGCGGCCCCCCCCCCCCCCCACGCGGAGATTTTAGGGGGGGGGGGTCGCGGTGGTATATAAAAAAAAAAAAAAAGACCGCAAGA
>NZ_JBHYJC010000042.1:0-65802 GCF_042749045.1 Streptomyces sp. NPDC059008 | reverse complement strand
CCGGAGCGTCTCGATAGCGGAGCTCTCGGGACGTTTCGGCAACGCCGCGAGGTGCCGTGCCAGACGCCGCGGACCCGGCCATGACCCATCGGACAGGCCCTAAAAACGACAACCGCGATACAGGGGGTGGGCAGTTGCTCACGAACGGCTCATGTCGCGGGCGTTGCGGCGTAGGGTCTGACCGATGGGTCAGGGCCCGAGAGGCCCGGCCATGGCCCGTCGGACAACCCCTGAGGAGAAGACGTCGGTTCCGCGAGGGCGCGGAGGGCCCGAGACGAGGGAGACCCATGCGGATCCACTGGCCCCGGCGCGTCTTCGCGCAGGTGCTGACGGCACAGGTGACCCTCACCACCGGCGTGCTGGTGCTCGCCACCAGCCTGTTCCTCGCCCCGCTCAGCTCCGAGCTGGACGACCAGGCGATGCGGCGGGCGCTGTCCATCGCCCAGACCGCGGCCGCCGATCCGGACCTCGCCCGCCGGCTCGTCGCCACCGAGCCGGATGCCCGCGGCCCGGTGCAGGCGGAAGCGGAGCGGATCCGCAGGGCGACCGGGGCGCTGTACGTCGTGGTGATGGACACCCGCGGGGTGCGCTGGTCGCACACCCGCACCGCCGAGATCGGCCGGCATGTCTCCACCGACCCGAGCCGCACCCTGGCCGGTCAGGAGGTGCGGCAGATCGACACCGGGACGCTGGGGCGTTCGGCCCGCGCCAAGGTGCCGCTGCGCGACGCCCGCGGCCGGATCGTCGGCGCGGTCTCGGTCGGCATCGCCTACGACAGCGTCCGGGGGCGGCTGCTGGGCACCATCCCCACCGTGCTGCGGTACGCCGGCGCGGCACTGGCCGTCGGCGTGCTGGCCGCGGTCGCGCTCTCCCGCCGGCTCCGCCGCCGTACGCACGGCGTGGCGTTCGCCGACATCTCCGCACTGCTCGACGAGCGCGAGGCGATGCTGCACAGCATCCGTGAGGGCGTGGTGGCCTTCGACCGGCGGGGCAGGATCCGGCTGGTCAACGACGAGGCCGGGCGGCTGCTCGGGCTCGGTGCGGAGGCCGCGGGACGGGCGTTGGACGAGGTGCTGCCGCCGGGCCGGACGACGGAGGTGCTGGCCGGACGCGTGGACGGAACGGATCTGCTGGCCGTGTGCGGTGGCCGGGTGCTGATCGCGAACCGGGTGCCGACACGGGACGGCGGCGCCGTGGTGACGCTGCGGGACCGCACCGAGCTGGAGCTGCTGGGCCGTGAACTGGACAGCACCCAGGGGCTGTTGGACGCGCTGCGGGCCCAGGACCACGAGCACGCCAACCAGCTGCACACCGTGCGCGGACTGCTGGAACTGGGCCGGCACGACAAGGCGGTGGAGTTCGTCACCGAAGTGGCCGGCGCCCACCGGGCGTCCGCCGAGCAGATCGCCGAGCGGGTGCACGACCCGCTGCTGTCGGCGCTGCTGGTCGGCAAGGCGGCCATCGCCGCCGAGCGCGGGGTGTCGCTGCGGGTGTCGCCCTCGACGCTGCTGCCCGACGCGGTCGTCGACCCGCGCGACCTGGTGACCGTACTGGGCAATCTCCTGGACAACGCACTGGACGCCGCCGCCGGCCACCGCCGCGAGCGGCCGTTCGTCGAGGTGGAGCTGCGCGCCGAGGGAACCACGGCCGTGCTGCGGGTCTCGGACACCGGGCCGGGGGTGCCGCCCGAGCTGCGCGAGCGGATCTTCGCCGAGGGCTGGACCACGAAGGCCGCGGCGCCGGACCGGGGCGACCGCGCCGCCAGGGGGCCGGTGGCCTTCCACCGCGGCCGGGGCATCGGCCTGGCGCTGGTGCGCCGGCTCGCCGAGCGCCACGGCGGGATGGCCCGGGTGACCGCCCGCGCGGGCGGCGGTGCGGTGTTCACCGTCGTCCTGCCCGACGCGCTCGCCACGGCCCTGAGCGGCCAGGAGAGCGCAGCCACCACGAACGGAACGGCGAGATGATCGATGTCCTGGTCGTCGACGACGACTTCCACGTCGCCGAGATCAACGCCGCGTACGTCTCGCAGGTCCCCGGCTTCCGTGTCACCGGCCGCGCCCACACCGCCGCCCAGGCGCTGGCCGCCTTGGAGCGCACCCCGGTCGACCTGGTGCTGCTCGATCACTACCTCCCGGACGAGACGGGCCTGGCCCTGGTGCGGCGGCTGCGGCAGCTGGGCCACCGCGCGGACGTGATCATGGTGACGGCGGCCCGCGATGTGAGCACGATCCAGGACGCCCTGCGCTCCGGTGCGCTGCAGTACCTCGTCAAGCCCTTCGGCTTCTCCGGGCTGCGCGCCAAGCTCGACGGCTATGCCGCGCTGCGCCGCACGGTCGCGGGGGTGGGCGGCCGCGGCGAGGCCGGCCAGGAGCAGGTCGACCGGATCTTCGGCGCCTTCCGGACCGCCGGGCCCCCGCACACCGAGCTGCCCAAAGGCCACTCGGCGGCCACCGTCGACCTGATCCGGCGCGTCCTGGACGAGGCCGGGCAGCCACTGTCCGCGCACGAGGTCGCCGAACGCTCCGGCGTCAGCCGCTCCACCGCCCAGCGCTACCTCAAGCATCTGGAGCGCAGCGGCCATATCGCCCTGACGCTCAAATACGGCGACACCGGGCGGCCCGAACACCGCTACCAGTGGGCGGACGCGCAGTGACGCCCCCGGGCCGCCGGCATCGACCACGTACGCCGTAGGCCCCCGGCCCGCCCGGCACCCCCGCCCGCACCCTCCGTGCCGCGCGGTCATCTGGTGACGGAGCGCTACGACAAGGTTGTCAGCCGTCCGGACTTCCACGGAGACCGTCACACCCCTTGACAGCGCCCCCCACCGGACTCGACGATCCCGGGGTGAACCTGTCAGACAGCCAGACAGCTGGCGATGTGCCCCGGCGGGTCAGCGCGATGGAAGCGGTACTGAACCATCTGCGCGGCGCCATCGAGCGGGGCGACTACGCGGTCGGGGAGAAGCTCCCTTCGGAAGCAGAGCTCTGCCGTCGTCTGGAAGTGAGCAGACCCGTGCTCCGCGAGGCCCTGCGGGCGCTCCAGACGATGGGGCTGACGGTGTCGCGCACCGGCAAGGGCACCTTCGTCGTCTCCGACGGCGCGGTCGCCGACCCCACCTTCGGCGACTACGCGGCCAGCGACCTCCTCGAAGTACGCCGGCACGTGGAGATCCCGGTGGCCGGTTACGCGGCGGTGCGCCGCACCCCCGAGGACCTCGACCAGCTGGGTCACCTGCTGGAGCGGATGGAGCGGGAGACCGACACCACCGCCTGGGTCGCCATGGACACGCTCTTCCACCTCGCCATCGCCCAGGCGGCCCGCAACCCGGTCTTCCGGCGGGTGATCGAGGAGATCCGCGACGCACTGGCCCGGCAGTCGGCCTTCCTCAACGAGCTCGGCGGACGGCGCGAGCAGGCGAACCGGGAGCACCGGGCGATCGTCGAGGCGCTGATCGACCAGTCCGAGCACGATGCGGCCGAGGCCATGGAGCACCACCTGGCACGCGTCGAGTCGACGCTGACCACCATCGTGCGGCCGCCCCACCGCACGAGCCCTCCCACAGGAAATGAGGATCACGCGTGAGCCACCGCAGCGAGATCACCATGGCACGGTGCGCGTCCCGCGCAGCCGCGGCCGAGCGAAGCGAGGTCCCGGCATGAGCGAGCAGCACCTCCGGACAGCGGAACCGCAGCCCGAACAGCGGACCGGACCCCGGCACGTCGACGCGGGAGACGTCGGCTACAGCAAGTCGCTGAAGTCCCGGCACGTCAACATGATCGCCATCGGCGGCGCGATCGGCACCGGGCTGTTCCTCGGTGCGGGCGGCCGGCTGGCCGGCGCCGGGCCCTCGCTGGCCGTGGCGTACGCGGTCTGCGGTGTCTTCGCCTTCCTCGTGGTCCGCGCGCTGGGAGAACTGGTACTGCACCGCCCGTCCTCGGGCGCCTTCGTCTCCTACGCCCGGGAGTTCCTCGGCGAGAAGGGGGCGTTCGTCGCGGGCTGGATGTACTTCCTGAACTGGGCGACCACCGGCATCGCCGACATCACGGCGGTGGCGACCTACACCCACTACTGGGGCATGTTCTCCGACATCCCGCAATGGGTGATCGCCCTGATCGCGCTCGCGGTCGTGCTGGCCGTGAACCTGATCTCCGTGAAGATCTTCGGTGAGCTGGAGTTCTGGTTCGCGATCGTCAAGGTCGGCGCGCTGGTCGTCTTCATGCTGATCGGCATCTTCCTGCTGGTCACCCAGCACCCGGTCGCCGGCCACTCCCCCGGTCCCTCCCTGATCACCGACAACGGCGGGGTCTTCCCCACCGGGACGATGGCGATGCTGCTGGTCGTCCAGGGCGTCGTCTTCGCCTACGCCTCGGTCGAGCTGGTCGGCGTCACGGCGGGTGAGACGGCGGAGCCGGAGAAGGTCATGCCCAAGGCGATCAACTCCATCATGTGGCGGGTGGGAGTGTTCTACGTCGGCTCGGTGGTCCTGCTGACGATGCTGCTGCCCTGGAACGCGTACTCGGCCGGCGAGTCCCCCTTCGTGACCGTGCTGTCCAACGTGGGGGTGCCCGCGGCCGGCGGCGTGATGAACCTCGTGGTGCTCACCGCCGCGATGTCCAGCCTCAACTCCGGCCTCTACTCCACCGGCCGCATCCTACGCTCGATGGCGATGTCCGGTTCCGCACCGCGGTTCACCGGCGTGATGAGCCGCAGCCATGTCCCCTACGGCGGCATCCTGCTCACGTCGGGGGTCTGTGTGCTGGGCGTGGGCCTGAACTACGTCGTGCCCAGCGAGGCGTTCGAGATCGTGCTGAACTTCGCGGCGATCGGCATCCTCAGCACCTGGGCCATGATCATGCTCTGTCATCTGCTCTTCTGGCGGAAGACGCGGGCCGGGCAGCTCGTCCGCCCGAGCTACCGGCTCCCCGGCTCCCCGTGGACCGAGGTCGTCACCCTGGCCTTCCTCGCCATGGTCCTGGTCCTGATGTGGGCCGACGGCGGCGCCGGCCGGACCACCATCCTCTCCCTGCCCCTGATCGTGGCCGCGCTGGTCGGCGGCTGGTTCCTGGTACGGGGCCGGGTCGGGACCGTACGGGATGCGGCGGGACGTCAGGACGCCGCGGGCACCCACCACACCGACAACCCCTAGAGCACCGAAAGCACCGAGAAACCGATCATGAGTCAGAGCACCACCCTGCCGCACCGCGCTCCCCAGGCACCGCCCGAGGTCCGCGAACCGGCTCACGCTCCCGTCGCCCATGTGGTGCGCGGCGGCATCGTCGAGGGCGTCCACCACGGATCGGTGGTGGTCCTGGCGGCCGACGGGAGCGTTGCGTTCCAGACGGGCGACATCGAGGCCGCCTTCTACCCGCGCTCGGCGCTCAAGCCGGTCCAGGCGGTCGGCCTGCTGCGCGCGGGGCTGCCGCCCCTGGACGACGAGGCGTTGGCGCTGGTCGCGGCCAGCCACTCCGGCGAGGAGCGGCACCTGGCCACCGCCCGGCGCATCCTCGCCACCGCCGGTCTGGCCGAGGACGACCTGCGCAACGTCCCCGACCTGCCGTACGGGAGCGCCGTACGGGACGAGTGGATCGGGCGGGGTCTCGGCCCCACCCGGCTCGCCCAGAACTGCTCGGGCAAGCACGCCGCCATGCTGCTGACGGCCCGGACCCGGGGCTGGCGGCTGGCGGACTACCTCGACCCGGAGCACCCGCTGCAGGTCGAGATCGCCGCGGCCGTCGAGGACCTCACCGGTCAGGGCATCGCGCGCGTCACCGTCGACGGCTGCGGCGCACCGCTGTTCGCCGTCTCGCTGCACGGCCTGACCCGGGCCGCCGCCCGCCTGGCGACCGCCGCTCCCGGCACCGACGAGGGCCGGATCGCCCACGCCATGCGCGAGCACCCCAAGATGGTCTCCGGGAGCGGACGGGACGTCGCCCGGCTGGTGCGGGCCGTACCGGGGCTGCTCGCCAAGGACGGCTTCGAGGGCGTGCAGATCGCGGCGCTGCCGGACGGGCGGGCCGTCGGCGTGAAGATCGCCGACGGCGCCGACCGCGCCCGGATGCCGGTGACGGCGGCGGCCCTGGCCCGCTGCGGGATCGATCCCGAGGTCCTCGCGCCCTTCGCCGCCACACCGGTCATCGGTGGCGGCGCCCCGGTCGGGGCGCTCCGGGCGGCGGGCGCGCTCGCCCCGCCGGCCGCCGACGACCGACCCACCCCTTCCTGACACCACGTCACCTCTCCCTGGGCCGCGCCCACTCACCCCTCACGGCGCCCGTCGCCTCCCACCTCGCAAAGGACCACCCGCACCATGACCGCCGCCGCCCACCGCCGCGAACACGATCTGCTCGGCGACCGAGAGATACCCGCCGACGCGTACTGGGGCGTGCACACCCTGCGCGCCGCGGAGAACTTCCCCATCACCGGTACGCCGATCTCCGCCTACCCGCACCTGATCAACGCGCTCGCCGCCGTCAAGGAGGCCGCCGCCCGCGCCAACCAGGACCTCGGACTGCTCGATGCCGAGCGGGCCGACGCCATCGCCGCCGCCTGCCGCGAGATCCGGGTCGACGGCCGGCTGCACGACCAGTTCATCGTCGACGTCATCCAGGGCGGTGCCGGCACCTCGACGAACATGAACGCCAACGAGGTGATCGCCAACCGGGCCCTGGAGATCCTGGGCCACGACAAGGGCGACTACCGCCACCTGCACCCCAACGAGCACGTCAACCTCAGCCAGTCGACCAACGACGTCTACCCGACCGCGGTGAACGTGGCCACGATCAGCGCCGTACGGGAGCTGCTCGACGCGATGACCGTGCTGCGCGAGGCCTTCGCCGCCAAGGCCGAGGAGTTCCGCGACGTCCTCAAGATGGGCCGCACCCAGCTCCAGGACGCGGTGCCGATGACGCTGGGACAGGAGTTCTCGGCGTACGCGGTGATGCTGGAGGAGGACCAGAGCCGGCTGGCCGAGGCGGTACTGCTCATCCACGAGATCAACCTCGGCGCCACCGCCATCGGCACCGGCCTCAACGCGCCCAAGGGCTACGCAGCGGCGGCCCGCGACCACCTGGCCGCGCTGACCGGCCTGCCGCTGGTCACCGCCGCCAACCTCGTCGAGGCGACGCAGGACTGCGGGGCGTTCGTCCATCTCTCCGGCGTCCTCAAGCGCATCGCCGTCAAGCTCTCCAAGAGCTGCAACGATCTGCGGCTGCTGTCCTCCGGCCCGCGCGCCGGCCTCGCGGAGATCAACCTGCCGCCGGTGCAGGCCGGTTCGAGCATCATGCCCGGCAAGGTCAACCCGGTGATCCCGGAGGTCGTCAACCAGGTCGCCTTCGAGGTCATCGGCAACGACGTCACCATCACCATGGCCGCCGAGGCGGGCCAGCTCCAGCTCAACGCGTTCGAGCCAATCATCCTGCACTCCCTCTCGGAGAGCATCACCCACCTGGGTGCCGCCTGCCGCACCCTCGCCGAGCGCTGCGTGGTGGGCATCACCGCCAACACCGAGACCCTGCGCGCGAGCGTGGAGAACTCCATCGGGCTGGTCACCGCCCTCAACCCGCACATCGGGTACACCGCCGCCACCGCGATCGCCAAGGAAGCCCTCGCCACCGGGCGCGGCGTCGCCGAACTGGTCCTGGAGCAGGGACTGCTCCCGGCGGAGCGGCTCGCGGCCCTGCTGCGCCCGGAGGAGGTCGCGGGGACGGGGACCCGGTAGCACCTTCGGTGCCGCAACGGCCCGGCCCGGGATCCCCGGGGCGGGCCGTTCCCGTACGCGGTTCGGGCAGGATGGGCGCAAGGGAAGCACGAGGGAAGAGGGAAGAGATCGCATGCGTATCGCGCTGTGCCAGATGACGGCATCGACCGACCCGAAGGAGAATCTCGCGGCGGTGGTGGAGCAGGTGCGCCGCGCGGCCCGCGAGGGGGCACGGCTCGCGGTTCTTCCCGAGGCCTCCATGGTGCGGTTCGGGGTGCCGCTCGGGCCGGTGGCGGAGTCGCTGGACGGGCCGTGGGCGGAGGGTGTGCGCTCCGTCGCCCGCGAGACGGGGGTGACGGTGGTGGTGGGCATGTTCACCCCGGCGCCCGACGGGCGGGTCGCCAACACCCTGCTGGCCACCGGGCCCGAGGTCGAGGAGTCCTACGACAAGATCCACCTCTACGACGCCTTCGGGTTCCGGGAGTCCGACACGGTCGCGGCGGGCACGCGTGTGGTCACCGTCGACGTCGACGGGGTCCGGGTGGGCCTGGCGACCTGCTACGACCTGCGCTTCCCGGAGCTCTTCCGGGCCCACGCCGACGCGGGGGCGACGGTGTCGGTGCTGCCCGCCGCCTGGGGCGCGGGACCGGGCAAGCGCGCGCAGTGGGACCTGCTGGTGCGGGCCCGCGCCCTGGACGCGACGGTGTGGCTGGCGGCCGTCGGCCAGGCCGCCCCGGACCCGGCGGCCGATCCGGAGGCACGTACCAAGGCCCCGACCGGCGTCGGGCGCAGCGTGCTGGTCGGCCCCGACGGGACCGTCCGCGCCCAGCTGGGCAGCGCGCCGGAACTGCTGGTCGCCGACGCGGACATCGAGGAGACCGAGCGGGTGCGACGGGCCGTGGCCGTGCTGGACAACCGCCGGCTGTAGGGGGCGTCTTCTCCCAGGCCCCGCACCGCGGCGGCCGGTCAGGCGGCCAGCAGGATGCGCTGGGTCGCCTGGAGGTGGCGGTCGATGGCCGCGCAGGCGGCCGCGGCGTCGCCGGCGGCCAGTCCGTCGAGGATCCGGCGGTGTTCGGTGAGGATCTCGTGCCGGCGGTGGTCGGAGCGGAAGAGCCGGATCGCGCCGACCCTGGTCTGGCGGCTGCGCAGGGCGGCGTACTGACGGCTCATCAGCGCATTGCCGGCGGCGGCGACCAGGGCGACGTGGAAGCGCAGGTCGGCGGCGAGGAACTCCTGGACGCTGTCGGCGCCGCGCAGGGCGTCCTGCTGGGCGAGGATGCCGGTCATCTCGTCGATGGGCGCGGTGCCTTCGGCCGTCGTGCGCTCGGCGGCGAAGCGCTCGATCAGACCGCGCATCTCCATCAGTTCGGCGATCTCCCGGCCGGACAGCGGGGGGATGTGCGCCCCGCGCTTGGGGACCAGCCGCACCAGGTCCTCGGCGGCGAGCAGCAGCAGGGCCTCGCGGATGGGGGTGCGCGAGACGCCGATCCGGTCGGCGATCTCCTGCTCGGACAGGAAGCGGTCCTGCATATCCGGGTCGGTCAGCACGGTGTCCTTGAGATACGCGTAGGCCTTCTCGCGCCCCGACTGCATCGCCCGCTCCCCCACTCGTGAAGATCCACGCACATCGACGGCACGGCATACGAGCTGTATGTGAAATGCGCGTGGTATGCGAAGGCTACACGGCGGCCGGCCGTCAGCGGCGCACCGCGTCCGGTGCTTCTGATGGAGCGTCACGCAGCCCCAGGCGCAGATGCTCGACATGGAAGAGCGCCTGATCGAGCAGCTCGGCGACGTGGTGGTCGTAGAGGGCGTAGACGATCGAGCGGCCGTTGCGCTCGCCGGTAACCAGGCCGAGGTTGCGCAGCAGCCGGAGCTGATGGGAGCAGGCGGACTGCTCCATGCCGACGGCGGCGGCGAGGTCGCCGACCGCGCAGGGGCTCTCCTGGAGGCGGGCGAGGATGCGCAGCCGGGAGGGTGTGGACAGGGCCTGGAGTGTCGCGGCGACATCGGCGACCCCGACGGCGTCCAGGCGTTCGCGGGTGGTGCTGCGGTTGTCCATTCCGTGGCCCATGGAGCCATCCTAGCGGCGAAAGATGAAGACCTCTTCATTCATTCCTGTACGGTGGTGGGGTTGCCGGTCCCCGCACCCGTGAAGGGTTGATCCGCCATGCCTTCTGTCGCGCCCTCCGCAGTACTGCGGCGTCCACCCCACCCGGCCCCGCCCCGTAGGCAACCCTCCCGGCGCACCCGTGCCTTCGCGCTGCCCGAGGTCGGCTGGGCGGCCGCGGCCGCCGTCGCGTTCCTGCTCGCGCTGCCGCTGCACCTCACCGCCGCACCGGCGTGGACCTGGGGACCGCTGTACGCGCTGGCGTACGCGGCGGGCGGCTGGGAGCCGGCCCGATCCGGGCTGCGGGCGCTCAAGGACCGCACCCTCGACGTCGATCTGCTGATGGTCGTCGCCGCGATCGGGGCGGCCGCGATCGGCCAGGTGTTGGACGGCGCACTGCTGATCGTCATCTTCGCCGGCTCCGGAGCCCTGGAGGCGCTGGCCACCGCCCGTACCGAGGACTCGGTACGCGGTCTGCTCGATCTCGCACCGACCACCGCGACCAGGCTGACCGGCGACGACGGCGATCCCGAGGCCGAGGAGAGCGTGGCCGCCGCGGACCTCGTGGTGGGCGACGTCATCCTGGTCCGCCCGGGCGAGCGGGTCGGCGCGGACGGCCACGTACGGCACGGGAGCAGCGAGGTCGACCAGGCGACCATCACCGGCGAACCGCTTCCGGTGGCCAAGCGGCCCGGTGACGAGGTGTTCGCCGGCACCCTCAACGGCACCGGCGCGCTGCGGGTCGAGGTCGCGCGCGACGCGGGCGATTCGGTCATCGCACGGATCGTGGCCATGGTCGCCGAGGCCTCCAGGACCAAGGCGCCGACACAGCTGTTCATCGAGAAGGTCGAACAGCGCTACTCGGTCGGCATGGTGGCCGCCACCCTCGCCGTCTTCACCGTCCCGCTCCTCTTCGGCGCGGACCCGACCCGTTCCCTGCTGCGGGCGATGACCTTCATGATCGTCGCGTCGCCGTGCGCGGTGGTGCTGGCGACCATGCCGCCGTTGCTGTCGGCCGTCGCCAACGCCGGACGGCACGGCGTACTGGTCAAATCCGCCGTCGTGATGGAACGCCTCGGCGAGGTGGACACCGTCGCCCTCGACAAGACGGGCACGCTGACACAGGGCACGCCCCAGGTAACCACGATCCGCCCGCTGCCGGACCCCGGACCGACCGAGGAGACCCTGCTGACCTGGGCGGCCGCGGCCGAGCACGCCGGCGAACACCCCCTGGCCCGCGCGATCGTGGCCGCCGCCCGCGAACGGGGCCTGTCGCTGCCCGCCGCCGAGGAGTTCACCGCCTCCCCCGGCATCGGCGTGTGCGCCACCGTCGACGGCGCGCGCATCGAGGTCGGCGCCCCGGCCCGGCTGCTGCCCGCCGGCCGGCCGGCCGCCGCGGCGGCCGGGTCACTCGCCGCGGAGCTGGAGGAGAACGGACTCACCGCCGTGGTCGTCCTGCGGGACGGTGTGCCGGCCGGGGTGTTGGGGCTCGCCGACCGGCTGCGCCCGGACGCGGCCGCCACCGTCGCCTCCCTCCAGGCCCTCACCGGCCGGATGCCGATGCTGCTGACCGGCGACAACCCACGCGCCGCGGCCCGGCCGGCCGCCGAGACCGGCATCGTCGACGTACGCGCCGGACTGCTGCCCCAGGACAAGGTCGACGCGGTACGCGCACAGCAGACGGCCGGGCGGCGGGTGCTGGTGGTGGGCGACGGGGTGAACGACGCCCCCGCGCTGGCGGCCGCGCACACCGGTGTCGCCATGGGCCGAGCCGGCAGCGACCTCGCCCTGGAGACCGCCGACGCGGTGATCGTCCGGGACGAACTGGCCACCGTCCCGGCGGTGTTGGGGCTGTCCCGGGCGGCCCGCCGACTCGTCGCCCAGAACCTGTGCCTGGCCGCGGTCTTCCTCTGCGCCCTGGTCGTCTGGGACCTCGCCGGAGACCTCCCGCTGCCGCTGGGCGTCCTCGGCCACGAGGGCTCCACCGTCCTCGTCGGCCTCAACGGCCTGCGTCTGCTGCGCGATGCGGCCTGGCAGCGGGCGACCCGGACGAGCTGAGGACACGCCGCCCAAGCCGGACGGCGGCGGTACACCCGGACGCGCACCGTCATGACCGCCCCTGTCCGGGGTGCGGCTCGGTCCAGCGCCTCGGTCGCTTGATGACCGTCCGCCGCTACCGCTCGTCGACGGCCGGCGGGCGGGCGACACCGATGATCGAGGGCGAGGCAGGATGGGGCCGCCCCTCGGGCAGGAACTCGAAGTGGCGCACCTTCTCGACGGTGAACCCGGCCTCCCTGATGGCGCGCTCCGTGTCCCGGGTGAGGTTGCAGCCGCCGCCCAGCCGTCGCCACAACGGGTTCAACAGCCGCTGCCATCGGAAGGCGGAGGGCTTCGGAGATCGGACATGCTCGTAGAAGCGCAGCTCACCGGTCGGCCTGAGTACCCGCGCGGCTTCCGCGAGCGCACCGGGGACATCCTCGATCGTGCACAGGACGAGTGACACCACGACCGCATCGACGCTGCCGTCCGCGACCGGCAACCGCTCGGCCCGGCCGGGCCGCACCTCCACCGTCACGGCAGCGTCGGCGGCGGCCCGTTCGGCGCGGGCACGCAGCCTCGGCTCCGGCTCCACGCCGATGACCTGGTCCACCTCCGTGGGATAGTGCCGGAAATTCGCGCCGGTACCCGCGCCGATCTCCACCACACGACCGCGTACACCCGCGAGCAACTCCCGGCGGTGCTCGATCGAACCATGCGCCTCCATATAGGCATTGATCTTCGGGTAGACGCGCGCGAACAGCGGATGCGAGACCGCCTTGACCATGCCGTGCTCCTCACCTGAGCAGTCGCCCTTACCGGAAGCAGTCCAGCACCGCTGCGAGTCGGCGCCCCTCGGCTCGCGGGTGGTTTCGCACGCTCCATCCCTTGGGCGGAACGACACGCCGGTCCTCGCCCGGTGAGGGCTTGGCCCGATTCGCAGTCCTGCCGGGCTGCGGTGCGGCGACCGGGCTGACAGGGTTGCCCGACGGCCGCCGTGCGGAGCGGTGTGACGAGCCGACCTGGGGCCCAGAGGCCTGACGATGTCGCGCAACGCCCGGGTTCGGTACGGGAGTTGGTCACGCGGGGTCGACCCCCGCGTGGACGTGCCGACTACTTGTCGACGGACGGCGCGGGCTTCGCCCGGAGCTCGTCGAGCCGCAGGAACGCCAGCGCGCGGCGCATCAGATCGACGAGTTCCTCGGGCTCGTCCTGCCAGGCCCAGTACTCCATGGTGACGGTGAACGCATCCAGCACCGCGGTGGTCAGCAGACGCACCTCGAGACTGTCGACAGGGGCGTGTGCGCGGGATGCCAGCGCGGGCGCGAGCCGTTCCTGCATCTCCCGGCCCGCGGCGAGCCAGCGCATCTTCAGGGCGGGGACGGTCCCCATGACCCGGACCAGCCGACGGGCCCGGGCGGCGTCCTCCAGGCGTCGCTCGGCCGTCGCGGTCCCGAAGGACGCCTCGACGGCGGCGCTGAGCGGTTCCGCGACCGGATGTTCCGCGAGGACGTCCACGAGTTGGCCGACGCTGGAGGCGTAGAGGGGGGTGAGGGCGTCCTCCTTCGCCGGGCAGTAGCGGTAGAAGGTGCGCAGGGAGACGCCCGCGGCCGAGGCGATGTCCTCGACCGTCGTCGTGTCGTAACCGCGGTCGGCGAAGAGGGTCGCCGCGGCCTCCGCGATCTCCAGTCGGGTCTGAAGGCGCCGATGTTCCGTCAGGGACGGACGTCCCCGCGCTGCCGCCATTGTGTACTCCTTGCCGTGCTCCGCCTCGGCCTTTATTGTCACAGACAGAATTTTTGGCACGCCATGCCAAAAAAGAGTATGTTGATCAACGACTGATCAGGAGCCGATCGGTGACCGGTGACCGGTGACCGGTGATGGGCGACCAGCGATCAGCGACCGGTGATCGGCGACCGGCCGCGTGCGGCCAACGGCCGAAACGCGCAGTGAACAGCGATCAGCGACCGGCGAACGTACAGCCCCAGAGAAGGAGCCGACCATGTCCCGCACCTACCTCATCACCGGATCCGCCTCCGGCATCGGCAAGGCCACCGCCACCCGGCTCAGGGAGCAGGGGAACACGGTCATCGGCGCCGACCTCAGGGACGCCGATATCGTGGCGGACCTCGCCACCCCCGACGGCCGGGCCCATCTGGTCGAGCGCGCACGCGAGTTGAGCGGTGGGCGGCTCGACGCCGTGATCGCGGGCGCCGGCCTCGCCGGTTTCGAACCGCGCGCCGTCAGCGTCAACTACTTCGGCGCGGTCGCCACCTTGGAGGGGCTGCGCCCCCTGCTGGCCGCCGGCACGGACCCACGCGCCGTCGTCATCGCCTCGGTCGCCTCCGTCCACCCTCACGACACGGCCATCGCCGAGGCGGCGCTCGCCGGTGACGAGGAAGCGGCGCTGGCCGCCGCCCAGGCAGCGGTCGACCGGGGAGAGGGCTATGCGATCTACGGCTCGACCAAGGCCGCCATGGCCCGATGGGTTCGCCGCACCGCCGTGACCGCCGACTGGGCGGGCGCCGGTATCCCCCTCAACGCCATCGCCCCCGGGACCGTCGTCACCCCGATGACCGAACCCATGCTGGCCAGCCCCGACCTGCGCAAGATCGTCGATGCGACCGTCCCCATGCCGCTCCACGGCCACGCCCAGCCGGCACAGATCGCTCCCCTCCTGGCCTGGCTCACCTCCCCGGAGAACGAACTGGTCACCGGCCAGGTCGTCTTCATCGACGGCGGGGCCGACGCCGTACTGCGCGGCGACGGAACGTGGTGAACCGTCGAGGGAAGCGACGGATCGAAGACCACCCGCAGTCATCGCAATCCGCAGTCATCGGAGGCCCTTCCGTGCACACCCTGACCCGTACCGCCGTCGTCACCGCCGACCCCGACGCCGTCTGGCGGATCATCGGCAGGTTCGGCGGCCTCGCCGACTGGCACCCCCTGCTGCCGCCGTCCGTGATCGAGGACGGCGCCGATCCCGAGACGCCCGGGGCGGTACAGGCCTTCTCCGTCAACGGCCAAGTGGTCATCCGGGAACGGCTCCTGGAGAAGGACGACGCGCGGCGGATGCTC
Organism: Streptomyces sp. NPDC059008; assembly: GCF_042749045.1. Classification (NCBI taxonomy): domain Bacteria; kingdom Bacillati; phylum Actinomycetota; class Actinomycetes; order Kitasatosporales; family Streptomycetaceae; genus Streptomyces; species Streptomyces sp. NPDC059008. The sequence goes on along the minus strand of NZ_JBHYJC010000042.1, from coordinate 50,884 downwards.
CGCTACACGATCCATGAATCCGCCGCCCCCGTCTCCGACTACGTCTCCACGCTGTCCGTGCGGCCGCACGGGGCGGGCGCCGAGATCCGCTGGGTCGCGACATACGAGGCCGCCGACGCACTCGTCCCCGAGATCGAGAGGCAATTCGGCGACACCATCTACGCCACCGGCCTGAACGCCCTCAAGGAACGCTTCGCCCGGCCCGCGTAGGTCCTGGCCGCCGCACGGTTGATCTTCCACCGGTGGAGAGGACGGCAAAAGGCAAAGGCAAGGAGAGGTCTCTCCTTGCCACTCTCAACTTATAGCGCACTGGGGGGCTTGCGGCAAGGCCCGGGTGGTGGCGCAAAATCATCGGCCAAGGCCACAACCTGCAGAAATGGAGCACGACGTGCGTGTGTTGTCGACGTATGGGGGACGCGGTGACGTCGAACCGATGGGGGTGCCGACAAGGGGTTCGGCAGAGCTGGAGGCGCCGGTGACGCGATCGGCCGGTGCAGGGCGACGGGACACGACCGCCTCGGGGGTATCGCGATGATCGAGCAGTACGTGTGGGATCTTCACGAGGCCGACGAGACGCAGGTCGCGGTCGTCGGCGGCAAGGGCGCGCACCTGGGCGGGCTGTCGCGGATCGAGGGCATCCGCGTGCCGGCCGGCTTCTGCGTGACGACGGAGGCCTTTCGGCGGATCATGGCGGAAGCACCGTCGATCGACGAGCGGCTCGATCAGCTGTCGCGCCTGGACCCGGACGACCGGGAGGCGATCCGTACGCTCAGCGCGCAGATCCGCCGGACCATCGAAGGGATCGCCGTCCCGGACGACCTCACGGCGGCGATCACCCGCGCACTCGCCCGGCTCGATGAGCGAGCCGCCTACGCCGTCCGGTCCAGCGCGACGGCGGAGGACCTGCCGACGGCCTCGTTCGCCGGCCAGCAGGACACGTATCTGAACGTCGTGGGGCCGACGGCGGTCCTGCAGCACGTCAGCCGGTGCTGGGCCTCGCTGTTCACCGAGCGGGCCGTGACCTACCGCCAGCGCAACGGCATCGACCACCGTACGGTCCACATGGCGGTGGTCGTGCAGCAGATGGTCTTCCCGCACGCGTCCGGCATCCTGTTCACGGCCGACCCCGTCACGGGCAACCGGAAGGTCGCCACCGTGGACGCCGGGTTCGGCCTCGGCGAGGCCCTGGTCTCCGGCCTGGTGAACCCGGACGTCTTCAAGGTGCGGGACGGCGAAGTCGTCGGCAGGACGATCGCCGCCAAGGAGCGTGCCGTTCAGGCCCTGCCGGCCGGCGGTACGCAGGAAGTGGCGATCGACGCGCAGCGGCAGGAGCAGCCGGCGCTGTCGGATGCGCAGGTGGTGCGGCTCGTGCGGCTCGGGCGGCGGATCGAGGCGCACTTCGGCCGCCCGCAGGACATCGAATGGTGCCTGGTCGACGACGGCTTCCAGATCGTGCAGAGCCGGCCGATCACGACCTTGTTCCCCATCCCGGAGACCGGCGACGGCGACCAGGAGAATCACGTCTATGTCTCCGTCGGTCACGGGCAGATGATGACCGACCCCATGAAGCCGCTGGGGTTCTCCATGTGGCAGCTGACGGCGATGGTGCCGATGCACGAGGCCGGCGGGCGGCTGTTCGTCGATGTCACCCCGCGCCTGGCCGCGCCCGCGAGCCGCGCCGGCCTCCTGGACGTCCTCGGGAGGGGCGATCCGCTGATCAGGGACGCTCTGGAGACCGTCCTCGACCGCGACGACTTCGTCCCGTCGCTCCCGGACGCCCCTCCCGGCAAGCCACAGTCCGGCGGGCCGCCGGTCGGCGGCGGGTCCGCCCCGATCGAGCCCGATCCGGCCGTGGTCACCGAGCTGATCGAGCGCAGTCGGGCATCCGTCGCCGCTCTGGAGCGCGACATCCGGACGAAGACCGGACCGGCGCTGTTCGACTTCCTGCTGGAGGCCTTCGAGGAGCACAAGCGAGTCCTCGGTGATCCGCTGAGCATGCAGGCGATCATGGCGGGGATGGAGGCCACGTGGTGGCTCAACGACCAGCTGCGGGAGTGGCTGGGCGAGAAGAACGCGGCCGACACACTGACGCTGTCCGCCCCCGACAACGTCACGTCGGAGATGGGCCTGGCGCTGCTCGACGTCGCGGACGTGATCCGCCCGCATCCGGAGGTGGTGGCGTTCCTGGAGGGCGTCCAGGACGAGGGCTTCCTGGACGAGCTGGCGAAGCTCGCGGGCGGGACCGAGGCGCGCGACGCCCTGGAGGCCTACCTCGACCGGTACGGCATGCGCTGCGTCGGCGAGATCGACATCACGCGGCCGCGTTGGCGCGAGCGCCCCACCACGCTCGTGCCCGTGATCCTCGACAACGTCAGGAACTTCGAGCCGGGCGCCGCCGAGCGGCGCTTCGAGGAAGGCCGGCGGAAGGCGCAGGAGAAGGAACAGGAGGTGCTGTCACGCTTGCGGGCCCTGCCGGACGGGGACCGGAAAGCCGACGAGACCAAGCGGATGATCGACCGGGTCAGAACCTTCATCGGGTACCGGGAGTACCCGAAGTACGGCATCGTCAGCCGCTACTTCGTCTACAAGCAGGCCCTGTTGGCGGAAGCCGAGCGCCTCGTGAAGGCAGGCGTGCTTCCTGAGAAGGAGGACGCCTTCTACCTCACGTTCCAGGAGTTCCACGACGTCGTGCGCTCGCACCAGGTGGACGACCGGCTCGTCCAGCAGCGCAAGGACGCCTTCCGGTCGTACCACGCGCTCACCCCGCCCCGGGTGCTGACCTCGGACGGTGAGGCCGTCACCGGCGCGTACCGGCGCGACGACGTGCCGGCCGGCGCCCTGATCGGCCTGCCGGTGTCCGCCGGGACCGTCGAGGGAAGGGCCCGCGTCATCCTCGACATGGCGGAGGCCGATCTCGAAGCGGGCGACATCCTGGTCACGCCCTTCACGGACCCCAGCTGGTCGCCGCTGTTCGTCGGCATCGCGGGCCTGGTGACGGAGGTGGGCGGGCTGATGACCCATGGCGCGGTGATCGCCCGGGAGTACGGTTTGCCGGCCGTCGTGGGCGTGGAGCGGGCGACCCGGCTGATCCGGGACGGGCAGCGGATCCGCGTGCACGGAACCGACGGGTACATCGAGATCCTGCCCTGACCGACCACGGCGCGAAGGCGTGGCCCGAGGGACCGGCACCTCCGCGGTCACGTCGTCGCAGCCGAGTGGGCATGCGCCGGTACCGGTCGTCAGATCCTCGCCCGTAGCCCCTCGATCAGCAGGCCGAGTCCGAACTCGAAGTGCGCCGAGAGATCCGTGCTGGTCAGCGCCGGCAGCGCGGCGGCGAGGTGCGGATGGCCGCCCGCCGTCACCGCGTCGCGCAGCGCTCCGGGGTCGGCCGGGCCGCCGCCGTTCCCCGGCTGGAGGGCGGCCTGCTCCTCCAGGGCCTGCATCCGCGCAGCGTGGAGCTGCTCGACCAGCGCGGACTGCTCGACCGGTTCCTGCCGCACGGCCGGGCGGTGCCCGGCTGGCGCTTCGCTCAGCTGCCGACGCGGCTGGACTTCACCGGCCTCGACTCCCGGCACGGGTACACCCTTTTCCTGGCACAGGCGCAGACCGAGGCACTGCTCGCGGAACGGGCGCGCGAGCTGGGCGCGGAGATCCTGCGCGGATACGAGACCGTCGGACTGAGCCAGGACTCCGAAGGGGTGGCGGTGGACGTGCGCGGGCCCGGCGGCGTGGACACCGTGCGCGCGCTGTACGCGGTCGGGTGCGACGGCGGGCGGAGCATCGTACGGCAGGCCGCCGGCATCGACTTCCCCGGTACCGACGAGACCCTGACCGGGATGCTGGGCGACTTCGCCGTCGTCGGTGCGCCGCCGGCCGCGCTGGAAGCCGCCCAGGACGGTGGTGTGCTCATCGCGCCGCTGGAGGGCGGCCTCACCCGGTTCGTCCTGATGGACCCGGAGCGCATGCGGGTGCCGGCCGGGGAGCCGGTGCCCCCGGAGGAGTTCCGTGCGTCGTTGGTCCGGATCTGCGGCAGTGACCTCGGGGTGGCCGATCCCCGCTGGCTGTCGCGCTTCGGCAACGCCACGCGGCTCGCGGAGAGTTACCGCTCCGGCCGCGTCCTGCTTGCGGGCGATGCCGCGCACATCCACTTCCCCGCGGCGGGCCAGGGCCTCAACACCGGGCTCCAGGACGCGATGAACCTGGGCTGGAGACTGGCCGCCGTGGTCAACGGCTGGGCACGGACCGGGCTGTTGGACGGCTACGACGAGGAGCGCAGGCCGGTCGGCCGGGCGGTCACCGAGAACACCGAGGTCCAGACACTGCTCGCGGAGCTGACCCTCATCCCCCAGTACCGACGCCCCGGCGCGGCCCTGCGCAGGCTCCTCGACGAACTCCTCGGCATGGCGGAGGTCAATCGCCGCCTCACCGCACAGGTCTCCGCACTCGGCACCGTCTACCCTCCCGCGGCCCCCGGGGCCGATCCGCTGGTGGGACGGCGGATGCCCGACATCGGGCTGACCACCACGGGGTCCGACGCGACACGGGTCTACGACCTGCTCCCCGACGGCCGGTTCGTCCACCTCGACCTCGCCGGCGACCCGGACCTCCACGAGGCCGTCCCGCCGAACTGGGGCTCACACGTCAAGGCCGTCACCGCCACCGAGCACGACGACCACCCCGCTCTCGACGGCGTCGCCGAAGTCCTCGTGCGCCCCGACGGCCACATCGCCTGGGCCACGCGCACCACCGACCTCGCCGCACGCCGTGACGAGCGGCACGCGGCACTGGCCGAGTGGGCCGGAACGGCGGCCGCGGGCGGCGCGCCACGTCACCCGGGCACGTCCGTGCTGCGCGCTTCGGGCTTAGGGTGACGCCCGGAGGTGGAGTATGCGAGTGGCGTTGCATGCGCTCGGTATCGGTGACGGTGCCCGCCCCGAGGTGATCCGTGCGGTGGCCACGGCCGCGGAGACGCACGGCTTCGCGAGGCTCTGGTGCGGCGAGCACGTGGTGCTCGTGGACGCGCCCGCCTCCCGCTACCCCTACTCCGCGGACGGCCGGATCGCCGTGCCCGCGGACGCGGACTGGCTGGACCCGCTGCTCGCCCTGACCTTCGCGGCGGCGGTCACCAGCCGCATCGAGCTCGCCTCCGGCGTACTCCTGCTGCCTGAGCACCACCCGGTCCTGGTCGCCAAGCAGGCCGCCACACTCGACGTGCTCTCCGCCGGGCGGTTCAGCCTCGGGGTCGGGGTCGGCTGGTCGGCCGAGGAATTCGCAGCGCTCGGAGTCCCCTTCGCCGGGCGCGGGCGGCGCACCGAAGAGTACCTCGCCGCGATGCGCACCCTCTGGGCCGAGGACCCGGCCTCCTTCACAGGGGAGTTCACCCGCTTCGACGCGATCCGGGTCAACCCCAAGCCGCTGCGCGGCGGCCGGCTCCCGGTCGTGGTCGGCGGCAACAGCGACGCCGCCTTGCGCCGCGCGGTCACCCACGCCGACGGCTGGTACGGCTTCAACGTCCCGGCCGCCGACGTCCCGGCACGCCTCGCCGTCCTCGCCGACGAATGCGCCCGCCACGGTCGCGCATTCGACGAGCTCACCGTCGCCGTCGCGCTCGGCGACGGCGCCCCGGAGCACCTCCCCGCACTCGCCGCTGCGGGCGTCACCGAACTCGTCGTCGTCGGCGCACCCCCGCCCGGCCCCGACGCGGCGGCCACCTGGGTCGCGGAACTCGCCCGGACCTGGATCCGCCCGGAGGAATGACCGGGCCCGGCGGGGACACCAGCCGCGCGGTTCCATGCCCGCAAGGCGCTGCGGGCACTTCGGGTCGCCGCGTGCGCCTGGGCCGGCTCGGGAACCGTTCCCGCGGATCCAGCGTGACCTCTTGACGTGTTGTCGGCTGGTGGTGAGGGGACCGAATGAGCGCGCGGACGATGGTGAGCGTGGCGGTAACGGCCTGTGTGGCGCTGGTGGCGTGCGCGTGCGGTCCCGACGCGGCGAAGGAGGACACGGACCCGAAGCCTTCGCAGTCGTCCGCGTCCACGCGGGCCGAAGAGCCGTCGGCCACACCGTCGGGGCCCGGTCGGCCCGCGAAGCCGTCGGCCGAGCCGACCGGCGCCCGGCCCGCGCCGAGGACGAAGCAGGGCGCGATCCGGCGGTACGAGCAGTACCTCCACGCCCTGGGCCGTGAGGACATCGACATGGTCTGCGAGGTGGCCGGGCCCGCCGCGAAGAAGGCGCAGGACCAGGGGCTCGGCCCGTGCACGTCGACGTACACCGCCGTGTTCCAGATGATCTCGCCCGCGCAGAAGAAGGCCCTGAAAACCGCGACGGTCGACCCACAGCGCATCGCCGTGCGCACGCCCGACAAGATCGAGATGCCGGTCGCAGCGGTCCGGGCCTCCGCCACCTTCTCCGAGAGCGACCTCGGCAGCTACACCCTGGAGTACCTCAGGAACGAGTGGTACATCACCGACTGAACCCGACGCACCGGCCACCCGCTCACGACGTCGCACGCGGTCACCACGGCCGACCGGCTACCGGCGTCAGATCCCGTCCACGGCCGCGACCGAGAACGGTGTCTGCGGGGTGCCGGGGCCCATGGGGCCGCCCTTGTCGAACTGGGAGCGGACCACCAGGGTGCGGCCGTGCTGCCGTACGAGGGTGGTGGGGACCTGGAGGGCGGTGTCGGTGACCTGGCGCTCCATACGGGCGGCGGTGCCGTCGGCGAGGAGCCGCCAACGGCTCACCGTGTTCCGGGTGTTGTGGGCCGCCCACAGGGTGCCGTGGCGCAGGTCGAGCCCGTCGGCCAGGAGCATGCTGCCGCCGTGGAGGGCGAGGCGCGTGAGGGCGCCGGAGGGGAGCCCGATGCGGTAGAGGTCGCCGCCGTTCGAGTCGGCTGCCAGAAGGTAGCGTCCGGCGGGGTCGGCGACGATGCCGTTGAGGGTGTAGCCGTCGGGGTCGTGCGGGGCGAGGACGCCGGAGAGGTCGGCGTACACGGTGAGCGTGCCGCGGCCCGTGCCCGTCGTGGCGCGCGCGAGCTGGTCCGGGGTGACGCGGTAGATCACGGCGCGGGCGCTGTCGGTGAGGTAGGCGCTGCCGTCCGGGGCGACGGCCAGGTCGTTGACGAAGGTCCGGGCGTCGCCGGGGACGGCGAAGCGGGCGAGGAGGCGGGGCCGGCGCAGGTCGTACACGGCGACGCCGGTGGTGGAGTCGATCACCCACAGGCGCCCCGCGCGGTCCACCTTCAGGCCGTTGGCCGTGTGGCGGCCGTCCGCACCGGCGGGCAGGAAGACCTTCGCGGCGCGATGGCCGGGGGTGATCCGGTAGACGGCCCCGGTGGCGTAGGAGCCCACGTAGAGGTCCCCGGTCCGCCGGTCCTCGGCGATGCCTTCCGGGTAGGCGCGGTCGTCCGGCAGGTCGTGGACGGCGTGGACCCGGGGGTGGGGGCCGTTCCGGGGGGCGTGCCCCGCCGCGTCGGGCACGGCCCCCGGCGTCGCGGCGGCCGGCACGGCGGTGGTGAGGGTGAGGGTGAGCGCGGCAAGGGCGGTGAGGCGGCGTCGCAGGGGGCGCATCGCGGGCCTTTCTCCTGGGACCGACGAGGGTCGGCGGCTGCGTGGTGGGGGCCGTCCGGTGGCGCGCAGCGGATCGCGGATCGTGGACCACAGGAGGCTGAGCACCAACTTAAGTTAGAACTCTAATGCTCGTCAATGCTCTAACTAAAACTAAGGGGCTAATGATGAGCGCGGGCGGATCGTCTCGCCGGGCGCACGCGCCATCGCTCCTCGTCCGGCCCGCTCGTTACGATGCGGGGATGACCTCCATGCCCGCCGACGAGCGTCTCGGATCGCATATCAAGCGCGCCGAACAGGCCCTCAATGCGACCAAGTACGCCGTGCTCAAGCCGGCCGGCCTGACCGTCGCGCAGTACGCCGCGCTGCTGTTCCTCACGGAGCAGCCGGGGATCTCGGCCGCGGCGCTGGCCAGGGCGTGCGGGGTCACGCCCCCGACCATGAACACCGTGCTGAAGAACCTCCAGGAACGCGGGCTGATCGAACGCACTCCGCACCGGTGGCACAAGAACGTTCTGGAGACCCGCCTCACCGACGAGGGCACCAGGGTCATGGCCGACGCGGACGCCCGCGCCATCCGGGTCGAGCGGGCCCTTGCGGCGGAGTTCAGCGACGCGGAGCGGGAATCGCTGGTCGCGCTCCTGGGCCGGTGCGTGGGCCTCCTGGAGTCCGTCCGGCCGTAGGCCCCCTCCGCAAGGCCAGGTCAGACCAGATCGGCTCAGATCAGGTCAGCCGCGCTCCCCCGCCAGGCGGTCGGTGACCCAGCGGTGGAAGGCACCGATGTGGTGCTCGCTGGGCACCAGCACCCCGCCGTCGCGGTAGGCGCGGGAGTGCATGGCGGGCTGGGTCCGCTCGCAGGCGTCGAAGTCCTGGGTGTTGACCCGGTGGAAGAGCTCGACGGACCGGGAGACGTCGGCGCCGGAGTCGACGACCTCGGGCAGATACAGCCAGTCGCACTCGACGAGGGTGCGGTCGGGGGCCGTGGGGAACATCCGGTGGACGATGACGTGGTCGGGGACGAGGTTGACGAACACCTGCGGCCGGACGGTGAGCGCGTAGTAGCGGCGGTCCTGGACGTCCTCGATGCCGGGCAGCCGGCCGAAGCCCTCGCCGCCGTCGACGGTGAACCCCGCGGCCTCCGCGGCGAACTCAGCGCCATGGCCGACGTAGTACTGGGCGGCGAAGCCGTCGGCGAACTCCGGGAGGACGTCGGTGAGTTCGGGGTGGATGGTGGCGCAGTGGTAGCACTCCATGAAGTTCTCGATGATGAGCTTCCAGTTGGCGCGCACGTCGTAGCCGATGCGCCGGCCGAGGGCGAGTCCTTCGGTGCGGTAGCGGTCGATGGCGGCCGGGTCCCCCAGCCGCTCGACGGCCGCGCCGATCACGGTGTCCTCGAAGGACGGCGGGTCGTCGGCCAGACACACCCAGGCGTAGCCGAGCCACTCGCGCAGCGGGACGGTCACCAGGCCGCGCTCGGTGCGGTCGATGTCCGGCATCTTCTGCAGGTTGGGGGCGGCGATCAGGCGTCCGTCGAGGTCGTAGGTCCAGGCGTGGTAGGGGCACTGGAGGTTGCGGCGGACCTCGCCGGACTCCTCGGTGCACAGCTGCGCGCCGCGGTGGCGGCAGATGTTGAGGAAGGCGCGCAGCTCACCGGCGCGGTTGCGGGTGATCAGTACGCTCTCCCGGCCGACCCGGACCGTGCGCAAGGCGCCGGGCCGGCCCAGGTCGGCGCTGCGTACCGCGCAGAACCACAGGCGTTCGAAGATCTTCTCCTGCTCCTGGCGGAAGATCTCGGGGTCGGTGTAGTAGTGGCCGGCGAGGGTGCTGATCAGGCTCGGGGCGACGCCGGTCGCGGGCCCGGCGGGCGCCGCCGGCACGGACTCGGTGGGTGTGGTCGTCATGGGTGCTCTCCTCAAACGGCCGCGGCGGCGGGCCGGCCGGGGGGCGTTCCGGCGAAGCGGCGGGAAGGGTCGAACAGCTCGATGGGGTGCGCGGTGGCACCGGTCAGCGCGAGATCGGCGACGATCTCCCCGACGACCGGTACGAACTTGAAGCCGTGCCCGGAGAAGCCGCAGGCGACGGTCACCGTCCCCGGGTGCGCGGGGTGCCGGGTGATCACGAAGTGCTCGTCGGGGGTGTTGGAGTACATGCAGGTGGCGGCCTTGAGGAAGCGGCCGGGCAGGGCCGGGATGCGCGGGGCGAGCTGGTCGGCCATGGCGCGTACCTCGTGGTCGTGCACGGTGCGTTCGATGGTCTCGGGGGTGCAGACGGTGCCCTTGCGGAAGAACGCGACCTTGGCGCCGCCCTCGGGGCCGTCGATCGACGGGAAGCCGTAGATCTGGACGCCCCGCGCGTCCTCCCAGATGTAGATCGGATGCCGCTCGGGGACGAACGGCGCGGTGCCGCCGTCGGGTGCGAACCAGTACATGACCTGCCGTTCGATGGTGAACGGCACGCCCAGGTCGGTGAGCAGCGCAGGCGCCCAGGCGCCCGGGCAGATCACCAACTGCCCTGCGGTGTAGGTGTCTTCGGGGGTGTGGACGCGGACGCCGGCACCGCCGGGAAGCTCCTCCCAACGGGTGACCGGCTCCTCGAAGTGCAGCTCGGCACCGTCCTGGGTGGCGAGTCGGACGTGGGCGGCGACGGTGTACTCCGGCCGGACGAGCCCGGCCCGCGCCTCGTACAGCGCGACCTCGTCGTCGGCGGGGGTGAGGGTGGGAAAGCGGCGGCGGATCTCCTTGGCGTCGAGCATCTCGTGCGGCAGGTCCCACTGCCGGGCGGACTGCAGACTGCCGCTGACGGTGCGGCTGTCGGGGCGGCCGACCATCACCCCGCCGCACAGGGTGGCGATCTCACGGCCGGTGGCCCGCTCCAGCTTGTCGTACAGCTCGTACGAGCGCAGCAGCAGCGGCACGTAGGCCGGGTCCTCGAAGTAGGACTGGCGGATGATGCGCGAACCACCGTGGCTGGAGCCGCGGTTGTGCACCGGGCCGAACCTCTCCAGGCCCAGGACCCGTGCGCCGCGGGCGGCGAGATGGTGGGCCGCGGCGCTGCCCATGCCGCCGAGCCCGAGGACGATGACGTCGTACGTGGGGGACACAGTGGCCTCCTGGCGCGTATGGCGCGTCTGTGGTGTGCGGGCCCGTCCGGCCCCGATCGACCGGACGGGGCCCGCAGGGGTGTCTCGCTAGCGGCGGATGCGGGTCATCTTCGGGTCGAAGAGCGGCTCGTCGGCGACGGTCGCCGGGACCTTCTCGCCGAAGTACTCGATGTGCACACCGGTGCCGGTGGCGAGCGGCGGCAGCCAGGCGTAGGCGACGCAGCGGCCCAGCGTGTAGCCGTACGAAGCGCTGGTCACATAGCCCGCGGGCGCACCGCCGAGGTACACCGGCTCCTTGCCCAGGACGTTGGCGGCGGGGTCGTCGAGCAGCAGCGCGGTCAGTTTGCGGGTGAGGGGGCGGTTCGCGTCGAGTGCGGCCCGGCCCACGAACTCCTTGTCCGCCCGGACCGCGAAGCCGACCCCCGCCTCGTGCGGGTCGTGCTCGGCGGTCATGTCGGCGCCCCAGGCGCGGTAGCCCTTCTCCAGGCGCAGGCTGTTGAAGGCCGAGCGGCCGGCCGCGATCACGCCGAGTTCCCGGCCCGCCTCCCACAGGGTGTCCCAGAGCCGCAGTCCCAGGTCGGCGGTGGTGTACAGCTCCCAGCCCAGCTCACCGACGTACGACAGGCGCATCGCCGTCACCGGCACATGGCCCAGGTGGGTGTGCTTCGCGCGGAAGTAGCCGAAGCCCTCGTGGGAGAAGTCGTCGCGGGTCAGCGGCTGGACGAGGTCGCGAGCGAGCGGCCCCCACACGCCGACGCAGCAGGTGCCGGAGGTGATGTCGCGGACCTCGACGCCGTCCGGCGCGTGCCGCAGCAGCCAGTCGAGGTCGGCCGGGGAGTTGGCGCCGACCTGGAAGCGGTCGGGGGCCAGGCGGGCGACGGTGAGGTCGGAGCGGATACCGCCGGTCTCGTCCAGGAGCAGGGTGTAGGTGACCGCGCCGGGCTTCTTGCGGAGGTTGTTGGTGGTCATACGGTCCAGGAAGTCCAGCGCGCCCCGGCCGGTGACCTCCAGCCTGCGCAGCGGGGTCATGTCGTACAGCGCGACCTTCTCGCGGGTCGCCTTCGCCTCGGCGGCGGCGATCGGCGACCAGTAGCGGGCGGACCAGGCGTCGCGCTCGGGGAGGCGGAGTCCCTCGCTGAGCGGGGCGTTGGCCTCGTACCAGTGGGGGCGCTCCCAGCCGCCGCTTTCGAGGAAGTACGCGCCGAGCTGCTGCTGGCGCGCGTGGAAGGGGCTGGTGCGCAGCGGTCGGGGCTGCTCCATGGGCTGCAGGGGGTGGAGGACGTCATAGACCTCGATGAAGTTCTGGGCGCCGCGGTCGGCGACGTAGGCGGGCGAGCGCTGGGCGTCCTCGAAGCGGTGGAGGTCGCACTCGTGGATGTCGGTGGCGGGCCGGCCGTCCGTCATCCACTCGGCGACGGCCTTCGCGACGCCCGCGGAGTGGGTGACCCAGACCGCCTCGGCGAGCCAGAATCCCCGCAGTGCGCGGGATTCGCCGAGCACCGGCATCCCGTCGGGGGTGAAGGAGAAGACGCCGTTGAAGCCCTCGGCCACCTCCGACGCGCCCAGCGCGGGCAGCAGGGTGACGCTGTCCTGCCAGCTCGGCGCGAAGTCGTCCTCGGTGAAGGGCAGCGACGACGGCATGACGGGAGCTTCGTCGAAGGCGGCGACGGTGAAGGGGTCGACGGGCATCGGGCGGTGGGCGTAGGAGCCGATGCCGATGCGGTCGGTGTGTTCACGGAAGTACAGGTCGCGGTCCTGGAAGCGCAGGATCGGCCGGCTCGCCTCGGTACGGGGGTCGTTGACACCCGCGAGCTCGGGAAGCGGTGCGGTCCTGGCGTACTGGTGGGCGAGCGGGAGCAGGGGCACGTCCACCCCGGCCATCGCGCCGATCACCGGACCCCAGAAGCCGGCGGCCGAGACGACATGGTCGGCGGGGAAGCTGCCCCGGTCGGTGACGACGCCGGTGACCTGGCCGTTCTCCCGCTCGATGCCGGTGACGGTGTGCCGTTCCAGGAAGCGGGCGCCGTGCCGCGCGGCCCGCTCCATCTGGGAACGGCAGGCGAGCAGGGCGCGGGCCAGTCCGTCGTCGGGGGTGTGGAAGCCGCCGTGGAGCACGGTCTCGTCGAGCATCGGCCAGAGCCGCTTGCACTGCCGCGGAGTGAGGAGTTCCCCGCGCACGCCCCAGGAGGCGGCGAGTCCGGCCTTGCGGTGCAGATCGGCCCAGCGGGCTTCGGTGGTGGCGACCTCCAGACCGCCGACCGGGTTGAAGCAGGGCAGTCCGTCGACCTCCAGGGAGCCGAACTTCTGCACCGTGTACGCGGCGAACTCGGTCATGGTCTTGGAGGGGCTGGTCTGGAAGACCAGGCCCGGGGCGTGCGAGGTGGAGCCGCCGGGGGCCGGCAGCGGGCCCTGTTCGAGGACGGTGACGTCGGTCCAGCCGCGGGCGGTCAGCTCATCGGCGAGCGAGCAGCCGACGATGCCGGCGCCGATGACAACCACACGGGAACTGTTGGCGGGCGTGCGGGACATGCCCCTCCTCCTGCTGGTCGGGGTGGTCGACGGGAGTGCTGCGCCGTTACCGGATCGGTGGGGTGCGAAGGACGCCGCTACAGGACCACGACGGAGCGCAGCACCTGGCCGTCGCGCATCTTGTCGAAGGCGGACTCCACCTCGTCCAGGCCGATCGTCTCGGTGACGAACCCGTCGAGGTCGAGCCGTCCGCCGAGGTAGCGGTCGATCAGGAGGGGGAAGTCGCGGCTGGGCAGGCAGTCGCCGTACCAGGAGGACTTCAGCGCGCCACCGCGCGAGAAGAGGTCGATCAGCGGCAGCTCGATGCGCATGTCGGGGTCGGGCACCCCGACCAGGACCAGGGTCCCGGCCAGGTCGCGCAGGTAGAAGCCCTGGGTGAAGGTCTCGGGGCGGCCGACCGCGTCGATGACGACATCGGCGCCGTTGCCGCCGGTGAGCTGCCGTACGGCCTCGATGGCGTCCGTACCACGGGAGTTGACGGTGTGGGTGGCGCCGAAGCGGGTGGCGCCGTCCAGCTTCCGCTCGTCGATGTCGATCGCGATGACCCGGCGCGCCCCGGCGATCGAGGCGCCGGCGATCGCGGCGTTGCCGACGCCGCCGCAGCCGATGACGGCGACGGTGTCACCGCTGCCGACGGCCCCGGTGTGCACCGCGGCGCCGTACCCGGCCATCACCCCGCAGCCGATCAGTCCCGCGGCCTCCGGGCGCGCCGACGGATCGACCTTCACCGCCTGCCCCGCCGCGACCAGCGTCTTCTCGGCGAACGCCCCGATGCCGAGCGCGGGGCTGAGCGGGGTGCCGTCCGGCAGGGTCATCGGCTGGGCGGCGTTGCGGGAGTCGAAGCAGTACCAGGGCCGGCCGCGGCGACAGGACCGGCAGCCGCCGCAGGGCGCCCGCCAGGCGAGTACGACGTAGTCTCCCGGGGCGAGTTCGGTGACGTCGGGGCCGACCGCCTCGACGACGCCGGCCGCCTCGTGGCCGAGCAGGAAGGGGAACGCGTCGTTGATCGCGCCGTCGCGATAGTGCAGATCGGTGTGGCACACCCCGCAGGCCTGTACGGCGACGAGCACTTCGCCCGGCCCGGGATCCGGCACCAGGATCGTCCGCAGCTCGACCGGTGCGCCTTGTTTCGCCGCGACGACGGCATGGACTTCGTGTGGCATGCCCTACCCCTCGGTGTTGCGCAGTGCACGACTGGTTGCGCGATGAGAGACATAGTGGGAACGCGGCCTCGGCACCGTCAAGAGGTACGCCCCAGCACTTGGTAAAAGGCTCGTGACACGTCCGCACACAGCCGCGGGGCCGGAACAACCGCTCCGGCCCCGCCCGCGCCACCCGTGCCCGTCAGCCCCTCAACAGGCGTACCCCATCCGCCGCGAGAGCTCCTCGGCCGCGGCGACGGTGCCCTTGACGACCTGGGGCAGCCGCTCCTCGTCCAGCCGGTAGGCGGGCACCGAAACGCTGATCGCCCCGATCACCGAGCCGTCGTGCGCCCGCACCGGCGCGGCGACCGCGCGCAGCCCGAGCTCCAACTCCTCGACCGCCACCGCGAACCCCCGCTCGACGACCTCCCCGAGCTGCCGGCGCAGCTCGGCGGCCGAGGTGACCGTCCGCTCGGTGAGCCGCGGCAACTTCCGCCCCAGGACCGCCTCCTGGACCGGTGCGGGCTGATGGGCGAGCAGCGCCTTGCCGCTGGAGGTGGCGTGCAGCGGTGTACGGCGGCCGAGCCAGTTCTGCGCGGTGACCGAGGCCGGGCCGCGCGCCTGCATGATGTTGACCGCGGCATCGCTCTCCAGCACCGCGATGTTGACCGTCTCGCCCAGCTCGTCGGCCAGCTGCTTGCACACCGCCGCGCCCTCCTGGGAGATGTCCAGCCGTACGGCGGCCGCACCGGCCAGCCGCAGCACTCCGGCGCCGAGGTAGTACTTGCCGCGCTCCTGCTCCTGACCCACCAGCCCGCGGCTCTCCAGCACGCCGAGCAGCCGGAACGCGGTCGACTTGTGCACACCCAGCTCGTCGGCGACCTCGGTCACCCCGGCCTCGCCCAGCCGCGCGAGGATCTCCAGAACGGTCACTGCCCGGTCCACCGACTGCACCACGCTCGCGGGCCCCTTCGGCGGTCTGCCTTCCGGCCGCCCCTCCACGTTGTCCGTCATCTGTGGGATCTCACCACCTGGGAACCCGGTCGCGGGTCCGATTCCGTGCGCTCGGCATTTGCGGGGATCGCTTGACGCACACGCTCCCCGTCTGGATTCTGTTGCGCATAGCGCTTCATCGTGCGCAACGCGAAACTCGATGATACCGAACAGTAACAGGGGGGTCCTGTGATTCCTGTCTGCCCGCTCGCCGACCTGCCCGCAGGCGAGTCCGTACGCATCGACACCGCACCTCCGATCGCCGTCTTCAACGCCGACGGGCAGCTGTACGCCATCGACGACACCTGCACCCACCAGGACGCCTCGCTCGCGGACGGCTGGCTGGAGGGGTGTCTGGTCGAATGCCCGCTGCACGCCGCTTCATTCGATCTCCGCACCGGAGCGCCCACCTGCCTGCCCGCACGCCGGGCGGTGCGCACCCATCCCGTGACCGTCGAGGACGGCATGATCTACGTCCACCACGCCGCCGAGGAGGGCACCGCCGCATGAACTCGGTCGCTGTCATCGGGGCGTCGCTGGCGGGGCTGTACGCCGCGCGGGCCCTGCGCGCCCAGGGGTTCGAGGGCCGCCTGGTGATCGTCGGGGACGAGCGGCACCGCCCCTACGACCGGCCGCCACTGTCCAAGGACTTCCTCACCGGCTCGGCGGGCCAGGACCAACTGGCCCTCGCCGACGCCGAGGAGATCGCCGGACTCGACGCCGAATGGCTGCTGGGCACCCGGGCCGTCGGCCTCGACACCGCCGCGGGCTCGGTGCTCCTCGACGGCGACCGGACCCTGAGCACCGACGGCGTGGTCGTCGCCACCGGCGCCGCCCCCCGCCACCTGGCCGGCCCCGCGCCCGGCGGAGCGCACACCCTGCGCACCCTCGACGACGCCCGGGCACTGCGCGCGGACCTCGTCCGGGGCCCGGTCAGGGTCGTGGTGATCGGCGCCGGCTTCATCGGTGCCGAGGTCGCCGCCTCGTGCGCCGCCCTCGGCCATGACGTCACCGTCGTCGAGGCCGCGCCCCTGCCGCTGCTGCCCCAACTCGGCGACGAGATGGCCCGGATCTGCTCCGCCCTCCACGCGGACCACGGCGTCACCCTCCTCACCGGCACCGGCGTCGCCCGCCTGCACGACGGTGGCGGCACCGAACGGCGGGTCACCGCGGTCGAGCTGTCCGACGGCCGGCTGCTGCCCGCCGAGGTCGTGGTCACCGGCATCGGCGTACGCCCGAACACCGACTGGCTCGCCGGCTCCGGGCTGCCGCTCGACGACGGCGTGCGCTGCGATGCCGGCTGCGTCACCCCGCTGCCCAACGTCGTGGCCGTCGGCGATGTCGCCAGGGTGGCCGGCACCCGCACCGAACACTGGACCGGCGCGACCGAGCAGGCCGCGGTGGCCGCCCGGAACCTGCTGGCCGGCAGCACCGTCGCCACCCACCAGGCGCTGCCCTACTTCTGGTCCGACCAGTACGGCGTACGCATCCAGTTCGCCGGCCGGCGGGGCCCCGCCGACACCCCGCGCCTCGTCGAGGGCTCGCCCGACGACCGCAGCTTCCTCGCCTGCTACGAACGCGACGGGCGCCCCACCGCCGTCCTCGCCCTCAACCGGCCCCGCCCCTTCATGCGACACCGCCGCGAACTCGCCCGCGCCACCCAGCCGGCCACCACCTGACCTCCCGCCCGGGAAGGCGCCGCCCCGGCCGTCAGCGGCCGCGGTCCTCGCCGTCGCCACGCGGCTCCAGACGGAAGGTGAACGCGGCGCCGCCGATGTCGACGGCCGTGGCGCCGCCGTCGACGGTGAGGACCGCGCCGTTGACGAAGGACGCGGCGGGCGAGAGGAGCCAGTCGACGGCCTCGGCGACCTCGTGCGGCTCGCCGGGGCGGCCGACGGGGAGCAGCCGGGTCGCTTCCTCGTACGCGGCGTCGATGCCGCCGGTGAGGCCGGACTCGTCGGCGAACCGCGCCATCCGCCGGTCGGCCATGTCCGTACGCACCCAGCTGGGGCAGACGATGTTGGCGCGGAGTCCGTCGCGCCCGTAGTCGACGGCGAGGGAGCGGCAGAGCTGGAGCAGGGCCGCCTTGGAGGTCGCATAGGCGGCGTTGCCGGCGCCGTTGCGCAGGGCGGAGACCGAGGCGACGGCGACGACCGAGCCGCGTGCCGCCAACAGGTGTGGCAGGGCGGCGCGTTGGAGGAGGAACGGGCCGGTGACGTTGGTGGTCATCACGGCCTCCCAGTCCTCGATCGACAGATCGCCGACGGAACCGCTGCGGCCGATGCCGGCGTTGAGGACCAGCCCGTCGAGCCGTCCGTACGCCGACACGGCCGCATCGACCAGGCCCTGGACGGCCTCGGGGTCGGCGGTGTCGGAGGGGTGGGCCAGGGCGCCGGTCTCCTCGGCGAGGCGGTGCAGCGGTTCGGGCCGGCGGCCGGAGACCACCACCTGATGGCAGGCCGCCCGCAGCAGCCGGGCGGTGGCGGCACCGATGCCCGTACCGCCGCCCGTCACGATGACAACGCGCTGTTCCACCATGGCCGTTCACCCTCCGGTTGATGATCGTTCATCGCCCTGGCGATCATACGGAGGGCGACTGCCCGCCGCCGCACACTTCCGGCCCCCTCCCGCCCCGCACGGGACCTCGGTGCCGCGCCGTCAGACCGCCGTCGACTGACGGGCCGCGGCGTCGACGGTCTGGGTGAGCAGGGTGGCGATGGTCATGGGGCCGACGCCGCCGGGGACCGGGGTGATCAGGGAGGCGCGGCTGCTCGCGGAGTCGAAGTCCACATCGCCGACGTTGCCGGGGTTGTAGCCGGCGTCGATGACGACCGCACCCGGCTTGATGTGTTCGCCGGTGAGCAGACGGGGCCGGCCGACGGCGGCGATCAGCACGTCGGCCTGCCGGGTGATCGACGCGAGGTCGGTGGTGCGGGAGTGGCAGTAGGTGACGGTGGCATTGCGGCCGAGCAGCAGCATCCCGACGGGCTTGCCGAGGATCGCGCTGCGGCCGACCACGACGGCGTGCTTGCCGGCCAGCTCGACGTCGTAGTGGTCGAGGAGGCGGAGGATGCCGGCCGGCGTACAGGAGGCGAAGCCGTCGACACCGAAGCTCATCGTGGCGAAGGAGTGGTAGGTGACGCCGTCGACGTCCTTCTCGGGAGCGATGGCCTCGAACGCGGCGCGCTCGTCGATGTGCGGGCCGACCGGGTGCTGGAGGAGGATGCCGTGGACGGTGGGGTCGTCGGAGAGCTCGGTGATGGTGCCGACCAGCTCCGCGGTCGTGGTCTCGGCGGGCAGCGCGACATGCCGCGACCGGATCCCGGCCTTCTCGCAGCGGGCGCGCTTCATCCGTACGTATGTCGCGGAGGCGGGGTCGTCACCGACCAGTACGGTGGCCAGGCAGGGGGCCTGGCCGGTCTCCCGGGTGAGGGCCGCCGCGCGGTCCGCGGCCTGCTCGACGATGCGGCGGGCCAGTGCGCTGCCGTCCATGAGGCGGGCGGTCTGGGACATCGGGTGCTCCTGAGCGTCGTGAGGGATCGCCCAGGCGCGCGGCAGATGGCCGGGGGCGGCCGGGCCGCTTCCCGGTGGTACTCCACCCAAGCGCCAGTCACGGCCCGCCGACCACTGTAATCGACGGCGGATCGCTCCTGGGAGCCGGCGTCAGGTGCCTCCGTGACCGCCCGGCGCCGGGGTGGGCGTGGAGGCTTCCCATTGGCTGAGGATGCCGTCCCAGTCGTGCTGGGCGGTGGTGATGGCGCTGGGGTCCCAGGTGGCGGGGGCGGGCTGTTGCCCTTGGTACACCTGGTAGTCCTGGTAGTTCTGGTTGCCCTGGTAGTTCTGATAGCCCTGGTACTCCTGATAGCCCCGGTAATCCGCGTTGTTCTGATAGCCCGCGTACTGCTGCTGTTTCCAGGGTTCGTGCTCGTACGCCTCCCGTGGGGGCTGCGAGGGTCGCTCGCGCCAGGCCAGATGCGGAGTCTCGGACTGCTGGGAGGGCTGGAGCGTGGCCATCCGGCGGTGGCGGCCGATGCGGTCCGGTGGTGGGGTCTGCGGGCTCTGGCGGTTCTCGGGGGCCAACTGCTGGGCGCGGGCCACGAGGAAGCGGACGTCGAGACCGAGTTCGGTGGCCAGGGCCGTGAGGTCGACTCCGGTGTGCCAGCTGCTCATCAGGATCGCGTCCAGGGCCGGCGCCCAGGCCGAGTCGGTGGCCTGGGGCGCAGTGGCCTGGGGCGGGGCGGTCTGGGGCGGGGCGGCCTGGGGTGGGGTGGACGGGGGCGGGGCGGCCTGGGGCGGGCCGGCCGCCGGTGCGCCGGTGTGGCCGGGCGGAACCTGGCCGGGCGCGGCGGCCTGGGCCGAGGGGTGCGCGGCGGGGTGGGCGCCGCTCTGCCCCTGCTGGTGGGCGGCGGCCGGCTGGGCGGGGGGCTGCTCCCGGGCGGCGGTCTGCTCGCCCGCGGGCGGCTGCTCGTTGGCGGGGTGGGCGGGCTGGGCGAGCAGGCTCTTGGCGACCGCGCGGGCGTCGTCCTTGCCCACCGTGCGGCGGGCCAGGCGTACTTCGCGTTCGTCCAGGCCGAGCAGGTCCGCCACCACCGCGTCGCTGCCCACGGTCACGGCGAAGGCGGCCAGCGTCCGCGACCGGCGGACCTCGGCCTCGTCGAGGAGTCCCTGCGTCCGGCGGACCTCGTCATCGCTGCTGCAAAACGCCTGTGCGAGTACCGCGTGGCGCTCCCACAACTCCCTCGGTTCCATGACTGCGACAACGTTCCTTCGTCCGGATTGGACTGCTTCCCGGCAATAGATCACTGCATGGGGTGATATTCGAGGGTGTTTCGCCCCCCTCGGAAGGACGCATGTGCGGGGAGCCGCAAAAATACGCAGTGACCCCAGGCCCGCAGGATCGTTTCAACGGCCATGAGCGCTCCTACCTCCGGCACCGTCGCAGGTCACGGACAGACTTCCCTCCCGCGCCCCGGATCCATGCCCCGGTGGATCACCGCCGAGGTCGCCCACCAGACCCCGTTGTACGCCACGCTGGTGCGGATTTGGACGGAGCGCGCCGCCACGGTACCGGGGGTCGCCGACCCCGAATGGCAGCGGCTGGTCTCGTACCGCTGCCTGATGGAGGAGACCGAGACCGCGCTGACCGCCCTCCGGCCGCACCGCGCCCCCGACGTGCTGCCCGCGCGCCGGCCGGTCCCAGCGGCCCGGCCCGCCCGGCTGGACTCCTGAGCCGGCCGGATCGCCCGGAGTACCGTTGAGTTGTCGAGATTTCCCGCTGCCCGGCTTCCGGGCCGACAGCGGCTTTGACCAGCGACGGAGCCCGGGTGAGCGCGAGGGATGACACGGACTTCGACCCGATCGGCGCGATCGGGCGGGTGACCGTCTCGATCCCGAGCGACGGTCCGGGCGAGGTGCTGCTGCCCGTACGCGGCGGGACCGAGGCCTTCGCCGCCTGGTCCCGAGAGCCCATCGCCCGCCATACGCAGGTCGTCGTGGTGGACCACACCTCGGCGCGGTCGGTGATCGTCGCGC
The DNA here is from genome assembly GCF_042749045.1 of Streptomyces sp. NPDC059008. Taxonomy (NCBI): domain Bacteria; kingdom Bacillati; phylum Actinomycetota; class Actinomycetes; order Kitasatosporales; family Streptomycetaceae; genus Streptomyces; species Streptomyces sp. NPDC059008. The sequence goes on along the minus strand of NZ_JBHYJC010000042.1, from coordinate 30,023 downwards.
CGCTGCCGGCCGCCTGACCCGGACCGGAGCCCGTACGGCCGAGCCGGGGATGCCTCCCCCGCTCCGCGCCGTCCCCGCCCGGAGTACCCGGGCCGGCCGCACCGGACCAGGAGCCTTGTGATGTTGTTCTGGCATGTTCCCGCGCCGAACGAGGCGCTGTTGATCTCCGGCTCGAAGCGCCGTGCGGGGGACGCGCAGTTCCGTATCGTCACGGGCCATGGCTGCTGGGTCATGCCCGTCAAGCAGAAGGCGAGTCTGCTGTCGCTGTCGCTGCGGGAGGCGGAGATCTCCGAGGACTGCGTCACCCAGCAGGGCATCCGGCTCGCCGTCCGGGCGGTCGCCGTCTTCAAGGTCGGCGACGACCCGACGTCGATCGCCAACGCCGCGCGACGGTTCCTGGACGAGCAGGACACCATGGAGGAGCTGGTGGGGCGGATCTTCGCCGGCCATCTGCGCTCGATCGTCGGCGGGCTGACCGTCGAGCAGATCATCCGGGAGCGGGACCGGGTCGCCCAGGAGGTCAAGGACGGCAGTCACTCCGAGATGGAGAAGCTCGGCATCGTCGTCGACGCCCTGCAGATCCAGGAGATCGGCGACACCTCCGGCTACATCACCAACCTGGCCGCCCCGCACGCCGCGGCGGTCGCCAGCGCCGCACGGATCGCCGAGGCGAAGGCCGACCAGGAGGCGGCCGAGCGGGAGCAGCAGGCGGCGGCGCTGAAGGCGAGGTACGAACGGGACACCGCGATCAAACGGGCCGGGTTCCTGGCCGAGACCGAGCAGTACAACGCCAGCGCCGCACAGGCCGGTCCGTTGTCCCAGGCCAGGGCCTCACAGCAGGTCATCGAGGAGCAGACGGCACTGGCCGAGCGGCAGGCCGCGCTGGCCGCCCGGCGTCTGGAGGCCGAGGTCCGCCGCCCCGCGGACGCCGAGGCCTACCGGCTGCGCACCTTGGCGGAGGCGCGGCGCGACCAGGTCCGCTTCGAGGCGGACGCCCGTGCCTACACCGAACGCGCGCTCGCCCAGGCGCGCGCCGACGCCAATACCGCGCTCGCCGCCTCGCTCCGGGACGGCAACCAGGAGCTGATCGCCGCCAACCGCACCGTCGAGAACCTCCCGGCGCTGGCCCAGGCCGCCGCCGAGGGCATCTCCGGCTCCCGGCTCACCGTCCTCAACGGCACCGACGGCATCGACGAGATCGCCTCCGCCATCGTCGGCCAGGGCCTGGCCATCCTCGACACCCTGAAGAAGGGACCCGCCGCGGCACCCGGCACCACCGCCCCGCCCACCGCGCCTCCCCCGCTGGCGGACGGGGACGGTTCCCTCCCGCGGAAGGCCGCGCCTCCCAGAGGGTGACGGGCCATAGGCGCGAAGATGACCGCAGCGGCGCACCGAGTGCGGCGACGTACCGGACGCGGCGACGCACCCCACGGCGGCGACGCATCCGAAGGCAGCACGTCCCCCTACCGCAGCGAACCGAGAGTGCCTCCCATGTCGAAACCACCGCTCCCCGAAGCCGCCGTCACCATGCTGGCCAAGCCCAATCCGGCCGTCATCACCACACTGCGGCCGGACGGCCAGCCGGTCTCCACGGCCACCTGGTACCTCTGGGACGAGGGCCGGGTGCTGGTCAACATGGACGAGGGCCGCAAGCGACTGGAACACGTACGCCGCGATCCCCGGGTCACGCTCACCGTGCTCGACGAGAGCAACTGGTACACCCACCTCAGCCTCATCGGCCGCGTCGGGGAACTCCGCGACGACCAGGAGCTGACCGACATCGACCGGCTGGCCCGGCACTACCTCCGGCGGCCGTACCCGCAGCGGGACCGCCGCCGGGTCAGTGCCTGGATCGAGATCGACCGCTGGCACGGCTGGGGCAGCCTGAAGGACAGCAGCCAGGCGGGGTGAGTCCGGCCAGGGGCTGTCCGATGGGTCGGGCCCTATCCGCTCGTCTGCTGCAAGTAGGCCGCGACATCGGCCACATCGTTCCCGATCGACAGGACGCCGCCGATGTTCGCGCCCGCCGTGGAGGCACCGTTGACGCCGGCGAAGAACACGTCGAAGCGGTCCTTGCCCGTCTCCAGATAGCCGGCCGTGGTCTCGGCGCCCACGGCCAGCCGGTCGTTGAGCGCGTCACCGCCCGCCACGGTGCCGGTCTTGGCGAAGACCCTGCCGCGTGCCGGGCAGTCACGGCAGGAGTCCGCCAGGGTGCCGTCGACGCCCAGGATCGGCAGCGAGGTGCGAAAGCGGTCCGCGTCGGCGGTGTGCTGCCAGTACGTCAGGAGCTGAGCCGCGGCCCGTGGTGTGGTGCGGTCGACCGGACTGCCGCCCCGGCCGTCCGCGAGCTGGACGGCCCCGCGGTCCACCTTCGCACCGTCCAGGAAGGCGGCGAGCACCGGGAATCCGTCCTGGCAGTCGGTCTTGCCCCGGCTCACGGCCATCAGGCAGATCCCGAGGTTCGCCCCGAGGTTGTGACTCACCTTGAGGATGAGCTCGGCGTACTCGGCGTACGGCGGGGAGGTGTACCGGGCGACGGTGGGCACGCCCTGGTAGGAGCGCGGCAACCGGGTGGCGGGGTTGGGGCCGACGGCGGGGGCGGTGACCTCGACCCCGGCCCGCTTCAGCGCCTCGATCATCGCGGTCCGGCCGAAGGCGTTCGGGTCCTTGACGGGCGACACCCGCAGGACGGGGGCCGAGCCGGCGGCGATGGTGCCGGACAGCTGGATGCGGGTGCCGTCGGCGGAGGCCTTGACGGAGATGTCGGTCGGCTTGCCGGCGGCGACGGTGCGGACGGAGGAGGTGACCCGGTACGGCGCGACCTTCGGGCGCACCTCCAGGCCGGCCGGTGCGCCCGCTGCGCTGCCGGGGGAGGTCAGCAGATCGATGACGTTGTCGTTGATGATCAGTGGGGTGGGCGTTGGGTCGAGCGTCGGGTCCGGGCGGAACAGCCGTGCGTCGACGACCACATCGCCCTCGATCCGGCGGATTCCCGTGGCACGCACCTGCCGGGCGAGCTGGTCGACGCCGGCCAGCGGGTTCTGCGGGGTGAGGGTGGCGCCGGGGATGTCGTTGGCGTAGGTGTGGTCGATGGTGGTGAAGGCGACGGTGCCGTTCTTGCGCGTCCTGCCGCCGAGTGTCAGGTCCCCCTGCGCGACCAGGTCGAGATCGCCCTGGAGCGTCGCGTTGCGGCGCGTGCCGACGGCGTGCAGCGGTGTGACGAAGCGGTGGCCGCCGCCCAGGGTGTGCCAGGTGCCGCTGACGCCGAACAGTTTGGCCGTGGACCCGGGGATGAAGAACTGGTCGGCGTTGCGGGACCGGGTCACCTTTCCGGTCCGCGGGTCCTGCTGGAACAGGCCCCACTGGGCGTGCCGGTAGGCGGGCTTTCGCAGGACCGCGGTGATACGCGGATCGAGGGTCTCGTGGTCCGTGGGGGGCGGCGGGGTGGCCTGGACGAGCCCGGCGAGGACGGCGCCGACGGCCACCAGAAGGGCCAGGGCGCGCACGGTGCGCCGGCGGTTCCTCCTGCACGCGGCGGATGGTGACATACGGACTCCACGAGGGACGGATCGCGCTCGACGGGCCCGTTGGCCGGCGGCCGCCGGGGTGGTCGCCGGGTGCGGGAACGAAGGGCGGAACAGGACGCCGCGTCGACTCCGATACGCCTGGCAGGCGGCTCCCCTGCGCCCCGGCACGCGGCAGTGGGCCCGGGAGGAGGCCCCGGGCCCACTGGGTGGACTACCTGGTGGGTGTCAGACGAGCCCGAGCAGCCCGAGGCCGAGCAGGCCGTCCCTGCCCAGTCCGTAGGGGAAGCCGTGCGGGTGGAAGAGGTGACGGCCGTACTCGTAGCCGTCCTTCTTGTGGCCCTTGCCCTTCTTGCCCTTGTGGTCCTTGCTCTTGTTGCCGCTGTGGCCCTTGCTGCCGGTGTGGTCCTTGCCGCAGTGCATGTCGCACAGTGCGCGCTGCGCGCCGTTGGGGGACGCGGTGGCGGCGCCCGCTGCCGGCACGACCAGGACGGCCGCGGTCAACCCGGCCACTGCGAGGCCACGAGGGATCGAACGGAGCATGTTCCCACCTTCACTCGAATCTGCAGAAAAGGAATATCCTCTGCAAACGCGACGTTAGAGTGGCGTTTCACCCCTCTGGTGGTGCCCCGCCGCGGAGTCACTGGAACGCAGCACGTCCGCCTGCTCCCCGCCGTCCGGCAGGCTTTCGAGCAGGCTTCCCAGGGCGCCCGTGACGAGCGCGCAGACCGTGTCGGGGTCCGCGCTCGCCAGTGGTTCCTTGGCGACCACCACCCGCATCAAGCCAATTCCCAGCAGCCAGGAGAGCGCCAGATCGGCGCGGAGTCCGCCGTTGTCGGAGCGGGAGAGCGTGGCGAGCACGTCCGCGTACTCCTCCCCCAACCCCCGCAGCGCGTCCGCGATCTCGTCGCTGCCGCCGATCGAGCGCAGGCAGACCTCCAGCGAACGGTCGGATTCCGCGCCGCCGGCCAGCATGCCGCGCAGCGCGACCTCGAACAGCCGCTCGGCGGGGGTGGTCCGCAGCTGCTCCTGTCCGCCGCGCGCCATCACCTCTCCGAACAGGGCCTTCTTCGAGCCGAAGTAGCGGAACAGCAGGGCCTGGTTGGCCCCGGCGCGGGCGGCGATGTCCCGTACCGTCGCCCGTTCGTAACCGCGCTCCGCGAACAGTTCCGAGGCCGCGTCGAGCAGACGCAGCCGGGTGCCCTGCGCATCCCTGCGGTATGCGCCCGCCGGGCCGTGCTGCGGGGTCTGCCCCATCGTCTCGTCACGCTCCTCTCCGTCGGACCGTCACCATGACGGCCACATCGCGTCGTTGACCGCCCCGAGGGAGCGGCCTACCTTTGTAAGCAGGTGCTTACACAAGGGAGGTCGCCGTGACCACAGCCGACACAGCACCCCTCTCCTACCCCTTCAATGTCGCCGAGAGCCTTGAGTTGTCCGACGAGTACGAGCGCGCGCGCCATCGTCCGGGACTGCTGAAGGTACGGATGCCCTACGGCGAGCCGGCCTGGCTCGTGACCCGTTACGCCGAGGCCCGCTTCGTCCTCGGCGATCAGCGCTTCAGCCGCGCCGAGAGCGCGCGGCACGACGAGCCCCGGCAGTCCGAGGGCCGCCGCGACAGCGGCATCCTGGGCATGGACCCGCCCGACCACACCCGGCTGCGGGCGCTGGTGGCCAAGGCGTTCACCGTCCGCCAGGTCGAAAAGCTCCGGCCGCAGGTCAGGCAGCTGACGAACGAACTCCTCGACGAGCTGGCGGCCGCCGGACCGCCGGCCGATCTGGTGGACCGTTACGCGCTGCCCATCCCCGTCGCGGTGATCTGCCGGCTGCTCGGCGTACCGACCGAGGACCGGCCGCGGTTCCGGGTGTGGAGCGACGCCGCCCTGTCGACGAGCTCGCTGACCGCCGAGGAGCTCGACGCCAACCTCGAAGAACTCCGCGCCTATATGAGCCAGTTGATCGACGAGCACCGGCGCGCACCGCAGGACGACCTGATGACCGCGCTCATCGAGGCCCGGGACGTCGGCGACCGGCTGTCCGAACTCGAACTCGTCGACCTGTGCGTCGGCATCCTGGTCGCCGGGCACGAGACCACCGCCACCCAGATCCCCAATTTCGTCCTCGCCCTGCTCGACCACCCCGACCAGCTCGCCCTCCTGCGCGAGCAGCCCGGTCTGATCGGCGGCGCGGTCGAGGAGTTGCTCCGCTTCGTCCCGCTGGGCAGCGGCGCGGGGCAGGCCCGCTACGCCAAGGAGGACGTCGAGGTCGGCGGCACCCTGGTGCGGGCCGGCACCCCCGTACTGGTGGCGGTGGGCGCGGCCAACCGCGATGCGCTGCGCTTCGACTCGCCCGGCACGCTGGACATCTCGCGGGCGGGCAACCAGCACCTCGGGTTCGGCCACGGCGCCCATCACTGCCTCGGCGCCCCGCTGGCGCGCCTGGAACTGCAGGAGGCGCTCAGCGCCCTGATCACCCGGTTCCCCAAGCTGCACCTGGCCGGCGATCTGGAGTGGAAGAGCCAGATGCTGGTACGCGGCCCGCGGGTCATGCCGGTGGGGTGGTGAGTGCGCGGATGCCATGGGAAGTGGACATCGCCCCGCACCAGTGTTTGGCGTCGGGCTCCTGCGCCGCCATCGCACCGGACCTCTTCGCCCTCGACGGCGCCCATGCCCGGCCGCTGAACGACCGGATCGAGGAGGACGAGCGCGCGTTGGACGCCGCCGACGTATGCCCGGCCATGGCGATCACGGTCCGGCGCGGGAAGGACGTCGTCGGGCCGCGGCCGTAGCCAGGAGCGGGGCGGGGCGTGGGGACGGGCCGCGGCCGCGGCAGGACGCGCCGCGGCCGTGGAGTGCGACCCGCGACTCAGGGGAGCGGCGCGGGCGGGTGGGCCCGCCGTGGCGCGGAGGGCGGCGGCGGGCCGTGATCGTCAGCGCGTGAGCGTGTTCCTCAGCGGAGCGTGAGCGTGTCACTCAGCGGCGCGTGAGCGTGTTCCTCAGTGCCGGAATTTGTCCTTGCCCCGCTCCATCGCGTAATTCACTCTCCCCTTGACCATTTCGGCCTTGCCTTTTCTCGCCAGGCTTGCGTTACCCACGGCCTTCCCGACCGTTTCCTTGGCCTTTCCCTCGGCCATTTGGCCGATGCTCTTGGCCTTCTTTCCGATGCCCATGCCGTGCTCCTTCAGGGTCATTCGGATGGTGGCAGCAGCGTTCCGAGCGGACCGAGATCCACCTTCGGATCTCGCCTGGAAAGCTCGTATCCAGCGCAGAGTCCCATCATACGGTCGCGCGGAATCATCGGCATGGGCTCCAGGACGCCCCGCCACCCCTCGAGGCGACCCCCGCACCGTCCCGCCGCACGACAGCCCCACAACCCACCGGCGCCACCGACCACCGTCGACCCACCACCGACTCGATACCGACCCGGCAGCGACCCGGCAGCGACTCGGCAGCGACTCGGCAGCCACGAAATCGACCACGGCTGAGGCGGCCGTTTCCGCGAATATCGGGCAGTCTTGAGGTATGGGCATTCAGAATTCGGATCCGGACCGCACTCCCGGCCTCGGCCCTGGTGGCGGGGTACCGCCCGGGGAAACCCCGCCGGGCGAGGGCAGCACGGGCGCGGAAACCGGCCCCCGCGACGTACAGACGAAGGGCTGGTCCAAGGGCCCGGTCATCATCCTCGGCATCCTCGTCGTGCTCTGCGCGATGTTCTTCATCGCCTATGCGGTGATCGTGGCGCTGTGACGGGGGGCGCCCCGAGGGCCAGCATGCACGATCACCCCACTTGAGAATGGGATCCATTTTCATATAGCGGGTGCGCGGCGGACTGGCCGCCCTTTCGCGCACCGAGGAGCGCCTGGGCGCCCCAGGTCTACTCGCGCATGGCGGCCCGGTACTCCGCGACCTTCAACTGACCGTCGCCGTCGCGGTCCAGTGCCGCGAAGGCCTGCTCCGCCTGCGCGTCCGAGAAGCCGGTCGCCCGCTGCAGAGCGGTGAACTCCGCCCGGTTCACCACACCGTCGTCGTCGGTGTCGGCCAGTGCCACCGTCGCCGCGATCGACGGCCACACCATCCGGCCGATGTCCCCGGACTCGCTGGCGCGTACGAACGCGGCGATGAACTGCTCCCGGTCCAGCCGTCCCTCGGCGTCGACGTCCGTCAGGGCGGCGAGCTGCTCGAAGATGTTGCGCATCCCGGCATGCACCGCCTGCGCCTTGGGGGACTCCGCGGGTTCGCCCGCGGCGTCGGCCATGCGGCGCGCCCGCTCGGTGAAGTCCTGCGCGGTCAGGTAGCCGTCGCCGTCGGTGTCGTACAGGGAGAAACGGTGCTCGTACTCCGTGCGCAGCGCATCGGTGATCATGCGTCATCCCTTCTGAACGTGGTGGCTCCTGACGGAGCCCGGAGGGGCGGCCGACCACCTGGGGGGGGGCGATCACCGCCGAGAGCACACTAAGTGGCGATACCCTGACAGACCGTCACCAACGTTCACGGTCACGCGACCGCGCCACGCCTGCCACCTCGGTGGCCGCACGCGCGCACTCGCGCCTGGGCCGGAGCGGTGGGTCTGGTTGATCCGAAGGAGTGCACCGACCGCGCCCTGGTCATTTCGCTGCCCGACGGGCCCCGGCGCGCGGGCATACGGTGGTCGGCCAGAGCGACTGGTGACCGCCAGACCGCAGCCAGGCCGGGAGTAGCGATGCGTCTGACCAATCTCACCGGGGAGTCGGCCGAATACCTCAACGCCCGCGAGGAGCTGCGGCAGGCCGAGATCGAGCTGATGCGCCATCGTGAACGCGTCGCCGACCTGCGCCGCCGGCTGCCGCTGGGCCCCGTCGTCGACGACTACGTGTTCGAGGAGGGCCCCGCCGATCTGGCGGCCGGTGACGCGCCGGCGCGGACCGTGCGCCTGGGCGAGCTGTTCACCCGGCCCGGACGTGACCTGGTCGTCTACCACCTGATGTACGGCAAGCGGCAGACCGAGCCGTGCCCCATGTGCACGATGTGGTGCGACGGGTTCAACGGCGTGGCCCGCCACCTCGCGCAGAACGTGGACCTGGCGATCGTCGCCGCAGCCGACCTGCCCGCGCTCCGCGCGCACGCCCGCAACCGGCAGTGGACGGATCTGCGTCTGCTCAGCGCCGGGTCCAGCACCTTCAAGTACGACCTGGGCAGCGAGGACGCCGAGGGCAACCAGGACTCGACGGTGTCGGTGTTCACCCGCGACGACGACGGGTCGGTGCGCCACTTCTACTCGGTGCACCCCCGGATGTCCGACGACATCGACCAGCGGGGCATCGACCTGCTCAGCCCGGTGTGGCACCTCCTCGACCTCACCCGCAGAGGCCGGGACGACTGGTTCGCCGCACTCGGCTACTAGGCAGCGGCCGGCACCAGGGCGGGTCGCGGCGGGCGCCCTACGCGCCGTGCACGATCTGGATCAGGTTGCCGCAGGTGTCGTCCAGCACCGCGGTGGTGACCGTGCCCATCTCCAGCGGCTCCTGGGTGAAGTACACCCCGAGGCCGCGCAGCCGGTCGAACTCCGCCTGTACGTCGTCCACGGCGAAGGAGGTGGCCGGGATGCCGTCCTGGACCAGCGCCGTCTTGTACGGCTGCACCGCGGGGTGGCCGGAGGGCTCCAGCAGCAGTTCGGTCCCGTCGGGGGCCTCCGGGGAGACCACGGTCAGCCAGCGGGCCCCGCCGCCCAGCGGGACGTCGTGCTTCTTCACGAAGCCCAGGACGTCGGTGTAGAAGCGCAGGGCCTTGTCCTGGTCGTCGACGAAGACGCTGGTCACATGGATCCTCATGGGGTGCTCTCCGGTGCATCGGGCCTGAGCCATCGGGTCATGACGCGCTCAAGGGGTTCGGTGTTCAGGTCGTGGAACTTGTAGCGGCCCTGGCGCCGCGCGCGGACCAGACCCGCGGATTCGAGTACGGCCAGGTGCTGGCTGATCGCCTGGCGGGACAGCCCCAGACCGTGCTTCGTCGCCAGCCGTGCGCATATCTCGAACAGGGTCTGGCCGTCCCGTTCCACCAGCTCGTCAAGGATGCGCCGACGGGTGGGGTCGGCCAGCGCCTTGAAGACATCCTCCGACATGACCCCACCATAGGCAAGTGGAGACTTGCCTATCAAACCGGGCGCCCTGCCGGCACGGGTGCCGGGCGGCCGGCGACCGCGTGGCAGGGTGGAGGCATGTGCGGAAGATATGTCTCCACCCGCCGTCCGCAGGATCTCGCGGCCACGTTCGACGTCGCCCGCTGGGACCCCGACCAGGCGCTGGACCCGAGCTGGAACGTCGCCCCGACCGACCATGTGTGGTCGGTGCTGGAGCGCGTCGAACGCGACACCGGCGAGATCACGCGGCAGCTGCGACCGTTGCGCTGGGGCCTGGTGCCGTCGTGGGCGAAGAGCCTGGACGTCGGCGCGAAAATGATCAACGCCAGGGTGGAGACCGTCGCGGAGAAGCCGGCCTACCGCCGGGCCTTCGCCAAGCGGCGGTGTCTGCTGCCGGCCGACGGCTTCTACGAGTGGCAGGCCGTCGCCGCGACCAGGACCGCCAAGGCCCGCAAGCAGCCGTACTTCATCAGTCCCGAGGACGGCCAGGTCATGGCGCTCGCCGGCCTCTACGAATTCTGGCGCGACCCCGGCGTATCCGATGACGAGGCGTCCGGGGCGTGGTGGACGACCTGCACCCTCATCACGACCGAGGCCACCGACGCCGCCGGACGCGTCCACCCGCGCATGCCGCTGGCCATCGCCCCCGACGACTGGAGCACCTGGCTCGACCCAGCCCACCACGACGCCGACGAGCTCCGCGCGCTGCTGGCGGCCCCCGCCGCCGGGCACCTGGACGCCCGGGCGGTGTCCACCGCGGTCAACAACGTGCGCAACAACGGCCCTCACCTCCTGGACGACGCCGAGGACGCCGCGGAGGGCGTCTGAGGCCGGCTCGTACGCGAGGGACGCCGCGCCGGGACACCGGCCGGAACACCGGCTAGCGGAACGTCCTGCGGTAGGTGTGGGGGCTGACGCCGGTGGTGCGTTTGAAGCGGTCGCGGAAGGTGGTGGCCGAGCCGAAGCCGACCTGGGCGCCGATCCGTTCGACGGAGTGGTCGGTGCTCTCCAGCAGGTGCTGGGCCTGCCGGACGCGGGCGCGGTGCAGCCACTGGAGCGGTGTGCTGCCGGTCTGCTCGCTGAAGTGCCGCAGCAGGGTGCGGGTGCTCAATCCGGCGCGGGTGGCGATGTCCGCCAAGGTGAGGTCCCGGGCGATGTTGTCCTGCAGCCAGGCCAGGAGGGGTTCGAGGGTGGCGCCACGGGGCGTGGGCGGGTGCTGCTGGACGATGAACTGGGCCTGGCCGCCCTCGCGTTCCAGCGGCATGACGGACAGCCGGGCGGCGTCGGCGGCGACGGCGGAGCCGTAGTCACGGCGGATCATGTGCAGGCACAGGTCCAGACCCGCGGCCCCGCCGGCGGAGGTCAGGATCTGCCCGTTGTCGACGTACAGCACGTCCGGGTCGACGTCGATGTCCGGGTAGGCGGCGGCGAGATGGGCGGCGCCGATCCAGTGGGTGGTGGCGCGCAGCCCGTCGAGGAGTCCGGCGGCGGCGAGGATGAAGGTGCCCACGCAGATGGAGGCGATACGGGTGCCGTCGGCGGCGGCCTGTTCGAGGGCCTTCCGGACGGCGGGTGACAGGGTGCCGGATTCGTCGGTCGTGCCGGGCACGACGATCGTGTCGGCCTCGCGGAGTGCGTCCAGGCCCCAGGGGGCGCGCAAGGTGAACGCCCCCGCGTCGACCTCGGGCTGCTCGGCGCAGACACGTACCCGGTAGCCCGCCCGGCCGTCCGGCAGCCGGCTGCGGGCGAAGACCTCCAGGGGGGTGGAGAGGTCGAAGGGGATCACCTGATCCAGGGCGAGGACGGCGACGGTGTGCATGGCGGCAATCTACCGGGCCACCGGATTCCCGCCGAGGGTACGAAGGGACAGAGATGGGCCGCAGGGGCGGGGAACAGCGCGGACTCTGATAACTGGTCCCCTGCTGGTTCTCGTGCTGGTCCCTGGGGTGGATCTCGCGCAGGACCCGTGCTGCCCCCCTGGGCTGGCTCTCGCGCGGGACCCGTGCTGGTGCGGCGTTCCGCGCAGTCGGCGGAGGGTCGACGGAGCAGTTGGCGATATCCCGTTGAAGGTTGTCGATCTCGCTACTGGGGGCGTGCGGGGGTGCTGACTACCGTCGGTGGCGATCAGGGGTGAGACCGCCCGTCAAGCGACAAAGGGGATTCCCATGCACGCCCAGCTCGTCCTGTTCGACGGCTTCGATCCGCTCGACGTCATAGCTCCCTACGAGGTCCTCTACGCGGGCGGCATCGCGTCCGGCGGCGCCGTGACCGTCGAACTGGTATCGGCTGAAGGTCCGCGCGAGGTCGTCAGCGGTATCGGCGGCCTGACGCTGCGGGCGACCGCCCACCTGGCGCCGGAGCGGGCCGACCTGGTCCTGGTGCCCGGCGCGGCGGGCCGGGTGGGCGAGGCGGACGCGGAGCCCGCCGACGGCGAGAACGCCGGCGGGACCGGCGACGCGACCGCCGACGGCAGCATCCGGCCGGTGCTGGCCCGCGCCGTGGAGACCGCACTGCCCCGTCTGCTCAAGGCGGCGATGGACGACGCCGGAGTGACCGTCGCCACCGTGTGCGGAGGCTCGCTCGTACTGGCTCTGGCCGGGCTCCTGGAAGGCCGCCGCGCCACCACCCACCACCAGGGAACGGACCTGCTGGAGGCGGCCGGTGTGACCGCGGTGGCGGCCCGTGTCGTCGACGACGGCGACCTGGTCACCGGTGCGGGCGTCACCTCCGGCCTGGACCTCGGCCTGTATCTGCTGGAGCGCGAGATCGGGCCGCAAGTAGCCCACGCCGTGGAGCAGTTGTTCGCCCATGAGCGTCGAGGCGTGGTGTGGAGCGACCGCGGCCCCGCGCCCGTCGCCCTCTGAGGGCGCCCCATGACCAAGCTCCTGCTCTCCCTGCACGTCCTGGCCGCCATCGTCGCCGTCGGACCCGTGACCGTCGCCGCCAGCATGTTTCCCCCCGCCGCCCGGCGCGCCCAAGCGGCCGGTCCCGACGCCGCCGCGCTCGGTACGGTCCGGCTCCTGCACCGCATCTGCCGGGTCTACGCCGGAGTCGGCCTGGCGGTGCCGGTGTTCGGGTTCGCCACGGCGAGCAGCCTCGGCGTCCTCGGGGACGCCTGGCTCGTCGTGTCGATCGTGTTGACCGCGATGGCGGCCGGCGTCCTCGCGGTGCTCGTCCTGCCCGGCCAGGACGCGCTCCTGGAACAGCTCGGCGGCGCGGCCGGCTCCGTCGCGGCCGGCGCCACGGGCCGGCTGGCCATGCTCACCGGGGTCTTCAATCTGCTGTGGGCCGCGGTGACCGTGTTGATGATCATCCGTCCCGGTTCGACGACGGGGGCATGAGCGTGCGGCATCCACACCGGGCGCTGCGGATCGCCGCCGGCGTCGAACTGGCCACCCTCGTGGTGATGCTGGCCAACCTCGCCACCGCGCATCTGCCGGCGCTCTCCTCCCTGGTCGGCCCCACCCACGGCTGCGCCTATCTGTTCACCGTCGTCGCCGTGGCCCGTACCCCGCGGCGCACACCGCCCACGATCGCCCTGTCGCTGCTCCCCGGCATCGGCGGCTGCCTCGCCCTGCGCAGGCTCACCCGGCCCGGGAAGGGGAGGAACGCACCGGCGGTGGATCCACCCACCGCACGACCGGCGTGACCGACCGGCCACCGGGCCCGGCCCGGGAGTTCGCCTCGGAACCGGCCGTCAGATGAAGACGGCGAGCAGCAAAGGGAGCGCCGAGACGGCGGCGGCCGCGCCGCCCGATGCGAGAGCCAGGCGCGCGGTGCGCCAGCGCAGGGTCCAGGGGAAGGCGCCGGAGAGCAGAGCCAGGCCCGCGCCGGTCAGGTAGAGCCAAGGCGCGCTCACCAGCGGGACGGTGATGCCGGCAGGGCAGTGGTCCGGGCCGCAGGAGTCCGTGGCCATCGTCGCGAAGCAGTAGAGGAAGAAGCCGGGAAACCAGAGCAGCCCGATGACGGACAGCGCGATCGCCGCCGGGCACCACCACTGCGGATCGCGGGTCCGCCGCGTCGGCAGGGGGACGTTCGGCGCCCGGAACCCGTTGGCGGTTGCCGCGTGGTGCCCGGCGAAGGTCTCCGGCACCGCGCCGTACGGGGCGTGTTGCGGCGCCGGCGCGGTCGCATCAGTCATGGGAGCGAGTCAACGCGTCCCTGACGCCCGCCGTCACCAGGAGGCGTACTCAGCCGCGTGGGGGCGGGTACTCACTCCACGGCCGGCGGTGCGTCTCCACCGCGGGGCGGGAAGAGCCGGTCGAGGTGGTGGTCGAGAACGGTCGCGGCGGACTCCGGCGTGCGGTGGCCGACCAGGATGCTGGTGCCGAGTCCGGCGGCCATGGCGAGCAGGCCGATCGCTTCGACGCGGGCGTCCGTGCCGGGCGGGGTGAGGCCGGCCCGCTGTGCCTGTTGGAGCAGACCGGTCACGGCGTCCTCGGCCGCGGCGGGGTCGTCGGCGAAGGGCTGGTCGGCGAGTGCCTGGTCGGTGACGGACAGGATGGCGTACGACGTGTAGACGAGGTGGAAGCCGATGCCGGCCTCGTCGGTCGGCAGCGACGCCTTCAGCACGGCCTCGATCACCACCCGCGGCCCGGGGTCCTCCCCGGCGGCGCGCACCCGGGCGGTGACCCGCTCGCCGAACCGCTCGGTCAGGTGCTGCAGCCCGTAGAGCAGCAGCTTCTCCTTGGTCTGGAAGTAGTACTGCACCAGCCGCAGCGACACTCCCGCCTCCGCCGCCACGTCGCGCATCCCCACGGCGTGGAGTCCGCACCGCCCAGCGACCCGGACGAGCGCCTCGGCGATCTCGGTACGTCGTTCCTCGTGGTCCACCCGTTTCGGCATCGGCCGCTTCTCCGCTCTCGGTTCGCTCGGTCTGGGCCCGGTCGGCCACCTTCATGATACGGCCGTACCATCATGGTGATACGGTCGCACCACAAAGATGGACGCACCAGGAGGTGGCCACGTGCCCGAGACCATGACCCGCGCCCGGACCGATGTCGGCCGCTATGTGAGCGATGCCCTGCGCGACCGCTACTTCGCGGCCTGCGACGCGGTCTTCGCGCTGGGGGCGCCCGCCAGCGAGGAGTTGGACGTGGAGACCACCTTCGGCACCACGCACGTCTACCGCTACGCCCCCGCGGACCCCGCCGCCGCGTCGCGCACCCCGGTGGTGCTGGTGCACGGGGCGGGCTCCTGCTCCGCCATGTGGTACCCGAACACCGCGGCGCTCAGCGCCGAACGGCCGGTCTACGCCCTCGACACACCGGGTGACCCCGGGCGCAGCGAGCAGCGCGAAGCCATCCACCAACCCGAGCGCGCCGCACAGTGGCTGGACGAGGCGCTCGCCGGGCTCGGCCTCGACCGGGTGCACCTGGTCGGCTCCTCCTACGGCGGGTGGCTGGTGCTGAACCAGGCGCATCGCAGGCCCGGCCGCCTCGCGTCGGTCACGCTGCTCGACCCGGGCGGGCTGGAGAAGGTCGGCCTGCGCTTCTTCACCTGGATCTTCGTCGGCCTCTTCGCGACCTTCGCGCCCAAGGCGTGGCGCCCGCGGCTGGCGGCCTGGCTGGAGCAGCCGGTCCTCGTCGTGCCGGAGCTGCGCGCGATGGTCCACGCGGGGGTGCGCGCCTACCGCATCCGCCGCCCGGCCCCGCTCCCCCTGACCGAGGACGAACTGCGCACCCTCCGCACCCCGCTCTACCTGGTGCTCGGCAGCCGCAGCCTCATGGTGCACCCGCAGCGGCAGGTGGAGCGCGTTCCCCGCCTGGTGCCGGGAGCCCGCGCCGAGATCATCTCCGCCACCGGCCACGGACCCCAGATCGACCATGCGGAGGAGGTCAACCAGCGGATGCTGCACTTCATGGACACCGTCGACTGACGGCATGTCAGTTCGCGGCCCCGCCCGGCCGGTCGGGCGGGGCCGCGCGTTCACACCACCCCCTGGGCGAGCACCGCGGCGGCCAGGCGGGTGAAGCCGGCGATGTTGGCGCCGAGCACGTAGTTTCCCGGGGCGCCGTAGCGCTCCGCGGTCTGGCGGCAGGTGTCGTGGATCGTGCGCATCGCTTGGGCGAGCCGCTCGGCCACCTGGAGGGAACTCCAGCTCTCCCGCCGGGAGTTCTGCTGCATCTCGAAGGCGCTGGTGACCACGCCGCCGGCATTGGCGGCCTTCCCCGGCCCGAAGGCCACTCCGGCCTCGTGCAGGATGCGGACGGCGTCGGGGGTGGTGGGCATGTTGGCGCCCTCGGACACCACCTTGACGCCGTGGCGGACCAGCGTCGTCGCGGCATCGGCGTCCAGTTCGTTCTGGGTGGCCGAGGGCAGTGCGACCTCGCAGGGGACGTCCCAGACCCGTCCGCCGGGGACGTAGACCGCGCAGCTGCCCCGGCGCCGTGCGTACGCGCTGATCCGGCCGCGCTCGATCTCCTTGATCTGGCGCAGGAGTTCGACGTCGATGCCCTTGTCGTCCACCACGCAGCCTTCGGAGTCGGAGGCGGTGACCACATGGGCTCCCATGTCCTGGGCCTTGGCGATCGAGTGCAGGGCCACATTGCCCGAGCCGGACACCGCGACCCGCCGGCCGTCCAGATCCTCGCCGCGGGTGTGCAGCAGCTCGGCGGCGAACAGCACGTTGCCGTACCCGGTGGCCTGCGTACGCAGCGCGGATCCGCCCCATTCGCGGCCCTTGCCGGTGAGCACGCCGGCCTCCCAGCGGTTGGTGATGCGCCGGTACTGGCCGAAGAGGAAGCCGATCTCCCGGGTGCCCACCCCGATGTCGCCGGCCGGGACGTCGGTGTGCTCGCCGACATGGCGGTGGAGTTCGGTCATGAAGGACTGGCAGAAGCGCATCACTTCGCGGTCGGAGCGGCCTCGTGGGTCGAAGTCGCTGCCGCCCTTCGCGCCGCCGAGGCCGAGTCCGGTGAGGGAGTTCTTGAACACCTGCTCGAAGCCCAGGAATTTGACGATGCCGAGGTTCACCGAGGGGTGGAAGCGCAGGCCGCCCTTGTAGGGGCCCAGGGTGCTGCTGAACTCCACCCGGAATCCCCGGTGGACGAGGGTGGTCCCGGAGTCGTCCTGCCAGGGGACCCGGAACATCACCTGCCGTTCGGGTTCGGTGATGCGCTCGATCAGGCCCGGCTCGGCGAACTCCGGATGGGCGGCCAGTGCCGGTGCGAGGCAGTCCAGGACCTCGCGCACCGCCTGATGGAATTCCGGCTCTCCGGGATTGCGTTGCCGGACGGCGTCGTACAGCCTTCCCAGGTGCGGGATCCGGGTGTCGGGGGTCGTGGCGACGGGTGCGCGGTACGGCATTCATCCTCCGCGGTGAGGGGTGTGGGACCCGCGGTGGGTGGGGCGGGCTCCGTTGTGGGAGGGGTCGGGTGGCGGTGGTCCCGGCCGGAAGGCGAGGACCGTGTTGTGTCCGCCGAAGCCCGCGGAGTTGCTGAGCGCCAGGCGGACGTCCTGCCGGCGGGGCCCGCCGCTCACCAGGTCCAGCCCGCGGCACTCCGGTTCGGGCCGCTGGAGGTTGGCGATGGGCGGGACGAGTCGGTGCTCCGCCGTCAGCACGGTCAGGGCCGCCTCGACGGCGCCCGCCGCCCCCATGGTGTGGCCGATGACGCCCTTGGCGGAGGTCACCGACGGGGAGTCGGCGCCGAACAGCTTGTGGAGGGCGGCGGCCTCGGTGCGGTCGTTCAGGGGCGTGCCGGTGCCGTGCGCGTTGATGTGGTCGACCTCGCCCGGGACCGCGCCGGCCGTCCGCACCGCCTGCTCCATGGCCCGCCGCAGCCCGTGCCCCTCGGGGTCGGGGGCGACCTGGTGGTGGGCGTCGGCGGTCAGCCCGCATCCGGCGAGCCAGGCGTGCACCGGCGCGTGCCGGGCGGCCGCGTCGGTCTCCCGCTCCATGACGAGTACGCCCGCCCCTTCGCCCAGGACGAAGCCGTCGCGGGCGGCGTCGAAGGGCCGGGAGGCGGCGGCCGGGGAGCCGTGGCGCCGGGAGAGCGCCCCCATTCTCGCGAAGGCGGTGGCACACAGCGGTGTGACCATGGCATCGGCCCCGCCGGCGACGGCGATGTCGCAGGCGTCGGTGCGCAGCAGCACGGCCGCGAGGGCGATGGCGGTGGCGCCGGACGCACAGGCCGTGGCGGTGTGCAGCACCGCGCCGTGCGCCCGTAACGCGATCGCCAGTTGCCCCGCTGCCATGTTGGGCAGGAAGCCGGGCAGGGTGAGCGGTGAGACCGACCGGGGGCCGGTGTGCAGGAGCCTGCGGAACTGGTCCTCGTAGGTCTGCACTCCCCCGGCGGCCGAACCGAGGACGACCGCGACCCGGGAGCCGTCCCATACGGCCGGGTCCAGTCCGGCGTCGGCGACGGCTTCACCGGCGGCCGCCAGCGCGAACTGGGTGAACCGGTCGTAGCGCCAGGGCCGGGCTCCGGGCACCCGGGTCCGCGGATCGAAGCCGGGCACCCGGCAGGAGAAGGAGACCGGGAGCCCGGCCAGTGCGGGGTCCTCCGCCGCGGTGCCCCGCCCCGCGCAGACGCCGGCCCAGGTCTGCGCGGTGTCGGCGCCGGCGGGTGTGACCAGCCCGATGCCGGTGACGGCGAGGTCCCCGTGCGCGCCGCGACCGTTCACCGGGGGGCTCCGCCGTCGGACGGCGCGCCGGCCGCGGACAGCTGTGCGTCGACGGCCCGGGCGAACTGTTCCAGCGTCAGGCCGGCGGCGGAGTCGTCCTCTTCCAGGGGGGTGCCGAAGTGCTCCTGGAGCGTGACGTACAGCTCGACGACGGCGAGCGAGTCGAGTTCGAGGCCGGCCAGTGTGCTGTCGGGCCGCATGGCGTCGGCGTCGACCTCGAACTTGTCCGCCAGTACGGTCACGAGGTGGTCGTAGACACTTTCCATGGCTGCTTCCTCCGGCGCGCGGGGTGGGTGGTGGTGTGGGTGGTACGGGGTTCGGGATCGTGCGCCCAGGGCAGCGCGGAGGGCCAGCTCATCGCGAGCGAACCCCAGGTCAGTCCGCCGCCGAAGGCGGTCAGCAGCGTCCGCGTCCCGGGGCGGACCAGCGTGCGTCGGGCGGTGTCGGCGAGGGCCAGCGGGATGGAGGCGGCGGCGGTGTTGCCGACGTCGCGGATGTTGCCGAAGCGGTACCGCCGGGTGATGCCCACCCGGTCGGCGACCGAGTCGAGGATGCGCTGGTTGGCCTGGTGGCCGATGAACGCCCCGACGGTGTCGGGCCGCCAGCCGGCCCGTCCCAGCACCGCCAGCGACGATTCGGTCATCCGGCGGACGGCCTGCCCGTACACCTCGCGGCCGCTCATCCGGAAGTAGCGATCCTCACGGCACAGACGGCGCGAGGTGTCGGGCTGGCGGCAGCCGCCGGCGGCGATGGCGATGAGGTCGCTGCCCCCACCGTCGGAGCCCCAGTCGACAGCGGCGACGGCACCCGGCTCAGCACGGTCCCCGGCGCGCAGCAGCACCGCCGCCGCGCCGTCACCGAAGATCACCGCGGTGTCCCGGTCCAGCGGGTCGATGATGCTGGAGTACTTCTCGGCGCCGATCACCAGCGGCCGGGCGCAGACCCCGGTCCGGACCAGTGCGGTGGCGACGGTGACGCCGTAGACGAACCCGGAGCACACGGCCGCCAGGTCGAAGGCGGGGACCGTGTCCAGGCCGAGCCGGTGGGCGACCTCGGGGGCGGTGGCCGGGCAGCGGCGGTCCGGGGTGGTGGTGGCGACCAGGACCAGGTCCGCGCGGGCGCGCGCGGAGGCCTGCGCGGCCCGGCCGGCGGCCACCGCGAGGTCGCCGGTGCTGGTGTGGTCGTCGGCGGCCCGGCGTCGGAGGATGCCGGTGCGGGAGCGGATCCACTCGTCGGTGGTGTCCAGCACACCACGGCGCCTGACGTCCTCGTTGGAGAGCACGCGTGGGGGCAGAGAGGTCCCGATGCCGTCGATCACGGCGGTGGGGCTCACCTTGGTCATGGTCGGCAGTCCTCAGGTCGCGGGGTGGTCGGGTCAGGCGGCGAACGGGGAGGGGGGTTTCGGGATTCCGGCCAGTCCGCCGTCGGGGACGGACGCGCCGCCGTCGAGCACCAGCGCCTGACCGGTGAGGTAGGACGCGGCGGGCGAGGCGAGGTAGAGCGCGGCGCAGGCCACCTCGTGCGGCTCGGCCCAACGGCCCAGCGGGACATGGGCCATCAGCCAGTCGGACAGCGGCCCCGTGGAGTAGGCGAACGCCGTCATGTCCGTACGGGTCCAGCCCGGGCACAGCGCGTTGACCCGGATGCCCTCGCGGGCCCAGCCGACCGCGAGGCTGCGGGCCAGCGAGATCTGCGCCGCCTTGGAGGCCGCGTACGCCTCCATCCTCGGTGTGCCCACCACACCGGCGAGGGACGACATCAGCACCACGGCGGCCCGCGGGGAGGCGGCCAGGTGGCGGTGCGCGCGCCGGCACAGGGCCGCGGTGGCGTTGAGGTTGACCGACAGCACCTGGTCCCAGTCGTCCTGGTCGGAGTCCTGCAGGGCGTCCAGCGTGGGACTGCCGTCGGGCCGGGAGGGGAGGATGCCCGCGTTGTGGACCACGACGTCGAGCCCGC
Organism: Streptomyces sp. NPDC059008; assembly: GCF_042749045.1. NCBI lineage: Bacteria > Bacillati > Actinomycetota > Actinomycetes > Kitasatosporales > Streptomycetaceae > Streptomyces > Streptomyces sp. NPDC059008. Next base: position 9,804 of record NZ_JBHYJC010000042.1, on the reverse strand, counting down.
CGAGCCCGGCCGCGGCGGCGTCCACCACGGTGTCCGCGGCACCCGGCTCGGCGAGGTCGCCGGGCACGAGGGCCGCGGTGCGCCCCTCCTCCGCGACGAGTCCGGCGGTCTCCTTCAGCGCGTCCGAGGTCCGGGCGGACAGCGCCAGGTCCGCGCCGGCCTGGGCGAGCGCCACGGCCACGGCCCTGCCGATGCCGCGGGAGGCGCCGGTCACCAGGGCGCGCGCGCCGTCCAGCCGGAACGAGGCGAGTGAGGTCATCAGGAACTCCTTTGCACAGCGGGGGTTCGGGCGGGGGGTGGGGCGGTGTGCGGGGTACGGGCCGGTCCTATCCGGATGGCGGGTGCGCCGGTCCAGGTCAGCAGGGCGCTGCCCCAGGTCACACCGGCGCCGAAGACGGCGAGCAGGATCCGGCCGCCGCGCGGCAGCAGACCGCGGGAGGCTGCGGTGGCCAGTGCGTACGGGGCGCTGGCGGCACCGATGTTGCCCACCTCGTCGCCGACGATGACCAGCCGCTCCGGCGGGATGCCGATGCGCTCGCCGAGGCCGCGCAACAGCACGGGGTTGGGCTGGTGGGTGATGTACGCGTCGATGTCCTCCAGCCGGAGCCGGTTGCGGACCAGGGCCTCGCCGACCAGCTGCGGAAAGATCCGGGCGATGAAGTCGCGGACCGCACGGCCGTCCATGTGGACGTGGTGGCGGTGCGCGCCGAGCGTGGCGGGGCTCGCCGGGATGCGGCTGCCGCCGGCGGGGATGAGCACGTGGTGGGCGCCGGTGCCGTCGGAGCCGAGGCGGAAGTCGGCGAAGCCGCCGCCGCCCGGTACGGGGCCCAGGATCGCGGCGGCCGCGCCGTCGGCGAAGAGCACGGCGGTGCCGCGGTCCGCGGGGTCGATGAACTTGGAGTAGGCCTCGACGCCGACGACCGCCGCGTACCGTGCGCCGCGGTTGCCGCGGAGCCAGTCGTGGGCGACCCGGGCCGCGAACAGCCAGCCGGCGCAGGCCGCGCTGACGTCCAGCGCCACCGCGTGGCGGGCGCCGGTCAGGGCCTGGACCCGGCAGGCGGTGGAGGGGCCCAGCTCGTCGGGGGTGGAGGTGGCCGCGATCAGCACGTCGACCTGGTCGATGTCGATGTTCGCGGCGGCCACCGCGGCCCGCACCGCGGCCGCCGCCAGATCGGAGGCGGCCTCTGCCGGGTCGGCCACATGCCGGGTGTGCACACCGGTGCGCTGGGCGATCCACTCCGGTGTGACGCCCGCCGCCGCCGCGACCTCCTCGTTGGTCCGGGTGGTGGTGGGCAGGTAGGTGCCCATGCCCACCACTCCGATACGGGGCATCCTGGGGCAGGTATGGCTCATGACGGCCCTTCCGGTAGCGGGTCGAGGGACGCGGTCAGGGCCGCGGCGTAGTCGTCGGCACCCAAGGGGGCGGGCGGCGTACCGCCCGCGGCGCCCATGGCCTCCTCCAGCAGGGGCAGATGGGGCATCAGCCGGTCGCACAGACCGTCCAGCACGGTGGGCAGCGCCCGCACCGTGGCCGCGCTCAGCACGCCGGTGGCCTGGAGGCCGCCGGCCAGGCGGCGCGCCTCGACCGCCCCGTACAGCGCCACCAGGGGACGCAGCACCGCGAGCAGCCCGGGATCGTCGACCGCCGCGAGGGCACCGGCCAGGCTCTCGGCGACGAGCCGGCTCCCGTACGCCTCGCCGAGTTCACCGGCCGCGTCCAGCAGCGGATTCCACAGCTCCAGGCCCGTGAGCCCGGCCTGGGTCCGCTGCTGCAGTGTCCGGTGCAACTCCCCGGCCAGACGGGCCTCCTGGGCTCTGGTGACCGCCGGCCACCACGCGGGGTGGTCTGCCGGGACGGCGGGTGCCGTCGCCACGCCCCCGCGGCGGCCGGCGGCGTGCCGCCCGTTGTGGGCGCCCTCCGCCGCGAGGGCCCGGCCGGCGTCCAGCAGGATCAGCTCGCTGTCGCCGCCGGCGCTGTCGAAGGCGTGGGCGAACCCGTGGTACCCCGCCAGCAGGTTGGGCCGCAGGAAGCCCGCGACCCCGCACCGGTGCTGGCACTGGGCGGCCACCCGCGCGGTGCCGCGCACGGTGAGCGCCTTGAGCACCGCCAGGGGGCGGTCGACCGCGGTCCACGGCGCGAAGGTCATCCCGTCCGCCCGGCCCTCCGCCGGGCCGCGGCGGGCGGCCTCGGCGCGCGACCTGGTCCAGATCTCGCGGGCCGTCCGGCCGGCGCAGGTGAGGGCGAAGGACTCGGCCAGGCAACCGAGCAGCGCGTGCTGCTGGTTGCGGTAGGTCAGCACGCTCGCCCCCGGGGCCAGCCGGCCGTGGGACCGCCGGCGGGCGGAGAAGCGCAGCGCCTGTACCGCGCACTCCCGTGCCATGGCGGCCATCGCCGAGGGCAGCGTGGCCCACAGGACCTGTCCCACGCACAGGGTCCGCTGGAGCCGGGCGTCCGCGGTGCCGAGCGGGTCGTGGAAGGCTCCCTCGGCGTCGATGCGGGCGCGGTCGCACAGCCACTGCTCGGGGCGCAGCCGTACGTCGTGGAAGCGCACCAGCGCGTAGTCCATCGGCAGGTCCGGCAGTTCGAGGCCGCGGGAGATCTCCACGCCCGGCAGCGGGCCGTGCTCGTCGGTGAGGTCCACCACGAAGGAGAACACCCCGCGGTCCGCCCCACCGGCCAGCACCCGTGCGCACACCACGGCCGTCTGCGGCATCCGCGAGGAGCCGACGGAGGAGAACTTGGCCGCCCCCGCGTCCGGCGTGCCGAGCCGGAACCCGCCGGTGCGCGGGTCGAATTCGGCGGTGGTGCGGATTCCCAGGTGGCTGCTGGCGTCGCCGATCTCCGTCACCATGAACACGCCCTTGGAGCGGGCGCTGGCCAGCGCCTCCCACTGGCTTCCGAGGCGGGCCGGGTCGTCCGTCAGCGCGATCACCGACCCCAGGCAGAGCGCGTAGTGGGAGAGGGCGGCCATGTACAGCGGCGGGTCGGCGACCGCGACGCAGTCGCTGAGCAGCGCGAGCCGCCGGGGGTCGGTCAGCAGCTCGGCGGCCGGCGGCAGGGCGTCGGCGAGGCGCCGCAGCCGCCGGTGGATGCGGTGGGCGCGCGCCGCGCGGTCCGCGGTCGGGGGTTCGTCGGTGGCCGCCAGGGCGGCGCGCAGTCGGCCGCGCAGCGGGTCCGGGGACGTCCCGTCGATGAGGTCGTGCAGTTCACCGCGCGGCGGCAGGCGTGTGGTCATCGAGACGGCTCCAAGGGGCGATGGGGACCGCCGGTCGGCGAGGAGGCCTGGGCGGCGGCCTGCGTCCAGGGGAATTTGGGGTCGGCGAGGGGTGCGTGGGCGCGGGCCGCGGCGGGCGGCAGGGTGTGCTGTGCGTTGCGGGTCAGCGAGCTGCCGGTTCCCGCCTCCAGGAGCAACGCGGTCCTACGGGTGGTCAGTTGGTGCAGCACCTTGGGCAGCCGTGCGGGGCGGATCAGGCAGTTCGCCAGTCCACGGCGCACATCGTCGCCGGGCCCGTAGGGGCCGCCGTGGACGGCGGAGAGCACCGGCATCCGGGCGGGGCGGGCGGCGAGCTGCCGCATCGAGGCCGCGAAGGCGTCTGCCGGCCCGGCCAGCGACGGGTGGTGGGAGGAGAACGGCAGCCGCAGTCGGGAGGCCGGCACCCCCTGCCGCCTGGCGAACTCCTCCACTGTGGCAAGGGCCGCGACGGGGCCGCTGACCACGGTCTCACCGGGGTCGTTCACGCAGGCCAGGGCCAGTTCCGGGGACCCGGCCTCGCGCAGCAGCGCATGGGTGCGGCACTCCGCGGCGCCGATCAGCGTCAGCCCGCCCGCGCAGTGCGTCAACTGCTGTGCCAGCAGGCAGGCGATCCGGGCTCCGGTGGCGATGTCGAAGACACCGGCCGCGGTGAGCGCCGCGATCTCCCCGAAACTCACACCGAGCACCTGGTCGGGTGCCGCCCCGATGGCGCACAGTGCCCGGTGGACCGCCATCGAGGAGCAGAACAGGGCGAGTTGGGCGGTGCCGACGGTGGCGGCGGCGAGGTCGCGGCCGCTGGGGGGCGAGTCGCCCAGCAGCGCCTCCGCCAGGGGCGTGATGCCGAACTCCCGGCCCGCCTCCTCCGCTTCCCCGAACACCTCGGCGACCGCGGTGCGTACGCAGCTGTGCGCGCGGGCCGCCCGGACGAGCGGGCTGACGGCGAAGTCGCCCTGGCCCGGGAAGAGATGGACGACCTGGCGGGGTAATGCGTCGGCTTCTTCCGGGGAAACGCCGGTGGTGTCACGCATGTTCACCGCTCCTTTCCGTCCCGCGGCGGCTTCTCCTCGATTGAACAGCGGCTTTCACGAGGATGGGGGTGGCCGTGATACGCGGAGATGTTGAAAGACGTGAAAGCGCACAGTTGGTCGAATGGTTCAGGCTCTCGGATAAACGGATGTCAGGGCGGACGTACGGTGCAGAATCGCGGTCACCGCGGGCAGCGGGCGAAAAGGGGCGAGGAGTTGTCGTAGTCGGCTCACCGCGAGATCCGCCGCGCCCGACCGCACATGGACGTACTGGTCGAGAAAGGAACTCCAGGCGGCGCAGGCCTCCTCCACATGGCCGAGGCCGACGAGGATCTCGGCGTGCCGGGCATGGCTCAGCGCCAGCCCGCGGTGGTCGTCGCCCGGACGCCGCGCCAAGGAGTGGTGCAGGGCCGCCCGGGCGGCCGGTAGATCTCCCAGATGCCGGAAGACCTCGGCGCTCTGGAACTCCAGCGCCGCGGGTGTGTAGGTGTGGAAGGGACCCGGCGCGCACCCGCGCCGCCGGCCCGACTCGGCAGCGCGCTCGGCCGTGCCCAAGGAGGTGAGCGCCGCATGGCGCAGACCGCAGGCGGCCTGGGCGACGGCGAGTTGGGACAGCAGGAACGCCCGGGTGCCGCCGTCCGGCGCGACGGCGGTGCACGCGGCGGTCTCGGCGGCCTGCAGCGCGGTCCGCCGGTGGCCCAGCGCGAGTCCTTGGGCGCTCAGTCCCCGCAGGACGACGGCCCAGGTGGTGGCGTCCCCGGACTCGGCGGCCAGTCGCAGGGCAGTGCGGAAGTGGCGTTGGGCCAGTCCGTGGACGGATGCGTCCTGGTACATCCGCGCGAGCAGGAAGGTCAGTCGTGAGGTCTCCACCAGCAGGCCCCGGTGGGTGTGCTGGTCCGTCATCTCCCGCAGCCGGGGGACGACGTCGTCCGCGAGGTAGGTGGCCAGGGTCGAGCGGGCCCGCCGGCCACCGTGCGCGTTGAAGGACGCGGCGTAGAAGCGCACGGCGAGCCGGACGACGGCGAGTTCTTCCTCGGTCTCCTCGGGCCGCACCGCGGAACGCACCGTCCAGGACCGCGGTGCGGTCCGTGCGCCCGCGAGGTCCGCTTCCCGGTACGGCTGGAGTCGTGCGGACACCCGGCGGGCGGGGTCGCTCTCCAGGCTGCACAAATCGGTGAGCGCCGATTCGGCCGGCGAGACATGGTCGGGTGGCCGCCCACCCGTCGGCCCGGAAGGGGCGCAGGCGAATCCGGCCGCACTCGGCGAGACGGACCGGCCCAGGCGCCGGGTCAGCGCTTCCGCTATGAGTTCGGGCACCGGCGGAGCGGGCTGCGTACCGCTGAGCCAATGGGAGACGGCCGTGCGGTCGTAGTTCAGGTCCAGGTCGATTTCCGCCGCGAGCGCATTGACCGACCGGGCGAGCGCGGCCTGGGTCCAGCGGGCCTCCGCCAGCAGGGACCTCAGGAATTCGTTGCGGCGTCTGGTCTGCGCCACTTTTCGCTCCCGGGCGGAGAGTCGGCCGGGCGGCCAACGGTGGGGGGCCGCTCGTTCCGAGCCAATTCCGCGGCCGGGCCGCGGGGGGTACAGAGTGAGGAACTGCGGGAATTCTGCTGCTGAGAGGTTTTTTGAGGTGCCATGTGCCGCGCCTGGTGCTGCTGTTGTTGTGCGTGGGGAATCCTGGTGCGGACCGCCGGAGCGCATACGGCGCAGAATTCACCGGCGCGCGAGCCGGCCGGTGTCCGGAAATCCGCCTTCCGGAACCCGGGGCATAGCCGACGTCCGCCCCTTAACGGAACCATGAATCCGGTCGGGCGGGAACGCCCGCCATGCGGTGGGTCCGTGAACGTGTTGAAAGTCCCCGCACCTCGTCACGGTGCGTCGTGTCCGGAGAGGGAAGACGGATCATGAAAGACGGATCATGAAGGGCCGGCGCCCCAATCGCCTGCTGGCCGCTCTGCTGGCCGAAGCCGACTGGTCCGCCGGGGACCTCGCCCGCGCCGTCAACCTCCTGGGCGCGGCACACGGCCTGAACCTGCGCTACGACCGGACCTCCGTGGCTCACTGGCTCCACGGATCGCGCCCCCGTTCACCGGTCGACGAGCTGGTGGGGCAGGCGCTGAGCCGCCGTGTCGGACGGCGGCTGACGCCCGCCGACACCGGGTTCGAGGCGCCGGACGCGGGCGGCGACACGGTGGCGGCCGTGCTGCGCGGCGACGATCCGGTGCGGCGGTTGGCCGCGCTGTGCCGGGCGGACGCCGACCCCACCCGCCGGGCGCCGCTGGCCCGCTCCGTCATCTCCGCCCCGCCCCCCGTGCTCCGCAGCTGGGACAAGAGCCCCCCGCCGGTCATGCGGACCACCGGAGGCGGGCGGCAGGCCACCTCGGCGGACGCGGCACGGCTGACGACCATGGCGTCCTACAGCGCGCTGATGGGGGAGAAGTACGGCGGCGCCCACGGCAGGCCCGCGCTGGCGCTGTACCTCGCCGACGACGTGGTGCCGCTGCTCACCGCACCCGCCGATCCGGCGGTCCGCAGCTCCCTGCTCACCGGCGGGGCCCATCTGACGCTGCTGCTCGCCGCGATGACGTCCGATGTCGGGCACACCGCCCTCGCACTGCACTACTACAACGTCGCCCTCTCACTCGCCCACGCGGCCGAGGACCGCGGCTCCTACGCGATCACCCTGCGCTGTCTGAGCGTGCAGGCGCACCGGCTGGGCGACCACCGCCAGGCCGTCGAGCTCGGCGAGGCGGCACTCGGCGTCGCGGGCTCGGCCGTCCCCCACGCGACCCGGGCCTTCCTGCACGCCGGGCGTGCCGTCGTGCGTGCCGGCGCCGGCGGGCACCGCCTGGCGGCCGCGGATCTCGGGGCGGCGGAACGGCAGCTCGCCCTGGCCACCGGACCGGAGGGCCCCTTCACCAGCTACCCGGAGACCGCCCTGCGCTACCAACGGGCCGAGGTGCTCGCGCGGCTGGGGGACCACAACGGCGCGGCGGCCGAGCTGGCACGCTCCCTGGCCGACCGGCCGGCCGATCACCACAAGGCCCGTACGCTGCTGCACGCCCAGCTCGCACAGGTCCTGCTGGCCGCGCACGAGGTGGAGGCGGCCGTCGAGCACTGCTTCCACGCGCTGCAGCACCACCAGCAGCTCGCCAAGGGTTCCGTGCACGGCACGCTCCCCCGGCTGGTCCAGCGCCTCGCCCCCTATCAGAGGAATCCCCGCGTCAGGGCCTTTCGCGCGCGCCTGCGCGCGATGCCGCGGTGACACCGCCATGGTCCTCTCCCCCCGTTGGAGACGGTCGCACGGTCTTCGGCTCCGGTGCCGCCCCGTCGCGCTTCAGGTCGGAAACAGGCTCTGATCGGGCAAGCATCAGCATCGCCACGTCAAAAGGGTCTGTCACAGCTCTATAGGTGCGTTCGAGCGCCGACTTCTAACCTCTGCGCACCCACCTCGCCACCGGCTTCACCCGTACGCACCGCGCCTCCGGTGCCCCTCGTGATCGGCGCCGGAGACGGGGTGCGACGATGGGCCTGTCATGGATGCGGGGCAGGTTCTCAGGGGGCTACGGGCCGCGGTGTTCGCCGCGGTGTGTGTGCTGCTCGCTGCGCTGGGACACGCGGTGATGTCGGATGCCGCGGTGCCCGCGTGGATGCTGCTCACGGCCGGCGCGGGAACCGCGGCCGGTGCCTGGTGCTTCGCGGGCCGGGAACGCGGCCCGCTGCTGGTCGGGTTGCTGACCGTCGGCACCCAGGCGGCGCTGCACAGCGCCTTCTCGTTCGGCCAGGCGGTGGTCCGCTCCGGCGGTGGCGGCGAGCCGCTGTCGCTCGCGCGGCAGTGGGCGGACTCCTGGATGTGCGGCGCGCAGGGCATGCGGCTCTCCGACGGCGCCACCGCCCAGATGACGCAGCTGATGCATCGGCAGATGGCGTCCGTGCACGGGATGCACGGGGCCTCCGGGATGCCGGGGATGTCCCCGGCGGAGCATGCCGGGCAGATGCCGCAGCTGGATGCGTCCGGTCAGATGGCGGGGATGCACGGTGGCGCCACCGGCATGCTCGCCGCCCACCTGCTGGTCGCGCTGCTCAGCGCGTGGTGGTTGTGGGGCGGCGAGCGGGCGGCGTTCCGGCTCGTGCGGAGCGTGTCGTCCTGGCTGTTCGCCCCGCTGGTGCTCGTTCTGCGCGGGGTGCTGCCCGATGCGCCGCCCGCCGTGCGCGCGGCCCGGCAGGAGCCGCGGCGAGCGGTGCAGAAGCTGCTGCTGGCCCATGCGATGTCGCTGCGGGGTCCGCCGTATGAGCCGGCTGTCGGCTGACAGCACGGTCGAATTCCCGAGCCGAGGGGCGGACGGGCGTCGCGCGCCGAGCGCGGACGCCCGGGTCCCGGCTCCGTTGTCACCGGTCGCCGCCCACGTGCGGTGACCGGATCATGCGAAGGACTCCAGATGATGAATCCTGTCCGGATGCCGGTGGCGCCGCCGCCGGTGTCCGACGCCGGCACACCGGTCCGCGGGCGCGGGCTGCCGCGCCCCGCCCGCTCAGCCGGCCCGTCCGCCGTCCGTGTCCACCGCACCGGGGGGCACCGGCCCCGCGGACACCGACCGCAGACCGGCGAGCAGCGCGTCGACGGCCGCCGGGTCGCCTTCGGAGTGGGCCGTGGCGCGGTCGAGACGCGCCGTCAGGGCCCGCGCCCGGGCTTCCCACTGCCGGCAGTCATGGCAGTCGGCAAGGTGGGCGGCGAGCCCGCCGGGGGTGACGCCGGGTGGCGGTTGCTCCCCGTCGAGGCGGGCGGAGAGGGCCGTACGGATGCGCGAGCAGTGCATGTGTCCATCCTCCCCGAAGCACCGCGGTGCGGCGAGGGGCGGTCGCGGTATGCGGGATGACGAGGCGGTGACCGGCTGGGCGCTGGCCGCCCGTACCGGTGACGAGCGGGCCGTCGAGCAGTTCGTGCGGGCCACCCAGCTCGATGTGCGGCGCTATGTGACGCACCTGAGCGGCGATCCGCAGGCGACCGACGACCTGGTGCAGGACACCTACGTACGGGCGTTGCGCAGCCTGCCGCGGTTCGAGGGCCGCTCCTCGGCACGTACCTGGCTGCTGACCATCGCGCGGCGGGTGGTGGCGGACCGGATCCGGTCCCATGCGGTCCGGCCGCGGCTGGCCGCGACCGACGACTGGCAGTCGGCGGCGGAGCGGGTGCAGCCGCGCGGGGTGCCGGGCTTCGACGAGGGCGTCGCGCTGTCCGAGCTGCTGGCGGCCCTGGCGCCGCAGCGGCGGGAGGCGTTCGTCCTCACGCAGCTGCTGGGGCTGCCGTACGCGGCGGCCGCCGGGGTGATGGGCACTCCCGTGGGGACCGTACGGTCCCGGGTGGCGCGCGCCCGGGAGACGCTGGTGGCGCTGCTGGCGGAGGCGGAGCGGCCGGAACCGGCCGAGCGGCCGCGCGCGCTCGCGGGCGCCGTGGCCTGACGGTCCGCGCCCGGTAGGCGCAGGGGGCGCAAGGCGTGGGCCCCCGCGCGCTCAACAACCCCCAG
>NZ_JBHYJC010000041.1:0-69510 GCF_042749045.1 Streptomyces sp. NPDC059008 | reverse complement strand
GGCCCGGGGATCACCGTCGGCGGCTCAGCCGCCCGACTTGCCGCCCTTCTCGGACGCCTTCGCGGCCCGGTCCAGCGCGGCCTTGAGCTTCTTCTGGGCCTCGCCGTAAGCGCCCCAGTCGCCCGCCACGCGCGCCTTCTCGCCTTCCTCATAGGCCTTCTGTGCGTCGGACAGGGCCTGCTGCACCGTCTGGTTCGACGGCGGCTGCTGGCCGGTGTCACCGCCGCCCGGCGGCTTCTCCGTGCCCGAACTGGGCGCCTTCTTCCCGAAGACCACGTCCAGCGCGTCCTTCAGGGAGTCCTCCAGGACCGGCTTGTTGTCGCCGTAGCTCACCAACACCTTCTTCAGCAGGGGGTAGTTGGTGTTGGCACCGCGCAGGTACACCGGTTCGACGTAGAGCAGTCCGCCGTCCAGTGGCACGGTCAGCAGATTGCCGTACTCGATCTCCGAATCGCCGAACTTCTTGAGGATGTTGAGCTCATTGGCGATGACCGGATCGGAGTTGAACTTCGACTGCACCAGCTGCGGACCGGGTACCGGCGTCTGCGCGGGCAGTTTCAGCAACCTGATCTTGCCGTAGTCGCTGCTTTTCGCATTGGCGTCGACGGCCATGAAGGCGCCGAGGTTGTCCTTCTTGTTCGGCGTGAAGGTCGTCGTCAGCGAGAAGGTCTGGTCCTTCTGGTCCGGCATCTTCATGCTCAGGTAGTACGGCGGTACCGCGTTGCCCGACTTGGTCGTCGGGTCGCTGGGGATCTGCCAGCGCTCGGAGCCGGTGTAGAAGGTCCCCGGGTCCGTGACGTGGTACGTGGTCAGCAGCTGGCGCTGCACCTTGAAGAGGTCCTGCGGGTAGCGCAGGTGCTCCTTGAGCGACGGGCTGATGGCGCTCTTCTTCTCGACCGTGTCGGGGAAGGCGTTCATCCAGGTCTTGAGGACCGGGTCCTTCTCGTCCCACTGGTAGAGCTTGACCGAGCCGTCGTAGGCGTCGACCGTCGCCTTGACGGAGTTGCGGATGTAGTTGACCTGGTTCTGCTGGGCCACCACCGCCCGCTGCCCGTCGGTGAGCGAGTCGGCCGTGGTGTCCCCGAGCGTGGTGCGCGAGGCGTACGGATAGCCGTTGCTCGTGGTGTAGGCGTCCACGATCCACTTGATCCGGCCGTCGATGACCGCCGGATAGGCGTCGCCGTCGATGGTCAGCCAGGGGGCGACGGACTCGACGCGCTCCTTGGGCGTGCGGTTGTACAGGATCCGCGAGCCGTCGCCGATCGCGCCGGAGTAGAGGATCTGCGGCTCGCCGAACGCCACCGCGTACGCGGCGCGGTTGATCGGGTTGGCGAGGTTGACCCCGCTGTCGCCCCGGTAGCTGTAGCTCTTCTCACCGCTGTCGTCGGAGTAGTCCAGCTCCTTCTGCGGACCGCCGACGATGGAGTACTGCGTGGTCTTCTCGCCGTAGTACACCCGCTGCTCGTGCTTGGGCAGCTGCCCCTTGGAGGGCAGATCCGACTCGGTGTACTTCGGACCGCCGCCGTCGGCGGCCTCGGTGCCCTTCGCGGCGACCGCGCCGTAGCCGTGGGTGTACTTGAAGTGGTCGTTGATCCAGTTGCGCTCGGGGATGCCGGCGATGTTCAGCTCGCGCAGACCGATGACGGTGTCCTGGTCGGCGCCGTCCTGGTCCTTGTACCGGTCGACGTCGAGCGTGGACGGGAACTGGTAGTACGCCCGCACCTGCTGCTGTTGCTGGAAGGCCGGCGAGACCACGTTCGGGTCCAGCAGTCGCATGCTGGCGGTGGTGTCGGCGTCGTCCCGCAGCCGCTGGCTGTCCTCCTTGCCGGTGGGCTTGTAGTTGCCCTTGTACGGCGTGACCTCGGCGTCCTGGATGTCGTACGCGTCCCGGGTCGCCTTGATGTTCTGCTTGATGTACGGCGCTTCCTTGGCCTGCTCGTTCGGCTGGACCTGGAACTTCTGCACGATGGCCGGATACAGCCCGCCGATCAGGACCGCCGAGAGCACCATCAGGCCGAAGCCGATCACCGGCAGCTGCCACGTACGCCGCCAGAGCGTCGCGAAGAACAGCACCGCGCAGATCGCCGCGATGAAGAACAGGATGGTCTTCGCCGGCAGGTAGGCGTTGGCGTCCACATAGCGCATACCCGCCCAGTTCTCGGCCGACTTCAGGCCGCTGGACTTCACCGCGAGCCCGTACCGGTCGAGCCAGTACGCGATCGCCTTGAGCGAGACGAAGAGGCCCAGCAGCACCGACAGATGGCCGGTGGCCGCGGCCGTCGCCCGCGAACCGGGGCTGGTCAGCCGCAGTCCGCCGTAGAGGTAGTGCGTCAGCGCGGCGGCCACCAGGCACAGCACCGCGCAGGCGAAGCCGAAGCTCAGCAGAAAGCGGTACCAGGGCAGGTCGAACGCGTAGAAGGAGACGTCCATGCCGAACTGCGGGTCGGTCTTGCCGAACGGGACGCCGTTGACCCACTGGAGCCAGGTGCGCCACTCACCGGAGGCGGAGGCGCCGGCGATCAGGCCGACCACCGCCGTGATGGCGATCAGCGCCCACTTCTTGAAGGGCGCGATGCTCATCCGATAGCGGTCCAGGCTCTGCTGCTCCATGGACATCGCGCTCAGCGGCGGCCGCAGGCGGTGCGCCAGCCAGATGTTGAAGCCGACGGCCACGGCCATCAGGACACCGAAGACGACGAAGAGACCGATCTTGGTCGTCAGGGTGGTGGTGAAGACCGAGGAGTACTTGACCGAGCGATACCACAGCCAATCGGTCCAAAACCCCGCAAACATCACGAAGAGCATGGCCAACACGGCCAGCACACCCAATGTCATGAGCAGGGTCCGGATCCGCCGCGATGGTCGGCCGACTCTGATCCGTGGCCCTGTCGGGCCTCCGCCGCGGTCCGGCATCTGGAAAGCCAAGGTGCGCACCTCGAAGTTCGCTGTCGTGTGGAGCAGGCCCGGCGATAGTAGGACCCACTGATGCAACTTACGAAGGCTTTACTCGGTTCCCGATTTCGGGGGTGGACAAGGCACGATGTTGAGCATGACCAACCTCCCCGTTGACGGCACCCCCCTCGCCGCCGACCCGCTGACCCGCGCGGTGCTCGAAATCGATGAGTACAGCGCCGGGCTCGGCTGGGATCAGCCCGCCCGACTGTTCGCCCTCGTCGACACCGCCAAGCTGCGCGCGCAGGAGCCCTCGCTCGCCGCCCAGCTCGGTATCGACGACTCCACCACCGCTTCCCTGACCCCCGTGGAACAGGACGAGATCCCGGCCGGCGTGCCGCTCGACGAGTTCCTCGGCACCATCGCCTGGCCGGACGCCGTCACCGGCTGCGCGCTGACCGTGGAGCGGCTGATGCTGCCGCCGTCCGCCGAGGACTCCGAGCCCGAGGGCATGGACGAGGCACAGCTCGCCAAGTGGGTCGCCAAGCACCCGGACCGCCAGGAGGTCCGTATGACGGTGGCCGTGCTGCGCGACGGCTCCCGCGAATCGGCGCTGCGCCTGCGGGAGAAGGACTCCACCGCCGAGGTCCTCACCGGCTCGGCGCTCGTACCGGGCCTCGCCGACGCGCTCGCCGCGACCTTCGAGGCCTGACACACGACGGCGCCTACCGGCCCCTGGGGCGTCCTCCCTGAGGAAGGCTTCCCTGAGGAGGCTTCCTAGGACCGGCCTGCCGGGCTGCAGCTCGGCAGGCCGGCGAGGTCGCCCTTGCGGATCTTCTCCAGCGCCTTGACGGCGTCGCCTATCGTGTCGACCTTGACCAGGCGGAGCCCGCGCGGGGTGTCCTTGGCGGCGGTGGCGCAGTTGTCCTTCGGCGTCAGGAAGAACTCCGCGCCCTTGTCGCGCGCACCGACCGTCTTCATCGAAATGCCGCCGATCGGGCCGACCTTGCCCTTGTCGTCGATCGTGCCCGTACCGGCCACGAACCTGCCGCCCGTCATGTTCCCGGGCGTGAGCTTGTCGACGATGCCGAGCGCGAACATCAGCCCGGCGCTCGGACCGCCGACGTCGGCCAGCTTGATGTCGATGGGGAACGGGAAGATGTGGTCCACGCCGGCCTGGATGCCCACGATGGCCCGGCCGTCGTCCGCCTTCTCGGTCGTGATCGAGATCTGCTCCGCGCCGCCCGCGGGCTTCTCGCCCCGCTTCTCGGTCGCGGCCGCCTCCTTGGCGGGGATGACCGTGAAGACGACCTTCTCGCCGGGCTTGTGCTTGGTGACGAGCTTGGCGACGTCGCCCGCCTGCTTGACCTCCGTGCCGTCCACCGCCTTGATCACGTCGCCCGCGTGCAGCCGCCCGTCGGCCGGCTTGTCCTTGACGACGGAGCCGACGACGGTCTGCGTGCCGACCGGCACGTGCAGCTGCTTGAGGGCGGCGACCTTGGCGCTCTCCTGGGACTGGCTGAACTCCTCGGCGTTCTCCTGATCGGCCTGCTCGGCCGTCTGCCCCTCGGGGTAGAGCGTCTTGTGCGGCACCACGGCGCTGTCGTGGTCGAGCCAGCCGTAGAGCGCCTCGAAGAGGTTCATGGTGTAGTCGGGGCCGGTGACCCGGACCGTGGTCATGTTCAGGTGACCGGTCGTCGGGTAGGTCTTGCGCTCGGAGATCTGCAGCACCGGCTCGCCGTCATGATCGCCGAGGGTGTTCACCGTCGGCCCCGGAGACATCTCCGCGTACGGCACGGGGAACAGCACCCCTGCGCAGAGCAGCGCGATCAGCATCAGGAACGAGGCGAGCAGCGTCGCGGTGCGGCGTGGCATGGAACGACAGTACGGGACGGGTATGACAACCGGCCCGCGGGGCCGTCCGTCCGGGGTCGAACACCCGCCCGCACGCGGACGCGGCCCGGCACCCGCCGCTTGCTACTGCATACGGCTGACGAAGTTCAGACCGAGTCGGAGGCGGCCGGAGCCGGCTCGGAAGCGGAATGCTCTCTTTCCATCGCGTCGCGGAACCGGGCGTAGCCCGCGAGTTCCGCCACATCGCCGGATTTGCGGTGACGCAGGGCCCAGCTGCTCCACACTGCGGCGATCAGCCCGGCACCAACCGGAATCAACAACCACAGGAGCGCACCCATCAGCGACCTCCCAACCCCTTGTACGACCGCAATCGACGAATAAGCAGATTAACCATCTGCCAGGTCAACGCTCACGCCAGGGGGCGGGTTACGCAACCGGAACGCGCGACACCGGTTCGGCCCCGCGTTCGAGCACCGTCGCCTCGGAACCAAGGGCCGCCGCCCCCGTACTTATGAGGCTCCTACCCACTCCTCGGTTCCATCCACGAACATCTGGTGCTTCCAGATCGGGACCTCGTGCTTGAGGTCGTCGATCAGCTTGCGGCAGGCCTCGAACGCCTCGCCCCGGTGGGGGCAGGACACCGCGGCGACCACAGCCAGGTCGCCGATGCGCAGATCGCCCACGCGGTGGACGGCGGCCAGTGCCCGCACGGGGTACGCGGCGACGACCTTCTCCGCGATCTTGCGCATCTCCGCCACGGCGGTCGGGTGGGCGGAGTACCCCAGGCGATCGACGTCGGCGCCGTTGTCGTGCGAGCGGACCGTGCCGACGAACAGGGCCGTGCCGCCGGCGGCCGCGTCCCCCACGGCCGTGAACACCTCGTCCAGCGACAGCGCGGTGTCGCGGATCTCCAGGAGCCGGATCGGGTCCGCCGAGGCCTGCTCACCAGGGTGGTCGCGGCCGGGCGTCGAAGGGGAGGGCGTGCCAGACATACCTCCATCGTGCCGTACCGCGAAGGCACGGGGGAATGGCGGTTTCCACCGGTCGTCCCGGCAGCCGTATGGAGACTCCTCCAGGCCGGCGGGCCCGGTGCCGCTCAGATGCGCCGGCGGGCCTTGCGGGCCCGCCGCACCAGCGCGGCGGTTCCCAGGAGGGCGACGGTGGCACCGGCGGCACCCGCGGCGGTGGCGTCCTTGCGGCCCAGCCGGCGGCCGGCGACGGTGTGGCGTCCGGCGACCTCCTCCAGAAGCTCGGCGAGCACCTCCTCGTTCGTCCACCGGGGCCGCCAGCCCGCGTCGTGCAGCCGGCTGCCGCTGACCACCCAGGGGTGCATCGTGTAGGCGAGGTCCCCCGCGGGCGACGGCGTCAGGCCGATGCGGTGCAGCCGGGCGGCGGCCCCCAGGGCCACCGAGGACGGCAGCTCCATCCGCCGGATGCCGGACAGCTCCTCGACCTCCTCCTGTTCCAGCCAGCCGTCGCAGCCCACCGCCAGCTCGCCGTCGACCTTCTCCAGGGCCGCGTACTCCAGGGCGCTGACCAGGTCCTCGACATGGCAGAACTGCCAGGCGGGACGGGATCCGGCGACGACCAGGAGACGGGGGGACTCGAAGTAGCGGGTCAGCGCGGTGTCGGTGCCGCCCACCAGGACGGCGGGGCGCAGCACGGTGACGTTCAGGCCCGGGTGCGCGCGGGGCGCGCGGCGCGCCAGGTGCTCGATCTCCAGGAGGTCGCCGACGCCGGTGGCGTCCGCGGTGGCCCGCAGCTCGGCGTCCTCCGCCAGGGGAACATCGTTGTCGGGCAGCGCCCCGTAGACCATGGCGGAGGTGCACAGCACCACCCGGTGGACGCCGGCGGCCGCGGCGGCGGTGAGCACGGTCTGGGTGCCGCGCACGTTGTAGGCGGTGCGCGCCGTGTCGTCGGTCCCCAGGTCGAGGTCGAGCGCCAGGTGGACCACGACGTCCGCGCCGCGCAGCTTGTCGGCGATCGCGGGGTCGCGCACGTCCAGGACGTGCCAGTGCGCCTCGGCGACGTCGCCGCGCCGCTCGTCGATGGCCACCACCTGCTTGACCTCGTCGGAGTCGACCAGGGCGCGGGTGAGCTGCGCGCCGACTCCGGACGCGGCTCCGGTGACGGCGACGACGGGCCGGCGCAGCGGCCGGTCGGGGGCGCCGCCCGCGGTGTCGCCTGCCTTCTCGGTCTGGGCCGCAGCGTTTCGCGCTGCGCGAACGGTCGGATCTGGGGAACTCACCGGGCGTCTCCAGCGGTTGTCTTCAGTGCGGACGCGTCATGACGCGTTCGCACCAGGTGGCTCCATCCTGCCGCAGCCACCGGGACAGCGAAGCACCGAGCCCCGAAGCGGTCCGGGTGTCTACGCTGGAGGTGATGTCGGGCAGCCGCCGTCGGCCACCTGGTCGGCGGCCCTACGAGCCGAGGAAACCCGTGAGTGACACCCCATTTGGATTCGGCCTTCCGCCGGAGGAGCCGGAGGACGGCGACAACGGCAAGAAGAAGGGCGGCCAGGGAGGTAGCCAGGGCCCCGCGGACCCGTTCGGGTTCGGCGGCGGGAGCGGCGGCGCGGACAATCCGTTCGCGGCGCTCTTCGGCGGCATGGGCGGCCCTGGTGGCGAAATGAACCCTGGCGATCTGGGAGCCGCCTTCCAGAAGCTCGGCCAGATGCTCTCGTACGAGGGCGGCCCGGTGAACTGGGACATGGCCAAGGACATCGCGCGGCAGACCGTCGCGCAGGGCGCCGAGGACGGCAGCAAGGACGCGAGCCTGTCGCCGGGCGAGCGCGTGGCCGTGGAGGAGGCCGTGCGGCTGGCGGATCTGTGGCTGGACGGTGTGACGTCGCTGCCGTCGGGCTCCGGCTCGGTGGTGGCCTGGAGCCGCGCGGAGTGGGTCGAGGAGACCCTGCCGGTGTGGAAGGACCTGGTCAACCCGCTCGCCGAGCGCGTCGGGTCGGCCATGGGCGATGTGCTGCCCGGGGAGATGCAGGCCATGGCGGGCCCGCTGCTCGGGATGATGCGCTCCATGGGCGGCGCGATGTTCGGCACCCAGATCGGCCAGGCGCTGGGCGTCCTGGCCGGCGAGGTCGTCGGATCGACGGACATCGGGCTGCCGCTGGGACCGGCCGGCAAGGCCGCGCTGCTCCCGGGGAACATCGCCGCGTTCGGCGAGGGCCTGGGTGTGCCGGCGGAGGAGGTGCGTCTGTACCTGGCCCTGCGCGAGGCCGCCCACCAGCGGCTCTTCGCCCATGTGCCGTGGCTGCGCTCGCATCTGTTCGGTGCCGTCGAGGGCTATGCGCGCGGCATCAAGGTCGACACGACCAAGCTGGAGGACGTGGTCGGCCAGATCGACCCGCAGCATCCGGAGGAGCTGCAGAACGCACTGCAGCAGGGCATGTTCCAGCCCGAGGACACCCCGGAGCAGAAGGCCGCGCTGGCCCGGCTGGAGACCGCGCTGGCGCTCGTCGAGGGCTGGGTGGACGCGGTGGTGCACGCCGCCGCCAAGCCGCATCTGCCCTCGGCGGACAAGCTGCGGGAGACGCTGCGGCGGCGCCGGGCGAGCGGCGGCCCCGCCGAGCAGACGTTCTCGACCCTGATCGGTCTCCAGCTGCGTCCGCGGCGGCTGCGGGACGCCTCGCGGCTGTGGGCGTCGCTCACGGACGCGCGGGGCCTGGACGGCCGCGACGGCCTGTGGGAGCACCCGGACATGCTGCCGACGGCGGCCGATCTGGACGATCCGGACGGGTTTGTGCACCACGAGCAGCCGGACTTCTCCGAGCTCGACAAGATGCTCGGCGAGGCCGCGAGCGGCGGCCGGCCGGATCTGGGCAAGCCCTCCCAGGAGGGCGACGGCCCCGATGCGGTGCCGGGCGAGAGCAAGGGTGACGACGGCAAGTGAGTCTGCACGCGGATGCGGCGCGGGTGCTCAAGGAGTGGCCCGCGCCGTCGCCCGATCAGGAGCGGCTGCGGCTGGCGTATCTGGATCACCTCGCCGCCTATCAGGACGGCATGTGGAAGCCCTGCAAGGACGGGCACCTCACGGCGAGCGCGCTGGTGATCGACCCGGCCGGCGGCCGGGTGCTGCTCACCCTGCACCGCAAGCTGGAGATGTGGCTGCAGATGGGCGGCCACTGCGAGCCGGAGGACGCCTCGCTGGCGGACGCGGCGCTGCGTGAGGCGCGCGAGGAGTCGGGCATCGCCCAGGGGCTGACACTGCTGCCCGGAGGCCCGGTGCGGCTGGATCGCCATCACACGCCCTGCGCGGTGCATCTGGACGTCCAGTACGCGGCGCTGGCGCCCGAGGGCGCGGTGGCGGCGATCAGCGACGAGTCGCTGGATCTGCGCTGGTTCGCCTACGACGAGGTGCCCGGCGTCGCCGATACGTCGGTGGCGCGCCTGGTGGAGCGCGCCCGCGCGCTGCTGTAGACGACGGCGACCGCATCCGGCGCCCACCCGCTGCGAGGCGGGCGGGCGCCGGACGGGCGTCGGCGGCGGGTCAGTTGGTGAAGATGTTGCCCTGGTTCTGCCCCCGGGCGCCCTGCTGGCCCATGCCGAACTGGGCCGCCATACCGGAGCCGATGACGGCGTTCTGCGGCGGCAGCAGCTCGCTGGGCTGGACCAGCGCATAGCCCTGGCCCAGGAAGCTCAGCTCCCAGCCCTCGCCGGTGTTGCCGCGTCGCCGCCACACGCCGGAGGAGTGGGTCTGCGCCTGCATCTGCACCCGCAGCGAGGCGGACCAGGCGACCACCGCGTCGGCGTCGGCGTTGACGTACTTGTCCGGCGTGACCTGCAGCATCAACGGCTCGCCCGAGGTCATCAGGGCGACCTTGCCCTGCCCGGAGATGTTGAGCTGGTACTTGCCGGTGCCGGAGATGCCGTACTGGCTGTCGACGGAGACGGCCTCCCAGTGGAGGCCGGAGTCCAGCGCCAGGACGTAGCTGCTGTCGACGGTCAGACCGTCGTGGTCGACATCGACGACATGCACGTACTGGGCGAGGTTGGCCAGATAGACCGTGCCCTGCCCGGAGACGCGCATCAGGTCGAGGCCCTCGCCGGAGTAGGCGCGGGTGCGCTGCTGCCCGGGCGTCTGGTACGTGCCGTCGAATTCGAGCAGTCCCTGGTAGGCGACCATCGACCCCTTGCGGGCCAGGACGTCCTCGTGACCCTGGAGGGCGACGCGCAGCAGCTGGTTGTTCTGCAGGGCGTAGCGGTCCTGGGTCTGTGCCTCGGTGAAGGCGAAAAGCGGACTCTGCATGGCGTGTTCGGTCCTCCCCCTCAGCCCCGGGCCCGGAGCCGGTCGGTACTGTCCTCGCTGGGCTGGACGACGACGAACCCCTGGCCGGAGAAGCCGAGTTGGTACGCCTCCCCGCTGCCGCGCCCGATCATCGAGGACGCCTTGAAGCTGCGCTTGCCCTTCATCTTCAGGTGCGTCGACCAGGCGACCAGGGCGTCCGGGTCCACATAGGTCTCGTCCTCGCCGCGGCCGCAGTCGACGACGATGGGCGTGCCCCGGGAGGTCAGCGCGACCCAGCCGGTGCCGGAGATCCCGACGTTGAAGAGTCCCTGGCCGGCGAACTTCGCCATGCCCTTGACGCGCTGTACGCCCCACTGGAGGTGCGCGTCGAAGGCGAGGAGGTTGGTTCCGTTGACGGAGAGCGAGTCGCCGTTGAGGTTGATGCAGACCACGTCGGCGCCGTAGTCGGCCAGGTAGAGCAGGCCGTCTCCGGAGCACTTCATCAGGGGGGCGCCCTCGCCGGTGAGCCACTGGGAGGCCATCTGGCGGACGGCGGGCGGGTTCGGCTCGTACTGGACGAAGCCTTCGTAGGCGACCATCGAGCCGGTGCGTGCGAAGACGTCCTGGCCGCTCTGCATGGCGATCTTCACCATGGCGCTGCCGTGGTTCTCCATGCGGGCGGCGGGCGGGGTCGGGACGTAGCCCGACAGCTGCTGTTGGTTCATGACGACGGGCTCCCTCAGACCTCGTAGGGCTGGACGACGATGAAGTTGCCGGGCGCACCGCGGAACTGGAGGTTCACGGTCTCCCCGGAGTGGCCCGGATAGGCGTGCCGGCGCAGGCTCACCTGGCTGGAGATGATCACCTGCGAGGCGGCGGACCAGGCCACGATGGCGTTGGAGTCGGCGAAGGTGGTCGGCGTGACCGGCAGCACGACCGGGGTGCCCTGGGTCTTGACGACGAGGGTGCCGGTCCCCTGGAACTGCATGGTGAACAGGGCGCCACCGGGGATGCCGTGGCCCTCGATCCGGCGGACCTCGTGCTGCAGCGACTCGTCGAAGGCGAGGACGGACTCGGCCGACACGCAGATGGCGTCGCCCTGCAGCTCGATGGGGTGCACATGGGCGCCGTTCTCCGCGAAGAAGACCTGGCCCTGGCCGGTGCAGCGCATCAGCTGCATCTCCTGGCCGGTGGCGTTGCCGACGATCCGGCCGCGGAAGCCGGCGCCCTTGTAGCCGAAGTCGACCTTGCCCTGGTAGAGCACCATGCTGCCCTGGCGGGCGAGCACCGGCTGGCCGTCGACACCGAGGTCGACGCGGATCAGCCTGCTGTTCTGCGGTGCCCAGCGCTGGCCCGTGGGGGCCTCCTTGTACTTCTCCAGTACGACGCCGAGGCCGGGGCCACCGCCCTGGGGGACCGCGGCCTGGCCGCCGGGGTAGGGGGCGACCGGAGGCTGCTGACCCGGCTGGCCGTACGGGGCGGGCTGGCCCGGGAACTGGCCGGGCTGGCCGTAGGAGGGCGCCTGCGGGGCCTGCTGGCCGGGGAAGCCGCCGGGCGCGGGCTGCGGCTGGCCGTACGGGTCCTGACCGGGCGTCGGGTGGCCGTAGGGGGCACTCGGTTGCTGTCCGGGTGGCGCCACCGGGCCGGGTGGCGGGGCGAGCGGCGCGGCGATGGTGGGCGCGCTGTGCACCTGCGGGGCGGCGGGCGGCGGGGCCTGCGGCGCGGGGGCCTGCGGTGGTGCCGCCGTGGGCGCTGCCTGTGGGGCGCCCTGCGGCGGACCGAACTCCGGCGCGGGCTGCGGCGGTACGGGCGCGGCGGCGGGCGCGGCGAAGGAGGGGGCGGGGGCGGCCGGCCCGGACGGCGGCGCGAAGCCGGGCGCGCCCTGCGCCGGGGCGGGCGGCTCGGGCTGCGCCTCGGCCTCCTCGGCGACCTCGCCGCCGAAGTTCTTCAGCAGCGCCTCCAGACCGCCGTCGAAGCCCTGGCCGACCGCGGCGAACCGCCAGACGTCCTTGAGGTAGAAGTCGCCGAGCATGACGGCGCGTTCCGTGCTGAACTCGCTGCCCGTGAAGGAGTAACGGGCGACCTCTTCACCGCCGGCCACGATCCGGATGTAGCCGGGGCCGATCTGCGAGACCTGGCCCGCGCCGTCGAGCGCGGCGGTGAAGGAGAGCTTCTGGATGTGCGGCGGGATCTTGTCGAGGGTGACCCGGAAGGACTCGCTGTCGCCGGCCTGCGCGCCGAGCAGCTGGATCGACTCCTCGGGCGACTTGGGCTGGTTGAAGAAGATGAAGTACCGGTCGTCGGAGAGCCGCTCGTCGGCGTCCAGACCGAAACAGCTGATGTCGAAGGTCAGGCCGGGTCCGGCGATCTGCACGCCGACGTACAGATCCGTTCCCGCCGTCAGATCACCGATCTTGGCCTTGTGGCCCCGCTGGAATTCCCTGGCCATACGTAACGACCGTCCCCCGCTCCCGCTGTGAGTTCGTCTGCGTCGCCAGGCTAACCGCTGGCACCGACACCGAGCGATGCCGGGGCGCACCGGAAATTTCCGCGACCGCCGCTATTCGGTGCGGGCGGCGGGCAGATGGGGCAGCCGGTCGGCCGCGACCACTCCTTCGAGGTAGCCGCGGGCCCGCTCCGTACGGGGGTAGGACTCCAGCAGGCGCCAGAACCGGGGGCCGTGGCCGGGGACGAGCAGATGGGCGAGCTCGTGCAGCAGGACGTAGTCGATGACGTACTCCGGCATGCCCTGGAGGCGGTGCGAGAGGCGGATGCTGCCCTCGGCCGGGGTACAGGATCCCCAGCGGGTGTTCTGATTGGTGACCCAGCGCACCGACGCGGGCCGGGCCCGGCCGTCGAGGAACTGCTCCGACAGTCGCTCGGCGCGTTCGGCCAGCTCGCCGTCGCCGAGCATGCGCTTGCTCTCCTGGGCGGCGAGCTTGTCGAGCATGACGGTCACCCAGCGCTGCTCCTCGGCCTCGGACATACGGGCCGGAATCAGGACAACCGTGCGATCTCCCTCGCGGTACGCGGAGACCGTTCTGCGCCGCCGCGAGCTGCGGCGCACCTCGACCGCGCTCGTACCCGACCCGCGGGCCTTCGGGTTCGGGTCAGCCCTGCGCGATGTGTCAGCGGCGCGGCGCAGGGGTGTCTCCCCAGAGCCGTGAACGGGAGGGTCGGCGGGCACGCGCCCGACGTTACCCGCTGGCCCTGCGGGAAGTCCCGCCCCGCGAACGGTTCGCCGCTGAACCACTCCATGCGCGGACGCTTGTATGACTAACACCTCCCCTGCCTGTGGATAACTTCGGCCCCGATCCGCGCAGGGCGCATGCTGAAGGCCGGACGACGAAGGACGGGGGCGGATGGCATGCATCCGATGCTCAAGCCCGCGCTACGGCGCGGATGGCGGGACAGGGAAACGGTCCGGTTCGGGGTGGCGCCGGCCCATGCGATGGTGGTCGGTCCGCTCGACACCGCGACCGGCAGCTTCCTGTCACTGATCGACGGCACCCGCACCATGCGGCAACTGATCGAGGAGGCCGCGTTACTGGACCTGCCGCCCGAGCACGCGCGAGGGGTGGTGGAGCGGCTCGGCGCCGCCGGATTGCTGGAGGCACCCACCGCGGGCGGCCCGGCGGCCGGCGCCGTACGGGCCGACCACCCGGCCTTCGAACAGCTCCGGCCCGACCTGGCCTCCCTCTCGGTGCAGCACCGGGAACCGGCCGGCGCGCTGGGCCGGATGGGGGCGCGCCGGGCGGTCCGCGCCCGGGTCAAGGGAGCGGGACGGGTGGGCGCGGCGATCGCGGCGCTGCTCTCGGCCTCCGGGATCGGCCGGGTGGAGGTGTTCGACGGCGGCAAGGTCACGCCCTGGGACGTGTCGCCCGGCGGGCTGCCGGCCGAGCGGATCGGTGAGCAACGCAAGGAGGCCGCCGAGCGGATGGTCCAGCAGTCCTCCCCCTGGAGCCGCCGGCCCCGGCCGAGGGTCCCGGTCAACGAATCCGGTGAGCCCGGGCTGTCCCTGGTGGTGCTCGCCCCGCGTGACGGACTCGGCGCGTACGCCCCCGACCCGGTGCTGTCCGAGCCGCTGCTCACCGCCGGAATCCCGCATCTCTACGCGGGCGTGATCGAGGGCACGGGTGTGGTGGGTCCGTTGGTGCTGCCCGGTGGTTCCGCCTGCGCCGGCTGCGACGAGCTGCGCCGCACGGACGCGGAGCCGGCCTGGCCGCGGCTGCTCGCGCAGTGGCGGTCGGGGCGCGCGTCGCCCGCGGTGCCGGCCTGCGACGCGGCGCTGGCGTCCGCGGTCGCGGGACTGGCCGCCGTCCAGGCGCTGACGTTCCTCGACGGTGAACTCCCGCCGTGCACAGGGGCGCGGATGGAGCTCCCGCTGCCGTGTGCGAGCGTGCGCACGGTGCGGATCGAGGCGCATCCGGAGTGCGGATGCGGCGCCGCCGCTTCGCTGACTGCGGCGGGCACCTCGGATCCTCGGCCATGACACGCCACAATGACGGAGTAACCCCGGTTGGGGGACAGTGTGAGTTGGAGGGGCGCATGTCTGATCTTCCCCGCAAGGCGGTCACCCGCACCGCCAAGCTGGCCGCGCTGCCACTGGGGTTCGCCGGCCGTGCCACCTGGGGCCTGGGCAAGCGGATCGGCGGCAGATCCGCCGAGATCGTCGGCCGTGAGCTCCAACAGCGCACCGCGGAACAGCTCTTCAAGGTGCTCGGCGAGCTCAAGGGCGGCGCGATGAAGTTCGGGCAGGCGCTGTCCGTCTTCGAGTCGGCGCTGCCGGAGGAGATCGCCGGTCCTTACCGTGCCGCCCTGACGAAGCTTCAGGAGGCCGCGCCGCCGATGCCGACGAGCACGGTGCACTCCGTCCTCGCGGAGCGGCTCGGCGAGGACTGGCGGGAGCTGTTCGAGGAGTTCGAGGACAAGCCGGCCGCGGCGGCCTCGATCGGGCAGGTGCACCGGGCGGTCTGGCACGACGGCCGCGAGGTGGCGGTCAAGGTGCAGTATCCGGGGGCGGGCCAGGCGCTGCTGTCGGATCTGGCGCAGCTGAGCCGCTTCGCCCGGCTGCTGGGGCCGCTGATCCCCGGTATGGACATCAAGCCGCTGATCACCGAGCTGCGCGACCGGGTCTCGGAGGAGCTGGACTACTCCCTGGAGGCGCAGGCCCAGCGGACGCACGCCGAGGAGTTCGCCGGCGATCCGGACGTGGTGGTGCCGGCCGTGGTGCACCAGTGCGACCAGGTGCTGGTGACGGAGTGGATGGACGGGGTGCCGCTGTCCGAGGTGATCTCGCACGGCACCGACGAGCAGCGGGACCGGGCCGGTCAGCTCCTGGCCCGCTTCCTGTTCTCCGGCCCGGCCCGCACCGGCCTGCTGCACGCCGACCCGCACCCGGGCAACTTCCGGCTGCTGGCCGGGGACTTCCCGGACGGGCCCGCGGAGCAGTGGCGGCTGGGCGTGCTGGACTTCGGCACCGTCGACCGGCTGCCCGACGGGCTGCCGCCGACGATCGGCGCCTCACTGCGGATGACGCTGGACGGCGAGGCGGACGCGGTCTACCAGCAGCTGTGCCAGGAGGGCTTCGTCAAGGAGTCCATCGAGCTGGATCCGGACGCGGTGCTGGAGTATCTGCTGCCGATCATCGAGCCCGCTCAGGCGGACGAGTTCACCTTCACCCGGAGCTGGATGCGCCAGCAGGCGGCCCGGGTCGGCGATCCCCGCTCCCCCGCACACCAGTTGGGCAAGCAGCTCAATCTGCCGCCCGCGTATCTGCTGATCCACCGAGTGACCCTGAGCACGATCGGGGTGCTGTGCCAGCTGGGCGCGACGGTACGGCTGCGCGACGAGCTGGAGGCGTGGATGCCCGGTTTCGTGCCGGAGGAGGAGCCGCCGGCCCCGGACGTCACCGAGGAGGCCGTCGAGGAGACCACGGCCTGAGCCCGGCGGCGGGTCTCACCACCAGCTCGAATCCAGGCGCCCCTCGATCGCCCGGATGTGCTCCCGCGCGCACTTGTCACAGAAGTAACGGCGCTCGCCGTTCTCCACGGAGCAGGTCCAGGTCGGCGGAGCGCCCTCGGCGACCGCGCCACAGCCGGCGCACACCATGTGCCCGTCGGCCAACTCCGCCTGTTCATGCGTCTTCCGGTCCACCATCCGACGATATCCCCGCTAACCCCGCGAAGCCGGATACAACGCACCGCGGGGCCCGCCCTGTCGGGCGGGCCCCGCGGTGGAGGACGGTGTCAGAGCACCGTCTTACTGCATCACGGCCATGGCCAGCGCACGGCGGGCCCGGAGCGACGCGCGCTCGGCCCGACGCTGCATGCGCCGCGCGGCGGCGAGCCGATGAGCCCTGCGTTCGGACTCGGCTTCCCGCAGCCTTTCATGCATATGCGCACGTGCCAGGGCTTCTGGGATGAGTTGCATGGCGAGGTTCCTGTTCTGACGCGACTCGATCACGTCGGCGTTCACGGGGACGGGGGTGTCGGTGAAGGTGGGGTTCATCGTGGGGTCCTGCTTCTTGGGATCCCGTGTGACGGGACGGTCGATCGTTCCTGTTCCGATGGTGTTCATGCCGCGACCGGGTTCTTGCGCGGACGGCCACGCGGACGCTTCCGGGGCACCACGACGCCCTGGACGAAGAGTTCGCCGCCCCAGACGCCCCACGGCTCACGGCGGTCCTTGGCACCGGCGAGGCAGGCCTCACGGACCGGACAGGTCTGGCAGAGCGTCTTGGCGTACTCCACGTCGGCCGGGGACTCGGCGAAGAAGACCTCGGGGTCGTAGGTGCGGCACGGAACGGCAGCGCCGAGGCGGTCGATCTCGTCGTCGAGCTCGGTGAGGGGCAGCAAGGGGTTCTCCTGGAGGTCGGGCGGAGGGATCAGGTCGGTGGCTACGGACGGGGTGTGCGTCTGCAGTTGCACGGTGTGTGTTCCTCGTCTGTTTTGGCCCGGTGGTGGCGGGCGCAATGGGCAAACAAAAGGGCCGCGGATCCCGGTGTGGGTTCCGCGGCCCTGGAAGGTGCCGACCTGATCTGCCGATCAGGCTGGATCTCTCCAGGGTTCGAGGCCGCGGTAGGCCCACATTTCATGCTGCTTCTGGTACTGCTTCCGGGATTCGGCACCATTGGCCGCCGCGAAGGCGAAGGCATTCGCCTCAGCCGCCACTGCTACTGCCGCAGGTGCCTCGGTCGGTCGCGCGGTGCGCTCACTGCGCGTCAGCACAGCGAGGGACTCGGGGCGCGCGACCGCGGTACCGGACAGGCGGCCGAAGCCGGACAGACCGGTGCCACGGAGCGAGGAGCCGAGCGTGCAGGTGGCGACGACCGAGAGATCGGTCATTTTGTTGGTCTGAATGAAGCTGATCACTGGGCTCGCCTCCTCTCGGCGTCTCGGTGGAACGGGAGATCCCGTTCCAGGGTGTTCAAGTACAGCACGGATCCATCGGATCTCGGAAAGTTTCCGTTGTCTCCGTTGCTCCCGAAGGCTATGGGGATGCGCTCCGCGTGCGCAAACTATTTTTCCGACGAGTTTTCCGCGGGGCCTTCGGACGGGTCTCCCAAGGCTCCTACGAGCTCCTCGCCGGCACAGATAGCCAGCACATCGCTGCCGTAGCGGTCGAACTTGCGCCGCCCCACTCCTGAGATGACCGCAAGCTCCGATTCGGTTCCCGGAACGGCCTCCGCGATCGCCATCAGGGTCTTGTCGGTGAAGACGCAGTAGGCGGGCTGCCGGGAACGCGCGGCCTGCTCGGCCCGCCACTCGCACAGCCGCTCGTACAGCGCCTCGTCGAGTTCCGAGGGGCAGTCCTCACACCGCATCAGCTTCATCTCGCCGGCGTCCGTCAGCGTTCTGTTGCAGACCCTGCAGCGGGCCGGGCGGCGGTGGGCGGGGCGCCTGGCCACCGCCGCCGCCCCGTCGCCGCGCTCGACGCCGCCCGTGGCCGCGCCCGGCCTCAGGCGCCCCGCGACCGCCCCGGAACCGGGGCGCAGGCCCCGCAGGAAGCGGCTGGCGCTGCGCGAGGCCCGTCCGCCGGGAGAGCGCGCCAGCGACCAGGACAGCCCCAGGTGCAGACGGGCGCGGGTCACGCCGACGTACAGCAGCCGGCGCTCCTCCTCGATCTGCTCGTCGGTCCTGGCGTAGGTGATCGGCATCATGCCGTCGGTGAGGCCCACCAGGAACACGGCGTCCCACTCCAGGCCCTTGGCGGCGTGCAGCGAGGCGAGCGTCACACCCTCCACCGTCGGGGCGTGCTGAGCGCCGGCCCGCTCGTCCAGCTCGGCGACCAGGTCGGCGAGCGAGGCTCCGGGCCGGGCCCTGGCGAAGTCCTCGGCGAGCCGTACGAGGGCCGCCAGGGACTCCCAGCGGTCCCGCGCCGCCCCCGAGCCGGCCGGCGGCTCACCGGTCCAGCCCATGTCGCTGAGCACCGCCCGCACCTCGGACGGCAGATCCACCGCGCCGTCCAGGAGCGTGTCGTTGGCCCCGAAGCGGGCGGCACCGCGCAGCTTGATGCCGGCCTCGCGCACCTCGGGCCGCTCGAAGAACCGCTCCGCGCCCC
The DNA here is from genome assembly GCF_042749045.1 of Streptomyces sp. NPDC059008. Classification (NCBI taxonomy): domain Bacteria; kingdom Bacillati; phylum Actinomycetota; class Actinomycetes; order Kitasatosporales; family Streptomycetaceae; genus Streptomyces; species Streptomyces sp. NPDC059008. The sequence goes on along the minus strand of NZ_JBHYJC010000041.1, from coordinate 50,964 downwards.
GCAGCTGATACGGCACTCCGGCATCGGCCAGCGCCTGCTCGTAGACCTCGGACTGGGCGTTGACGCGGAAGAGCACCGCTATCTCGCTGGCCGGCACGCCGGAGGCGATCAGGTCCCGGATGCGGCGGGCGGTGCCCTCCGCCTCGGCGGGCTCGTCGGCGTACTCCGTGTACATCGGCTCGGGTCCGGCCGCGCGCTGCGAGACCAGCTCCAGGCGGTGCTCGGCGGCGCGCCCCTTGGCCTGGGAGAGCAGGCCGTTGGCGAGGTGCACGACCTGCGGGCTGGAGCGGTAGTCGCGGACGAGCTTGACGACCGTGGCGTTCGGGTGGCGGGTGCGGAAGTCGAGGAGGTGGTCGGGGGTGGCGCCGGTGAAGCTGTAGATCGTCTGGCTGGCGTCGCCGACCACGCAGAGGCTGTCGCGGTCCCCCAGCCACAGCTCCAGCAGCCGCTGCTGGAGCGGGCTGACGTCCTGGTACTCGTCGACGACGAAGTGCTGGTACTGGGCGCGGACCTGTTCGGCGATGTCGTGCCGGTCCTGCAGCACGCCGACGGTGAGCAGCAGCACATCCTCGAAGTCGATGGCGCCCCGGTCGCGCTTGAGCTGCTCGTAGGTGCCGTAGATCTGCCCGATCTCGGCCGGGTCGCGCGGGGCCTCGCGGGCGGCCTTGGCGACCGCGGCCGGGTAGTCGGCCGGCACGGTCTGGGTGACCTTGGACCATTCGATCTCGGCGGTGACATCGCGCAGCTCGTTGCGGTCGAGCCGGACGCGGCAGCGGGCGGCGGCCTCGGACACGAGCTGGACCTTGCGCTCCAGCAGCCGCGGGACCTCGCCGCCGACCGCCTTCGGCCAGAAGAACTGCAGCTGCCGCAGGGCCGCGGAGTGGAACGTACGGGCCTGGACCCCGCCGGCGCCGAGCTGGCGCAGCCGGCCGCGCATCTCGCCGGCCGCGCGGGCCGTGAACGTGACGGCGAGCACACTCGCCGGCTGCAGGATCCCGGCCCGCACGCCGTACGCGATCCGGTGGGTGATCGCCCGCGTCTTGCCCGTGCCGGCGCCGGCCAGCACACACACCGGACCGTGCAGAGCCGTCGCGACCTCGCGCTGCTCGGGGTCGAGCCCGTCGAGCACCCCGTCGGCCGAATCCGGCACCGGCGGGAAGAGAGAGGAGTCCGTTGCTGCTGTCACCCCGCCATGCTGCCAGGTCCGCTGAGGCGCCCGGGACGGCTGTCCACAGCCGCAGGGGTGCGGTCGTACCCGACGCGGCCGCTGTGGACGGCCGCCGACGCGCGCCGGCGGCATGCCGGAGACTGGGTGCGTCGGCGGTTCCGCGAGGCCGGGAATTGCCGGGGCCCGATGTGCGTTGTGCTGCTTGGCCGCGCCGAGTGGGCGGTATGGATCACGACTGACAAAGGAGCGCGGGGCGCATGGCGGGCACTGTGACGATGTACAGCACGACCTGGTGCGGCTACTGCCGTCGGCTGAAGGGCCAGATGGACCGTGAGGGAATCGCGTACACCGAGATCAACATCGAGCAGGACCCGGAGTCCGCGGCGTTCGTGGAGAAGGCCAACGGCGGCAACCAGACGGTGCCGACCGTGCTCTTCGCCGATGGTTCGACGCTGACCAACCCGTCCCTGGCGCAGGTCAAGCAGAAGGTGGGCGCGGCCTGAGAGCCGGCCGCGGTGCGTCCGGACACACCGCGTGGAGAACCGGGCACACAAGCCCATAGGTGTGAGTTCGCGCACAGGGCCGTCGGCCGGTCCCGGTGAGGGAACCGGCCGGCGGCCTTTGCTCACGGCTTCGGCAGCGGCTTGCCGTACCAGAGCTCGATCAGGCGGGCGGCGATGGAGATGCCGTACGGCGGGAGGACCTCGCCGGATTCGAAGGCGGCCCGCAGGTCCTCGCGGGAGAACCAGCGAGCCTCCTCGATCTCCTCGCCGTCGACCTGGATCTCGCAGGACGTGGCGCGGGCCATGAAGCCCAGCATCAGGCTGGAGGGGAAGGGCCAGGGCTGGCTGGCGACGTATTCGACGTCGCCGATGACCACGCCCGCCTCCTCGAAGACCTCGCGGGCCACGGACTGCTCGATGGACTCGCCCGGCTCGACGAAGCCCGCGAGGGTGGAGAAGCGCCCTTCGGGCCAGTGGACCTGGCGCCCCAGGAGCGCGCGGTCCTCCTCGTCGGTCACCAGCATGATCACGGCCGGGTCGGTGCGCGGGTAGTGCTCGGCGCCGCAGGCCGGGCAGCGGCGGATGTGGCCCGCGGCCGCGATGACGGTGCGCTCCCCGCAGCGGGAGCAGAAGCGGTGCAGACGCTGCCAGTTCTCCAGGGCGACGGCGTGGACGAGCAGGCCGGCGTCCCGCGGGGACAGCAGCAGCCCGGCCTCGCGCAGGCCCGCCGGGCGCGCGGACTGGTCCATGCGGCCGGGCAGCGCGTCCTTCTGGAGGGCGAAGTAGCTGACCCCGTCGTCGTCGGTGCCGAGGTAGTAGCGGTGCGCCTCGGTCAGCGGCGCCTCGAAGGACGGCGTCATGATCAGTTCGGTGCGGCCGTCGGGGGTGTCGTCGATCAGCGCCTGGCCTCCGGATACCACGAAGACGCGGGTCGTCGGGTGGCTCCAGGCCGCCGCCAGCCAGGCCTCGTCCAGTCGGTGGTGGGCGGAGCGATCGATTCCGCTCGGCGCGCTGAAGGTGAGCGGCCGGTCGGTGGTGTGGTCGGTCCAGGTGGTCACTGCTGTTTCCAACTCCCCCTGTGGCGTGGGTGATTGCTGCGTACGGTCGCGAAGCGGTGCGGCGGTGGGGGTACCTCCCGTGCCCTCAAGGCTACGGGGCGAGCGCGGTCAAGCCGTGCGCCAGTTCTCCGCCAGGTCCCCCCACAGGTGGGCGGCGGTCTCGACGCCCTTCATCAGCAGGTCGAGCTCGACCTTCTCGTTCGGCGCGTGCCAGCCGTCGGAGGGGACGGAGATGCCCAGGAAGAGGACCGGGACACCCAGGACGTCCTGGAGGTCGGCGGCCGGTCCGGAGCCGCCCTCACGGGTGAAGCGGATCTTCTGTTCGAAGGCGCGTCCCATGGCGCGGACCACGGACTGGAGCGCGGGGTGGTCGAGCGGGGTGAGGCAGGGGCGGGTGGCGCCCCAGAAGGTGATCTCGTGGCGGATGCCGGCCGGGAGCCGGTCGGCGACCCAGTCGCGTACGGACTGCTGGACGGCGGCGGCGTCCTGGCCCGCGACCAGCCGGAAGGAGAGCTTCAGCTGGGCGGAGGACGGGACGATGGTCTTGCCGCCGGGGCCCTGATAGCCGCCGCCGATGCCGTTGACCTCGGCGGTGGGGCGGGCCCAGATGCGCTCCAGGGTCGTGCTGCCGGCCTCGCCGAGCGCGGCGTGGGAGTGCGCGGTGCGCAGCCACTGCGCCTCGTCGAAGGGCAGCTCGGCGAAGAGCTCGCGCTCGCGGTCGGTGAGCTCGATCACGCCGTCGTAGAAGCCGGGAACGGCGACGCGGCGGTCGTCGTCGTGCAGGGCGGCGGCCAGCCGGGCGGCCTCGGTGGCGGGGTTGGGCACGGCGCCGCCGAACGAACCGGAGTGGATGTCCTGGTCCGGGCCGTAGAGATCGATCTGGCAGTCCGTCAGCCCGCGCATGCCGGTGCAGACCGTGGGGGTGTCCCTGGACCACATGCCGGTGTCGGAGACGATCACCGCGTCGCAGGCGAGGCGGTCGGCGTGCTTGTCGATCAGGGCCGGGAAGTTCGGGGAGCCGGACTCCTCCTCGCCCTCGATGAGCAGCTTGAGGTTGACGGCGGGGGCGGTACGGCCGGTCGCGGCCAGGTGCGCGCGCACGCCCAGGGTGTGGAAGAACACCTGCCCCTTGTCGTCGGCGGCGCCGCGGGCGTAGAGCTTGCCGTCGACGGTCTGCGGTTCGAAGGGGTCGGTGTGCCAGCCGTCCTCGCGGGCGGCGGGCTGGACGTCGTGGTGGCCGTAGACGAGCACGGTCGGCGCGGCGGGGTCCCCGGAGGGCCACTCGGCGAAGACCGCGGGCAGGCCGTCGGTCTCCCAGATCTCGGTGGTCGGGAAGCCGGTGTCGGTGAGCTTCGCGGCGAGCCATTCGGCGCTGCGGCGCACATCGCCGGCCCGCTCCGGGTCGGCGGACACCGAGGGGATGCGCAGCCAGTCCGCGAGGTCGTCGAGGAAGGCTTCGCGGTGGCCGGTGATGTACGCGCGGACGGCGTTGTCCGGGGTTGTGCTCATACGGCCGAGCCTATCGGCCTTCCGGGGGAGGCAGGTCGGCGGTCTCACCGAGCAGGATCCGTTCGAGACCTGCCCGGCCGGGCAGGCGGGCGGGTCTGACCAGCTCGCCGCTGCGGACGTAGAGGAAGGCGGCGCCGACGGCGGAGGGGGGCAGGCCGTAGCGCTCGGCCCAGGCGAGGCGGTAGACGGCCAGCTGGAGGGGGTCTGCCGTCCGGTCTCGGCCGGTCTTCCAGTCGATGATCTCGAAGCGGTCGCCGTCGGGGCCGCGTTCCTTGTAGACCGCGTCGATGCGGCCGCGGATCACCCGCCCGGCGAGCGTCAGCTGGAAGGGGGCCTCGATGCGGAACGGGGTGCGGTGGGCGTACGGGGTGCGGGCGAAGGCCTCCTTCAGGGCTTCGAGGTCGTGTTCGTCGGCGATCGGGGCCTCCTCGCCCTCCTCGGCACCGGGCAGTTCGTCGGGGCCGAGCAGCGGCAGGGTCAGCTCCTCGAAACGGGACTCGACCCAGGCGTGGAAGCGGGTGCCCCGGCGGGCGCCGGGCTGGGGCGGGCGCGGCATGGGGCGGGCCAGCTCGCGGGCGAAGCCGTCGGGGTCGGCGGCGAGGCGGAGCAGCTGGGTGGCGCTGAGCGCGGCGGGCAGCGGGACGTCGCGGACGGTCGCGCGGGAGCGGCGCAGCTCGGCGGCGAGCGCGTCCAGATCGCGGTCCCAGGAGCCGAGGATGCGGCGCTCCTCGGGGAGGAGGGTGTGCGGCGAGGCGCCGCCGCGGCCGGGGGCCGGGACGCCGGGGCCGAGGGGGGCGGGCTCGGCGGGGCCGGGTTCGGCGGAGGCGTGGTCGCCGGGATCTGGTCCGGTGCGGCCGGGCTCGGTGAGATCGGGCTCGGTGGAGCGTTGGGCGATGAGGCGGGGGCGGGGCGGGGCAGCGTCGGCGTCGGCGTCGGGAGCCGCGTACGGCAAAGGCCCGCTCGACGGGCCCGCCTCGAGAGCCCCGTCGAACGGGTCGGCGTCGAACGGGTCGGCGTCGGGAGCCTCGTCGTACGGCGGGAGCTCGTCGAAGGGGTCGGGCTCGAACAGGTCGTCGTACGGGTCGCCGGGCTCCTCCCCCGCGTCGTCCGCCGGTGGCGGCGGCCACTCCGGGTCGTGCGCGGCGAGCGGCACGGGCGCGGGGGCGGGCGCCGCCGGGCCGGCGCGGCGCGCCAGATGGGCGCGGACCCTGTCCGCGGCCTCGCGGCGGCGGGCCATGGCCGTGGGGTCGAGGGGCAGCGGCCAGGCCTGTTCCGCGGCGGCCTCGGCGAGGGCGGGGTTCTCGGCACCGTCCTCGGGCGGCTCGGCCCAGAACTCGATCTCGCCGTGGCCCGCTTCGCAGTGCTCGCGCAGCGCCTCCAGGAAGACCGACGGGCCGCGGGGGCGCTTCTGATGGGGGCCCCACCAGTGGCCGGAGCCGAGCAGCAGGGAGCGGGGGCGGGTGAAGGTGACATAGCCGAGGCGGAGTTCCTCGATCTCCTGGTGGTGCTTCATCGCCTCCTTGAAGTCCTTCAGACCGCGGGCGGTCCACTCCTCGACGTCCGGGAGGGTGGCGGCGTCGCCGCGCAGGGCGTGCGGCAGGACCTTGGCGCGGGCGGTCCAGGACTCGCGGGCCTGTTCGCTGGGGAACTGCTTGGCGACCAGACCGGGGACGGCGACCACGTCCCACTCCAGGCCCTTGGACTTGTGCGCGGTGAGCACCTTGACGGTGTTGTCGCCTCCGGGGAGGGAGCTGTCCAGGCCCTTCTCGTACTGGACGGCGGTGCGCAGGAAGCCGAGGAAGGCCAGGAGCGAGGCGTCGCCGTCGAGGGATTCGCCCCCCTGCTTGGCGGCGAAGCCCGCGGCGATGTCGAGGAAGGTGCCGAGCGTTTCGCGGCGGCGGGCGGCGAGGGCGTGCGGGGACGCGGAGAGCTCGACCTCCAGGCCGGTGACGGCGAGGATCCGGTGGAGGACGTCCATGAGCGGATCGCCCAGGGAGCGCCGCAGATCGCGCAGCTCGGTGGCGAGGTAGGCGAAGCGGACCCGTGCCTCGGCGGAGAACGGGAGGCCGTCGTCGAGCCCGTCGGCCTCCAGGAAGGTGTCGAGGGCGTCGGCGAGCGAGACGGTCTCGGCCGGGTCGACGCCCTCGACGGCCTCGGCGAGGCGCTGTGCGGGATCGTCGGACGGGCCGCCGTGGTGGACGAGCGCGCGGGCGCGGCGGCCGAGCAGGGCCAGGTCGCGGGGGCCGATCCGCCAGCGCGGGCCGGTCAGCAGGCGGACCAGGGCGGCGTTGGCGGTGGGGTCCTGGAGGACCTCGCAGACGGCGACGAGGTCGGCGATCTCGGGCAGATGCAGCAGCCCGGAGAGGCCGACGACCTCCACGGGGATGTCCCGGGCGACCAGTTCGCCCTGGATACGGGCGAAGTCGGCGGCCGTCCGGCACAGTACGGCGATCTCGCCGGGCGGGGTGCCGGTGCGGACGAGATGGGCGAGGGAGTCGGCGAGCCACCCGAGCTCCTCGGCGTGGGTGGGCAGCAGGGCGCAGCGCACGACGCCGTCGCGCTCGGCCCCGGGGGCGGGGCGCAGCGCCTCGACGCCCTCGTGCATCCCGCGCAGGGGCGCGGCGAGGCCGTTGGCGAGCGCCAGGAGGCGGCCGCCGCTGCGGCGGTTCTCGCTCAGGGCGTACCGGCGGGCGGGCGTGCCGTCCTCGAAGGGGAAGTGGGCGGGGAAGTCGTCCAGGTTGGCGACGGAGGCGCCGCGCCAGCCGTAGATGGCCTGGCAGGGGTCGCCGACGGCGGTCACGGCGTGGCCGGTGCCGGATCCGAACAGGCCGGACAGCAGGAGCCGTTGGGCGACGGAGGTGTCCTGGTACTCGTCGAGCAGGACGACCCGGAAACCGTCGCGCAGGATCCGGCCCACCTCGGGGCGGGTCGTGGCCAGGGTCGCCGAGTAGGCGATCTGGTCGCCGAAGTCGAGCAGGTCGCGGCGGCGCTTCTCGCCGCGGTAGGCGGCGACGAGGTCGAGCAGCTCCAGGCGGCCGCGGGCGGTTTCGGGGACCTTGCGCAGGTCGGCGTTGCTGAGCTTGACGCCGTCGAGGGCGGCCAGGAGGGCGGTGTCATGCGCGCGCAGGCGGTCCGGGTCGACGAGGTGCTCGGCCAGCTCGGCGTCCAGGGCGAGGAGGTCCTCCACGAGGGAGGGCAGGGAGGTCGTGAGGGACGGATAGGGGCCGGGGGCGGCGCGCAGGGTGCGCGCGGCGAGCTGGAAGCGGGTGGCGTCGGCGAGCAGCCGGGCGCTGGGCTCCAGGCCGATGCGCAGGCCGTGGTCGGTCAGGAGCTGGCCGGCGAAGGCGTGGTACGTGGAGATCCGGGGCTCTCCGGGGGGCTGGTCGGCGGGGGCGCCGCCGTCGGCCAGCGGGAGGGCGTCCGGGTCGGTGACGCCGGCGGCCAGCAGCGCGGCCCGCACCCGCTCGGCGAGCTCGCCGGCCGCCTTGTTCGTGAACGTCAGCCCGAGGACCTGCTCGGGCGCGACCTGGCCGGTGCCCACCAGCCACACCACCCGCGCGGCCATGACCGTGGTCTTTCCGGAGCCGGCTCCGGCCACGATGACCTGCGGGGCGGCCGGGGCGGTGATGCACGCCGTCTGCTCCGGTGTGAACGGGATGCCCAGCAGCTCCTTGAGCTGCTCGGGGTCGGTGAGGGGGGCTGACACAGCGAAAACCGTAACGGGCGGCACTGACAATCGCCGCCGGCGGTGGCATCCGCGCAGGTCACAGCCCACTCCCCGACAGCCGCGGCCGACTCACTCCACCACGTGCCGGCCCTCCGGCTGCGCGCTGCACGAGGCCCGGAAGGTGCAGTGGGCGCAGTGCGTCCCGGTCGTGGGCGTGAACCGCTCCTCCAGTACGCGACCGGCCGCGGTGGCAAGCAGCTCGCCGACCCACTCGCCGTTCCCGGCGTTCTCGCCGTTCTCGCCCTGCTCACCGCTCCCGCCGTCCAGCGGCGGCTGTGCCTGTACGGCCGGCAGTGCGTCGCCGCCCTCCTTCCGGGGCGCGCCGAGGCGCAGATGCACCAGTTCGGCGCCGCCCGCCTCAGGGGTGCGCCCGTCGAAGACCTCGTCGACGGCGCCCTCGCGCACCGCGAGCTGGTAGACGGCGAGCTGGGGGTGGCGGGCGACCTCCGGTCCGGTCGGCTTCTGCTTGCCGGTCTTGAAGTCGACGACGTACGCCCTGCCCTGCGCGTCCCGGGAGACGTGGTCCATGCTGCCGCGGATACGGACCTCATAGGCGCCGGCCCGCAGCGCGACGTCGAAGCCGTGCTCGGTGGCGACGGTGTCACGGCCGCGGGTCTCGCGCTCCATGACGTGCCAGCGCAGGAAGCGCTCCAGGGCGGCACGGGCGTTGTCCTTCTCCTGGCGGGACTTCCAGGGGGCGTCGAAGGCCAGCGCGTCCCATACGGAGTCCAGCCGCTCCATCAGGACGGTCAGATCGGCGGGCGTGCGACCGGAGGCGACCTCGTCGGCGAGCACGTGCACGACGTTGCCGAAGCCCTGGGCGGCGCTGGCCGGGGTGTCCGCCTTGACCTCACGGCCCAGGAACCACTGCAGGGAGCAGGTGTTGGCGAGCTGGTCGAGGGCGCTGCCGGACAGGACCACGGGCCGGTCGCGGTCGCGCAGCGGAACGGTGCTGCGGGTCGGTTCGGCAAGACCCCACCAGCTGTCGGGGTGGGCGGCCGGCACCAGGGGCCGGTGGTCGTCGTCGTGCAGGGCGGCCAGCTTGGCGAGCCGCTCGGCGGCCGCCTCGCGCAGCGCCGGGCCGGCGGCCGGGTCGACGGTGGTGGCGCGCAGCTCCGCGACGAGCGCGGCGACGGCCAGCGGGCGGCGGGGGCGGCCGGTGACGTCCTGGGGGGTGACGCCCAGCTCGGTGAGGAACCGGGAGGGCTGGTCGCCGTCGTCGGCGGCGGCCTTCACGGCGGTCACGACCAGGCGCTCGCGGGCCCGGGTGGCCGCCACGTAGAACAGTCGGCGTTCCTCGGCGAGCAGCGCGCCCGGGGTGAGCGGCTCGGCGAGGCCGTCGCGGCCGATCCGGTCGGCCTCCAGGAGCGAGCCGCGGCGGCGCAGGTCCGGCCAGAGCCCCTCCTGGACGCCGGCGACGACGACGAGCCGCCACTCCAGGCCCTTGGCGCGGTGTGCGGTCATCAGCCGTACCGCGTCGGGCCGGACCGTGCGTCGGGTGAGGGTGTCGGCGGCGATGTCCTGGGCGTCGAGCTCCTCCAGGAAGTTCAGGGCGCCGCGGCCGCCGGTGCGCTCCTCGGCGCGGGCCGCGGTCTCGAAGAGGGCGACCACCGCGTCGAGGTCCCGGTCGGCGTTGCGTCCGGCGGCTCCGCCGCGCCGGGCGGTCCGCTCCAGGCGCTGCGGCCAGGGCGTGCCGTCCCACAGCTCCCACAGCGCCTGCTCCGCGGTGCCGCCGCCGACGAGCAGTTCGCGGGCCTTGCGCAGCAGCAGACCGAGCCGCTGGGCGCCACGGGCGTAGGCGGGGTCGTGCGCGACCAGACGCTCGGGTTCGGCGAGCGCCCGGGCGATCAGCTCGTCGGAGGGGCGCGGCAGCGGCTGTCCGGCGGCGCGCTCCTCCTCGCGCAGGGCGCGGCCCAGGCGGCGCAGGTCGGTGGCGTCCATCCCGCCGAGGGGGGAGGTCAGCAGGTCGAGGGCGGTCTCGGCGTCGAGCCGGCGGGAGGCGGCCGCTTCGGTGGCCCCGTCCGCCGCGTCCTGCGCCGCCGCGTCCCCGGTGGCGCCGGTCCCCAGCGCCGCCCGTGCCGCGGCCCGCAGCGCCGTCAGCAGCGGGGCGACGGCCGGTTCGTGGCGCAGCGGCAGATCGTCGCCGTCGATGTCGAGCGGCACCCCGGCGGAGGTGAGCGCACGGCGCACGGCGGGGATCGAGCGCCCCCCGGCGCGTACGAGGACGGCCATCTCGCCCCAGGGCACACCGTCCTCCAGGTGGGCGCGGCGCAGGATGTCGGCGACGTTGTCCAGTTCGGCGCCGGGCGTGGGGTACGTGAACACCTCCACCCGGCCGCCGTCGCGCACGGCGGCCGGCTCGCGGTGGGCGCGTACCTGCCGGGCCGGGAGGCGGGTGAGCGGCATCCGGCGGGTCAGCGACCGGGTGGCCGCGAGCAGCTCGGCGCCCGAGCGCCGGGAGGTGCCGAGGACCGCCACCGGGGCGGGGGTGCCGTCGCCGCGGCGGAAGGTCTCGGGGAAGTCGAGGATGCCGTTGACGTCCGCGCCCCGGAAGGCGTAGATCGACTGGTCGGGGTCGCCGAAGGCGATCAGCGTGCGGCCCGGGGAGCCCGGCCGCCCGGCCGCGCCCTGATTGCCGGCGAGCGCCCGCAGCAGCCGCACCTGGGCGACATCGGTGTCCTGGTACTCGTCGACGTAGACGGCGTCGTAGGCGGCGGCCAGCTCGGCCGCGACGTCGGCGCGCCCGGCGAGCAGGACCGCGCGGTGCACCAGCTCGGCGTAGTCCAGGACGCCCTGGCCGTCCAGGACGTCGAGGTACTCGGCGAGGAAGCCCGCCGCGGCGCTCCAGTCGGGCCGTCCGGTGCGCCGGGCGAAGTCGCCCAGGGCGTCCGGGCCCAGGCCCAGCTCGCGGCTGCGGGCGAGCACCGCGCGGACCTCGTCGGCGAAGCCGCGGGTGGTCAGGCAGGCCCGCAGCTCGTCCGGCCAGCCGATCCGGCCGCGACCGGCGCCGGCCAGCTCCGCCTGCCCTTCGAGCAGCTCGCGGACGACCAGGTCCTGCTCGGGTCCGGACAGCAGCCGCAGCGGATCGGCGAACAGATCGGCGTCCTGATGGGCCCGGACCAGGGCGTAGCAGAACGAGTGGAAGGTCGTGGCCTGCGGGATGAAGCTGGTGCGCAGCCGCGCCGCGAGCCGGTCGCGGAGCGCCACCGCGGCCTTCCGACTGAAGGTCAGGACGAGGATGCGCTCGGGGTCTTCGCCGGCCCGCACCCGGCGCGCCACCGACTCCACCAGCGTCGTGGTCTTGCCGGTGCCCGGCCCGGCCAGCACCAGCAGCGGCCCCTGGCGGTGGTCAACCACGGCGCGCTGGTCTGCGTCCAAGGCAGGAGGATCCACCCGCTCCGGTGGCGTACGCACCAGTCGGTACGCACCGGAGCCGTCCCGCCGCTCCGCCCGACAGGGCTGCGATGGGGGTACCGCCCGCTCGAGCGGAGCCGAGAGTGGGGGAGGGACGGCCGAGAAGGAGGAACTCACGTGGATCGCCGGTCCTGAGGAGGGTGCTGGTCGTGGTGCGGATGCGGTGCGGGGCGCGCCGCGGTGCGGGGAGCCGGCCGTTTTGCGGCCGGTCCGGCCGGGTGCCGTACGGCGGGGCGGCGGGGGCGGCCCGTGCCGTGGCGGCAGTGCCCGACGCTACGCCAGAAGCCGCGCGGGCCGCAGGCCGTCCCCCGGCCCCCCGCGCGCTGCCGCCGCGGCTACGGCTCCCCGGCGCCCTCCTGGCGCCCGTCCCAGCGGGCGCGCCGGAGGTCGAGCCTTGGTATGTGGTCCGCCGCGGATCCGGGGGCCACGCGCAGCGGTGTGCCCTCGTCCCGATAGTGCGCGAGCGCGCGCAGTTCGCTGCCGGGCAGCAGCCGGCCGTCCGCGCGCACGACGCGCCACCAGGGCACCGCGCCGCCGTAGAGCGCCATCACCCTGCCGACCTGCCGCGGTCCGCCCACCCGTCGCCCACCGTCGCCCTGCGCCGGAAGCCCTTCGGGCTGCCCCTCTTCATGGAGCCACTCCGCGACATCGCCGTACGTCATCACCCGGCCCGCCGGGATCAGCTCGGCGACGGCCAGGACCCGCTCCGCGTACTCGGGCAGCTCACCCGCCGCCCCATCTCCGGTCCCACTCATTCGGTCCATCCTGCCGCACGGCGCCGACAATGGGACCGGACACACGGTCCCGCACCACCTTGGAGGCCGGCGGCAGGGTGCCGCCCGCCGCGGCACGGGCGGGGTGACACCCGCTCCCGGACGGCAGCGGGGGACGAGGTTCCGCTTCCCGTACCCCCGAAATGCACCCTGATGCCCTCCTCCACCGGTCGGTCGTGCCACCATCTTCCGGACGGTGACTGGTGATACGAGATCAAGAAGAGACGGCCGAGCAGGGTGCAGCGCCTCCACGGGAGGCGGGCGCCCCTGACGCTCTGCCCGTCGACGCCACCGACACCGCCCCCGACCCGGCCGCACCGACCGAGCGGCCGCAGCGGCGGCAGGTGGCACCACAGGGGAAGCACCAACGGAGGCCGGCCACGGCTTCCGCTACCGAAAAGGCGAGCACGATCAAGAAGGCCGAACGACCCGGGGCGTCTGAGAGGCCGAAAGGGCCCGCGGAGCCCGAACCACCCGAGGGGCACGAGGAGGAGCCGGACACCGAGCAGCGAGGCGACCAGGACGAGCAGGTCGAGCACGGCAAGGGCATTGAGCCGGCGCCCGGCGCGGCCCGGGCCAGGGCCCGTACGGGCTCGCACCGCGCCGACCTGAGCGCCGACGAGCACGGCGAGTTCCACGTCGACCGGGTCTCCGGCGACGAGCCGCTGCTGCCCGCCCGGGTGCACCGGCCCGCCGACCTGCTGCGGCTGCTGCTCGGCATCGCCGGGATCGCCCTGGTCCTCGGGCTCGCCACCTTCGCCCACGGCACCACCGCGGGCCTGGCGCGGGACATCGGCACCGGCGCGAAGGCCGCGCCGCCACTACTGATCAACCTGGCCGGGCTGACCTCCAGCGTCCTGGTGCTGATCGTGCCGGTGGCGTTCGCCGTCGAGCGGCTGATCAAGCGGGACGGGCTGCGGATCGCGGACGGGGTGCTCGCCGCCGTCCTCGCCCACGGGGTCTCGCTCGCCACCGACCTGTGGGTGGCCGAGTCCGCCCCCGCCTCCATCCGGGTCGCACTGACCCAGCCGCTGGCGAACGGTTCGCTCTCCGCCCCGGTGCACAGCTATCTGGCACCGGTCATCGCCTATATGACGGCGGTGGGGATGTCCCGGCGGCCGCGCTGGCGGGTCGCGATGTGGGTCGTGGTGCTGCTGGACGTCGTCGCGGTGCTGGTCGGCCGGTACACCACCCCGTTCGCGATCATCACGACGGTGCTGATCGGCTGGACCGTCGCGTACGGCACCCTCTACGCCGTCGGCTCCCCCAACGTCCGCCCCACCGGCCAAAACCTCCTCGCAGGGCTGCGCCGGGTCGGCTTCCGCCCGGTCAGCGCGATGCGCGCGGAGGACGCCCAGCACGCCGACCAGACCGAGCAGAGCGACCGCGGCCGCCGCTACATCGTCACCCTGGAGGACGGCGCGCCGATCGACGTCACCGTCGTCGACCGCGAGCAGCAGGCCCAGGGGTTCTTCTACCGCGTCTGGCGGCGGCTGTCGCTGCGCGGCATCAACCAGCGCCGCAGCCTGCAGTCGCTGCGCCAGGCCCTGGAGCAGGAGGCGCTGCTGGCCTACGCGGCCATCGCGGCCGGCGCCAACGCGCCCAAGCTGATCGCCACCTCCGAGCTCGGCCCGGACGCGGTGATGCTGGTCTACGAGCACATCGGCGGCCGCACCTTCGACTCGCTCGCCGACGAGGAGATCACCGACGCGCTGATGCACAGCGCCTGGCGGCAGGTCGAGGCGCTGCAGTCGCGGCGGATCGCGCACCGCCGGCTGGTCGGCGACGCCCTCCTGGTGGATCGTTCCGGCAACATCGTCCTGACCGAGCTGCGCGGCGGTGAGATCGCGGCCGGCGATCTCGTCCTGCGGATGGACATCGCCCAGCTGCTGGCCACCTGCGGGCTGCGGGTGGGCGCCGAGCGCGCGGTGGCCGCCGCCGTCGAGGTGCTCGGCCCGGACGCGGTCGCCGACAGCCTGCCGCTGCTGCAGCCGATCGCGCTCAGCCGCACCACCCGCGCCACCCTGCGCCAACTGGCCCGGGAGCGCTCCAAGCGGGAGCGGGAGGCGGTGCTGGCGGCTTCGCAGGCCGCCAAGGAGGCGCGGGAGGCACGCGAGGCGGAGGGCCCGAAGGACCGCAAGGCGATACGGGCCGAGCGGCACGCGGAGAAGAACGCCGAGAAGCGGGCCCTGGACGAGGCCTCCGAGGAGGCCCGCGAGGAGGATCTGCTCGCCCAGATCCGCCGGCAGGTACTGCTGATCCGGCCCACCGCGGTGATCGAGCCGGCGAAGCTGGAACGGCTCAGCCCGCGGATCCTGATCAGCTGGATCGCCGGGGCGTTCGCCGCGTACCTGCTGCTGTCGCAGCTGACGCACTTCAACCTCGACGACGTCTTCAGCAAGGCCCAGTGGTGGTGGGTGCTGGTGGCGATGTTCTTCTCGGCGCTGACGTACATCGCGGCGGCGATGAGCCTGCTGGGCTTCGTCACCGAGAAGGTCGGCTTCGTCAAGACCGTCGTCGCGCAGATCGCGGGCAACTTCGTGAAGCTGGTGGCGCCCGCGGCGATCGGCGGAGTCGCGCTCAACACCCGCTTCCTGCAGCGTGCCGGGGTCCGGCCGGGCCTGGCGGTGGCGAGCGTGGGCGCCTCCCAGCTGTTCGGCCTGGGCAGCCACATCCTGCTGCTGCTGACCTTCGGCTATCTGACCGGCATGCAGAGCAGGCAGGACCAGTTGTCGCCGTCCCGTACGGTCATCGCCGGTCTGCTGACGGTGGCGGTGCTGGTGCTGGTGGTGACGGCGGTGCCGGTGCTGCGGAAGTTCGTGGTGACACGGCTGCGGTCGCTGTTTGCCGGTGTGGTGCCGCGGATGCTGGACATCCTGCAGCGCCCGCGGAAGCTGATCACCGGCATCGGCGGGATGCTGCTGCTGACGGCCGCGAACGTGATGTGCCTGGACGCCTCGATCCGCGCGTTCGGCGGCGGTGACCAGCTCAGTTACGCCAGCATCGCGGTGGCCTTCCTCGCCGGCAACGCGCTGGGGTCGGCGGCGCCGACACCGGGCGGTCTGGGCGCGGTCGAGAGTGCGCTCATCACGGCGCTGACGCTGGGGGGCCTGGGCGGCGACATCGCCTTCCCCGCGGTGCTGCTGTTCCGCCTGATGACGTTCTGGCTACCGGTGCTGCCGGGCTGGCTGGCCTTCACCCACCTGACGCGCAAGGGCGAGATCTGAGCGGGCCGTGGGCGACGAGCCCCCGCGCACCACGAAGGCGCCGGTCCGTACCGCACGGACCGGCGCCTCGACGTGTGGCAGCAGGGGCCTAGTAGACCGGCTTCTCCGGCTCCACCGTGTTGACCCAGCCGATGACGCCGCCGCCGACGTGCACCGCGTCGGCGAAGCCCGCGGACTTCAGCACGGCCAGCACCTCGGCCGAGCGGACGCCCGTCTTGCAGTGCAGGACGATCTTCTTGTCCTGCGGGAGGTCCTGGAGGGCGTTGCCCATCAGGAACTCGTTCTTCGGGATCAGGCGGGCGCCGGGGATGGCGACGATCTCGAACTCGTTCGGCTCGCGGACGTCGATGATGTCGATCTTCTCGTCGGCGTCGATCCACTCCTTGAGCTGCAGAGGAGTGATCGTCGAGCCGGCCGCCGCTTCCTGGGCCTCCTCGGAGACCACGCCGCAGAACGCCTCGTAGTCGATGAGCTCGGTGACGGTCGGGTTCTCCCCGCAGACCGCGCAGTCGGGGTCCTTGCGGACCTTGACCTGGCGGTAGGTCATCTCCAGTGCGTCGTAGATCATCAGACGCCCGACCAGCGGATCGCCGATGCCGGCGAGCAGCTTGATGGCCTCGTTGACCTGGATGGAGCCGATGGAGGCGCACAGCACGCCCAGGACGCCGCCCTCGGCGCAGGAGGGGACCATGCCCGGCGGCGGGGGCTCGGGGTACAGGCAGCGGTAGCAGGGGCCGTGCTCGGACCAGAAGACCGAGGCCTGGCCGTCGAAGCGGTAGATCGAGCCCCATACGTACGGCTTGTTCAGCAGCACACAGGCGTCGTTGACCAGATAGCGGGTGGCGAAGTTGTCCGTGCCGTCCACGATCAGGTCGTACTGGCTGAAGATGTCCATCACGTTGTCGGCTTCGAGCCGCTCCTCGTGAAGGACCACGTTCACGTACGGGTTGATGCCCTTGACGCTGTCGCGCGCGGACTCGGCCTTGGAGCGGCCGATGTCCGACTGGCTGTGGATGATCTGGCGCTGGAGGTTCGACTCGTCGACCTCGTCGAACTCCACGATGCCGAGCGTCCCCACGCCCGCCGCCGCCAGGTACATCAGCGCGGGCGAGCCCAGGCCGCCGGCGCCGACACACAGCACCTTGGCGTTCTTCAGCCGCTTCTGCCCGTCCATCCCCACATCGGGGATGATCAGGTGGCGGGAGTACCTGCGGACCTCGTCGACGGTGAGCTCCGAAGCGGGCTCGACCAGGGGTGGCAGCGACACGGATGACCTCAACAAGGGGGTTGGTCGGTATCTCGGGACTGACTTGTCTCCCCGTAACACTGCCACGCCCCTGTTCATTCCGAGACACCCGGTCCGATGCGCGAGACGATTTCGTCCCAGTAGCCGGGCAGCGACGCCCAGGCGTCCTCGGCCTCGCCGGCCCCCGCGGCGGCCCCGCGGTCGGTGACGCACACGGTGCCCGCTCCCTGCCAGCGGGCGATCCGCAGCGCCTCGTCCAGGTGCGTGCGCGGCGCGCTGTGGACGAGGTGGCAGAACCGCTCCGGAGCGTAGTCGGCCGTCCACTCGGCCACCTGCGACCAGCGGTAGTCGGCCCAGCGGCCGGCGAAGGTGACGAGCTGGTCGGCGGACTCGGCGTAGCCGGGGTGGGGGTGGGTGCCGTGTCCGAAGACCAGGTGACCACCGTCGCACAGGGTGCGCAGGGCGCCGGCGAGCCGCCGGACGGAGGGCAGCAGCGCCCGGTCGGCGGGGCAGTTCGCCAGCCAGAAGCCGTCGGTGCGGTACCACTCCAGGTAGCGGTGCGCGTCGGAGATCAGCTCGGCGAAGGGACGCGTACCCAGGCGCACGTCCAGACGTCCCAGCACTCGGACACCCGTCTCACGCAGCCGGGCGACGGCCGGCAGGCAGTGCGGGTCGGGGCGGGTCCCGGGCCCGTTGGAGACATCGAGCACCGTCCAGTGCACCGCCCCCGGGGGGCAGCGCAGCAGCCCGGCCCATTCGGTGGGCGCCAGCAGCGGATGGGCCAGGCCCGGCACGCCGACGCCGAGCGGGGCGGGCCCGGTCGGGGCGCGGGTGGCACCGGCCGGAGTGATCAGATGCGACATGCGGCCTCCATCCAGATGTCGGCGAGGGACTCCTCCAGCACGATCCGGGGGCGCCAGCCGAGCCGGTCGCGGGCGGTGCGCACGTCCGCCTGCTGCCAGGTGCCGCAGCCGTCCGGGTAGGGGTAGGTGGCGGGCGGCGAGCCGGCCGGGTGCTCGGCGGCCGGACCGGGGATGACCAGCCGGGCCGGCGGGGAGTCCAGTTCGTGCAGCGCACCGCCGAAGCCGGCGACCCGGGCGAGCACGGAGGCGGCCTCGCGCAGCCGTACGGCGCGGCCGGTGCCGATGTTGACCACGCCCTGCGCGGCCGACAGCGAGGCGGCGTGCACGGCCCGGGCGACATCCCGTACGTCGACGAAGTCCCGCTGTACGCCGAGCCCGCCGAGCTTGAGTTCGCTGTCCCCGGACTGCATGGCGCGGCGCATCGCCTCGGCGAGCCGGCCCAGTGGCGAGCCGGCCGGGGTGCCGGGGCCGACCGGGGAGAAGACCCGCAGGACGACCGCGTCGAGCCCGGAGCCCAGGACCAGTTCGGTGGCGGCCAGTTTGCTGACGCCGTACGGCCCTCCGGGGCGCGGCACCGCGTCCTCGGCGGTCGAGGAGCCGGGCTGGGAGGGCCCGTATTCGGAGGCGCAGCCCAGGTGGACGAGCCGGGCGCCGCAGCCGCTGCGGCGCAGCGATTCGCAGATGGTGGCGACCGCGACGGTGTTGTGCCGGGTCAGCTCTCGGGCGCCGCCACGGGTGGCCCCGGCGCAGTTGACGACCACGCCGGGGTGCACCGCGTCCAGGAAGCGGGTGAGCGCCCCGGGGCTGCCGGTGGCGAGGTCGAAGCGGACGTCCGCGTCGTCGCCCCGCCCGAGGGCGGTGAGCTGGACGGCGGGGTCGGCGAGCAGGCGGTCGGCGACATAGCGGCCCAGGTAGCCGTTGGCACCGATGAGCAGCACCCTCATCGTGCGACCCCCCGGTCCGCGGTACGTGTGGTCGGCTGGACGTTCATGTGTCGCGCTCCTAAAGCGGATCGAGGGAAGTGCGTCGGCTTCGGCCGCGGGGACGGCCTCCGCCCCGGGGGCGGCGGCCACGTGGGGGGAGGGGTCCGCGGCGAAGCGTCCGAAGAGGCCGTTTCGGGGTGCCTCTTCGGGGGTGGTGCGGGGGTGGGATGCCCGTGTGGGGGTGCGGGACGGTGGGCACCGGGGGTGGTCCGCGCGGTCACGGTCCAGGTGGCCTTGCCGGTCCGGCGGGGCCCGGCGAGTGCGCGCAGGCTCCGGTGAGCGCCCGCAGCCCGTAGACGAGGAGGCCCAGGGCGGCGGCCGTACAGGCCACGGCGGGGACCGCGGCCGGTCCCGCGGGGGCGGTCAGCGCCTCCACCGGGACGACGAGCGGGGCCAGGCCGGGGAGCCGGGCGCTCAGCACCAGTGCCAGGGCGAGCGCCTCCAGGGCGGCGGCCGAGGCCAGGCCGGCGGCGGCCGCCTCGGGGAAGCCGTGGACGGCGAGCAGCCGGGCGAGGAAGAGCAGCACGCCCAGCGCGGCCGCCGCGGCCACCGCCGCAGCCCCGCCGCTCCCGAAGACCGCCCCCGCGCCCAGGAGCAGCGCCACCAGCGCGCCCAGGAAGAGCGCCGTGGCGGCGAGCAGCAACGGCCTGGTGCGGGCGGCGAGTTCCCCCAGGCCGCGGCTGGCGGCCAGGCCGCGCCGCCCGCGCACCGCGAACCAGTGGGCGCAGCCGGCCGCGGGCAGGACGGCGAAGGAGAGCGCCACGGCGGTGGCGACGGCGGGCCGTGGATGCGCGTACGGCAGGTCGGGGCCGCCGGCCAGCAGCTCCGCGAGCAGCCGGTCGCCGAACACCGCGTACCCGGCCGTCCAGCAGATCCACAGGCCCGCGGTGCGCGAGCCGGCGCCGTGGTGGCGCGCCCGCAGCGGCCCGGACCGTACGGCCAGCCGGACGGCGAGGGTCAGCAGGACGACACCGGCCGCGCCGACGGCCGTACGGGAGGCGGGGCCCGCCGCCTGCCCCACCGAGGCGAGCGCGGCGACGGTCGCGCCGCAGACCGCGCCGGGGAGCAGCTGCAGTGCGGCGCCGCAGCGTCCGCCCCACCCCCGGCCCCGTCCTCCGCCCGCTTCCCGCGTGCCCTGCTCCGCGCGCGGCACCCGGGCGTAGAGCTCCTCCGCGAGCGAGAAGACGTCGCGGTGCCGGAAGCGTGCGGCCGTGCGGTCGGTGACGCCGTGCGCCTCCAGGCCGGCGGCGATCTCCAGCGCGTCGACGGCGTGTGCGCACAGCTTCTGATGACGGTGCATCAGGGCGCGTACGGGGTCGGCGGGGCCACGGCGTGCGGGCCGGGCGGCGGTCCGCTCCCCCGTGGCGGGGCGGTCCTCCCCCGTGGTTTCGGGGGCGCGGGTGGTGCCCCCTTCGGGCGCGGTCATGCTCCGTCCCCCTTTGCCGGCGCCTGCGTACAGACACCCTGTTCGGGGCCGGGGTGGCCGGCGGGCTCCCGGGGCGGGCGGTCGGGGCCGGCCGTCGCGGTGCGTTCCCGCGCGTACGCCGGGCTCCCGGGGCGGCCGCGGCGCCGGAGCCCGTCACGGTTGCCGGCGTGCGCCACATCGGCCATGCCGGTGACCAGCGCCACGCCCACCACACCCATCGCACACATCACGTCCAGCACACCCGTCACCACTGCCATCTCCCTCACGCCCGCCTCGCCTGCCTCATCGCCCATCCCTCGCTGTCTCACCGGCCGTCTCATGTCTCGGACATCACCGGAACACCGGCCGGCCGCTTCCCCTCCGGCACCGCCCAGCTGGGCGTACGGCCGGCCGGCGCGACCGCCTTGGCGGCGGTGGTCGCGGCCCAGCGGCCGGGGACATGGGACTCGGCGGGGCGGGCGAAGGGCTGCGGTACGCCCTGGGCGTCCAGCGTGCGATGGTCGGCCGGGCGGGCCGGGGCGCGCGAGATCAGCTCCAGGTAGATGCCGCGGAACGCCGCGATGTTCTGCTCCACCGTGAACAGTTCGAGCGCCCGCGCCCGCGCCGCCGCGCCCAGCCGGGCCCTGCGGTCCGGGTCGCCGAGCAGCGCACGGCACGCCTCGGCGAGGGCGCGGGGGTTGCGCGGCGGAACGACCAGGCCGGTACCGCCGATGACCTCGCACACCGCGCCGGCATCGGTCGACACCGTGGCCCGACCGCAGAACATCGCCTCCACCAGGGAACGCGGAAAGCCCTCGACGACGCTGGAGAGCACCACCACCGCGCCGGAGGCATAGGCGTCCGCCAGGCTCGGCACCTCGGGACTGCCGATCTCCTCGAAGCTGACCGGGTTCTCGCCGACGGTGCGGGCGTCGGCGGCCTCGTCGGGGAAGAGCTGGGCGGCCAGCGCCCGGCACTGCGCCAGATAGCCGGGCGCCTGCGGATCGCGGCCCACCCCGCCGATGATCCGGAGCGTCGCCTCCGGCTCGGCCCTGCGGACCTCGGCGAACGCGTGCAGCAGCGCCACCAGGTCCTTCGCGGGCTCGACGGCGCCGACCCACACCAGCGTCTTGGAGTCGTCGGCCGCGGCGTCGGCCACCGTGGCGAAGGGGGCGGCGTCCATGCCCGGGTAGACCGTGCGCAGCCGGGCCCGGTCGGCGCCGCAGTGCTCCTGCCAGCGGCGGGCGTGGGTGTTGCCGGGCGTGATCAGGGCGGCCTGGGCGTAGGTCTCGGCGGCCAGCGCGCCCTGGAAGGCGGCGAGCAGCGCGCGCACCGGAGCGCTCAGCGGCGCCGCGGCACGTGCGAGGTAGTGCTCGCGCAGCCGTACGCCGCACTCGGTGACCAGCAGCGGAGTACCGAAGAAGCGTTTAGCCAACAGCCCGGGGAGGGCGGCCGCGCCGCCGGAGGTGGCGTGGCAGAGGTCCACCCCGTCGAGGCCCGGGGTCTCCCGGTCGCCGTACCAGTCCAGTGACAGCGGGCGCAGCGCGAGTTCGAGCTGTGCGGCGACCGTCAGCAGGTCGTTGACCTGTGCGCCGTGGACGGCCGGCAGCGCGCGCGGGCCGTGGCAGGCCGCCTCCAGGGTGCGTACGGCGTCCTCGGAGCGCAGCAGGGCGGGCAGTCCGCCGTGCTCCCGGGCCCGTTCGGCGAGCCCGTAGAGACCACTGGCGAAACGGTCCGCCTTGCTGGTCAGAGAGTTGTCGGGGGTTCCCCCCGGGCCTGTTTGCCGATCACCGGCCGGGGCCGTGGCGAAGGCCGTCACCAGATCGCCGAAGTGCTCGGCGAAGCGGCGCCGCTCGCGCCGGCCGGGCGCGCGGCCCCGGCGCTCGTCCGCGCCCCGGAGGTGCTCGGCGGGGAAGTCGCCCCACAGGGGAGCGCCGCGCACCAGCCGTACGTGCTCCGGAAGGTCGGGTCTCGCCCCCGCCTCCTGCCGCGCCTGTGTGCTCAGGGCGTAGACCTCGAAGTCATGGCCGGTGAGCCCCCGCACGAGCCGGTCGCACCACGCATGCGATCCACCGGACGCATACGGATAGCCACCCTCGGTGAGCAGTCCAATGCGCACGACTGCACCCCCGTCCTCCCATATCGACGACCCTGGCGCGACGGCACGGCCGTCACCTGGCAGGAAGAAGTTATGCAAAAGGGCCGGTGGCGCGATGGACGGTTGTCCGTCGCGCCACCGGAAGGGGTGAAAGCACGTAACTTTCCCCACACAAGGGCGTTTCGCCGCGCTATGTGATCGCTACGCCACAGCCCGTAGCCCACCGCCGAGGGTGTGGGGCCGCGGCCCGTTCAGCGCTGGGTGGGGAACGGCCAGGAGTTGGGGCGGCAGGTCGCGCCGTCCGTCGTCAGGAACTTCGTCTGCTGCATCATCACCGGGGCCAGTGCGCCCTGCCGGGAGCAGGCCTCGTGGTCGTGCCCGAGCCGGTGGCCGACCTCGTGGTTGATCAGCATCTGGCGGTAGGCGAGCATCTTGTCGGGCCCGTAGGTCTTGGCGCCCTGCGCCCAGCGGTAGGCGTTGATCATGACGCGGTCGGTCGCCGCCGAGTCGCAGGAGACGTTGTCCTCGGTGGTGTCGAGACCGGACTTGGCACACCACGTCGCGGTGGTCCCCGGACTCGCCAGCGTGATCACGAAGTCGGCGTTGCCGGACGCCACCCGCTGGAAGGTCCGCTGCCCGCCGTGCGCCCAACTCCGGTCGTCGTTGAGGGTCTTGTGCACCGCCTCGGCGAACAGCGCGCCGTCCAGCGGCAGTCCCTCCTCGACGTCGACCCGATAGCGCAGCACCTTGCCGCCGCCCGGCGCCTTGGCGTCGCCGCCGGCCGGCTTGAACCGGCCGCTGCCCTTCAGATCGGCGGCCAGCGGGAAGACCTGCGTCATCTTCTCGTCGTAACTGGCCGGCTTGGCGTCCTGGGTGGGCCTGGTCTGCGACCGGGAGGCCTCGTCGCCGACGCCGTCGACCCGGTCGTTGCCGCTGCTGGCCTGCGGGTCCCCGCCCTCCTTGTGCTGGTCGGCGACCTGGCCCGCGATGACGACGGCGAGCACCGTGGTCACCGCCGCGGCCGCGGCGCCGGTGAACGTCCGGCCCTTGCCGCCCTTCCTGGCGCCGTACGGCTCGGGTGCGTCGTCGGAGGTGTCGTCGAACTCCCCGTCCGGGTCCGGGCCGTCCGGGCGGCCCGGATCCGCGCCCTGCGCGCCCCTCGCGGCGCCCCGGTCCGGCTCGTCGATCCCCTCGCGCTCGAAGACCACCGAGCGCCCGGTGAACCGGCCGCCGGGCGGCACCCGCTGCCCACTGGGCGCCCCCGCCCGGAACACGTCGTCGTCGGCCTCGTAGGGGTCCTGCCCGTCGAAGGCGTCCAGATACTCGCGGCGCGGTCCCGCGGCGACGCCGGGGAAGGCCATCGGCTGCGTACCGGACATCTCCGCGCGCGGCCGGGGAATCCTGGGCGCGCCCTGTCCGGGCGCCATCGGGGACGCCGGGGCGGTGGGGAACGCGCCCCAGCCGCCGCCCGGCTCGCGCTGTTCGGGGTGCCCGCCGCGCACCGTGTCCCCCTCGACCGGCTCGCGCCTGCGGCGGCCGGAGCCCGGCCCCGGCGGGCGCGTCGGGCCGCTACCTGGCGGCGCGGCCGCCGGCGAGGGGGCTTCGGTCTCCGGCCGGCTACGGCGGCTATGGCGTCCCACGGGGCGTGTCAGCTCCTGCCCGCATCGGCGGTCACGTCGGTCACTTCACAGTCGAGCAGGTCGCGGACGGCCCGTGCGACCGCCTCCGGGTACTCCATCATCGCCACATGCCCCGCCTCCGGCAGCGTCAGCAGTCGCGAACCGCGGAACGCCGCGGCCGCCCGCCGTGCCATGCGGAAGGACACCAGGCGGTCGCGTCCACCGTAGACGAGAAGCGTCGGGGCGAGCACGCGCTCTGCCTGACGCCACAAATTGTGCTGCCCGCCGAGCGTGTAGGAGTTCACCACGGCGCGCGCCGAGCGCTCCATCACCTCCCAGAAGTAAGGGAGTTCGAGCCGCCGGGCAAACTCGTCGACCGCGGAGTTGAACCCCTCCGGGCTGACCCGTCCGGGGTCGCCGTAACAGAGCGCCAGCACCTCGCGGGTGCGGCGCTCGGGGGTCCAGTCCCGGGTGAGCCGGCCGAAGAGCCGGCCGGTGCCGGGGACGGCGAGCAGCGCCGTGGGCACCGCGGCCAGCTGCGGGCGCAGCTCGGGCAGCGCCGGTGAGATCAGCGTCAGGGTACGGACCAGGTCCGGCCGCGCCGCCGCCACGCGGGTCGCCACGGAGCCGCCCATGGAGTTGCCGATGAGGTGTACGGGGCCGCGCCCGGCCGCGTCGAGGTGGCGGATGACCACCCGCGCCTGCGCGGAGACGGAGTAGTTGCCGTCGGCCGGCGGCGGCGACTGCCCGAAGCCGGGCAGGTCGATCGCCTCGCCGTCGACCCGGTCGGCGAGCAGCGGCATCAGACCGGACCAGTTCAGCGAGGAGCCGCCGAGGCCGTGGACGTACAGCGCGGGCTCGCGGCCGGGCCCGGCACCCTCCTCGCCGGAGCCGTCCGCCTCACCGTCCCGTCCGGCCGGCGCCCGCAGGGTCAGCGTCAGGCCCGGCAGGGTCACGGTGCGCACCGTCTCCGCCGCGCCGCGCCGACCGGGGCCGGCCGGGGGCACCGGGAGGGCTGCGGTCGCGGTGTCCGGCGACTCGGTCGAAGACATGGGATCGATGTTACGAGACGATCACGCCCCCGATTGTGTGTTCGCGGTCACACACCGCATCGCGCTGCCGCGGCGGCTCTCCTAGGCTCGTAGGCAAGGGCAGTCGCCCCCAGGCCCTGCTGTCACGCCCGGCATCGGCCGACCAAGCGAGTCCACGAGGAAGTCCGCGAGAAAGGGAGCCACCATGCGCGTCGACCCGACAGACCCGGACACTTTCGAGGACGAGGAAGCCGCCACCGAAATTGACGTGGAGGCCCCGGAAGCGGACGCCGCGGAGCAGTACACCGACCTCTCTCCGCACCGCGACGAGCCGCTGACCGGTGCCGACCCGGACGCGGCCAACGAGGCGGATCGCGCCGAACAGGCCCGCGTGGTGGAACTCAACGAAGACGAATACCGATGACCTGGGGCGTTATGTCGGGTTGCGGATGTCGTACCGGACAGAAATTCTCACCCCGGACCGCGCACAGCCGGGTTACCCAAAAGTACGATGGCGGGCGCGGTGCACCACCTTGTACGGACCGCGTACGGAACGACTTCTGGGAGGCAGCGTGAGCGCCATCGAGCAGACCGAGGCGGCGCGCCCGCGGGGCACACGCCTGCCACGCCGAGCCCGGCGCAATCAGCTTCTGGGCGCGGCCCAGGAGGTGTTCGTCGCCCAGGGCTACCACGCGGCCGCCATGGACGACATCGCCGAGCGGGCGGGCGTCAGCAAGCCGGTGCTCTACCAGCACTTCCCGGGCAAGCTGGACCTCTACCTCGCGCTGCTCGACCAGCACTGCGAGGCGCTGCTGCAGTCGGTGCGCTCGGCGCTGGCGTCGACGACCGACAACAAGCAGCGGGTGGCGGCGACGATGGACGCCTACTTCGCCTACGTGGAGGACCCGGGCGGCGCCTTCCGGCTGGTCTTCGAATCGGACCTGACCAATGAGCCGGCCGTGCGCGAGCGGGTGGACAAGGTGTCCCTGGAGTGCGCGGAGGCCATAAGCGCGGTGATCGCCGAGGACACCGGCCTGTCGCAGGACGAGTCGATGCTGCTCGCCGTGGGACTGGGCGGGGTCTCCCAGGTGGTGGCGCGCTACTGGCTCTCCTCCGGCAGCCAGGTTCCGCGGGACACCGCGGTGCAGCTGCTGACCTCGCTCGCCTGGAAGGGCATCGCCGGCTTCCCGCTGCACGGCAGCGACACGCACTGACCGTGTTCGCTGCTGGCGTGGTCCAGGGCGTCCTGCGCGTCCCCGTACCGGGCTAATGTGTGCTGGGTACAGCGCGGATTGCCGCGCATCCTCCCCCAGCTGAGGCTGGGGACCCCCAGACCGTCGGAGGGACAAAAGCCGTGGAGGTCAAGATCGGCGTGCAGCACGCGCCCCGCGAGATCGTTCTGGAGAGCGGGCAGTCTGCCGAGGAGGTCGAGCGTGCGGTGTCCGACGCGCTGGCCGGCAAGTCGGAGCTGCTGAAGCTGGTGGACGAACACGGCCGCAAGGTCCTGGTCCCGGCGGACCGGCTGGCCTATGTGGAGCTCGGCGAGCCGGCCGGCCGCAAGGTCGGGTTCGGCGCGCTCTGACCGGCGGGGCGCCGGCAGCGGCGTCCGTGAGCGAAGAGACAACAAGGGGGCGGTGGCCCGGGGATTCCCGGGCGCCGTCCCCTTCTTCCATTCCGGTCCGGTCTCGTCCCGCTCCCGGTTCCGGATTTCCGCAGATCAGGCCGTTCGGGGCGGCCCGGCTGCGCTGATCAGGCAGGGGACCCGCGGCGGGAGGGTTGCTGCCGCCGCCCCCTGGGTACGACCGCCTACGACCGATTTGTTCGTCCGATCGGCACCGCGCCCACCAGCGCGGGAACACCGGCACGCGGGAGGGAACAGCATGATCTGGGAAGCGCTCGGAGCCGTCCTCATCGGCCTGGCCATCGCCCTGTCCGCCGTGCACTGGCTGCCCGACCGCTTCCCCGCGCGCACCCTCACGCTGGCGACCGGCCCGGTGGCGGCGCTGCTCGGCGCCCTGCTGACCCGCTCGATCCTCGGCCCCGGGTACCCCGTACAGGTACTTGTCGCCGCGGTCGCCGTGGGTGCGGCGCTGCTCTCGGTCGTGGCGCGCCCGCCGCGCCACCGTCTTCGGCGGCCGGCCGCACCGCTGAAGGGGCACCGGACGGCCTGAACCACCCGGCGCCGCCGTCAGCGGGTCGAGGTCAGGCCGCGAGCCCCAGCGCCGCCATCCGCTTGGTGTGCGCCTCGGTGATCCGGGAGAACATCCGGCCCACCTCGGCCAGGTCGAAGCCGTCGGCGACCCCGCCCACCAGCATCGTGGAGAGCGCGTCGCGGTCCGCGACGACCCGCTGCGCCTGCGAGAGCGCCTCGCCCATCAGCCGCCGCGCCCACAGCGCCAGCCGCCCGCCGACCCGCGGTTCGGCCTCGATGGCCGCACGCACCTTCTCGACGGCGAAGGACGCGTGCCCGGTGTCGTCCAGCACGGCCAGCACCAGATCGCGGGTGTCGGAGTCGAGCCGCGCCGCGACCTCGCGGTAGAAGTCACTGGCGATCGAATCGCCGACGTACGCCTTGACCAGGCCCTCCAGCCAGTCCGACGGCGCCGTCTGGCGGTGGAACTCGTCCAGTGCGGCGGCGAACGGCTCCATGGCCTCGTTCGGCTCCGCCTCGATCTGCGCGAGCCGCTCCCGCAGCCGCTCGAAGTGGTGGAACTCGGCCGAGGCCATCTTGGCCAGCTCGGCCTTGTCGTCCATCGTCGGCGCCAGCTTGGCGTCCTCCGCCAGGCGCTCGAAGGCGGACAGCTCGCCGTATGCGAGCGCGCCGAGCAGGTCGATCACGGCGGCCCGGTACTGCGGGTCGGCGGATGCCTGCACCCAGTTCTGGGCGGCGATCCCGGTGAGTTCTTGCGCGTCAGCCGCGGCGTTGTCAGGCGTTCCCATGACCGGCACAATAGCCCGCCCGGCGGCCGGGGGAAGGCCCTGGTCAGCCACTTCCGCCCGGCCGCGGGAACGTCTCACGGGCCGCGGACGAGCGCCGCGCCCCGACGTGATGTATTCCTCACTCATACAAGCCTTCGGATGGGTACGCGCTATCCGGGGTACAGTGGTATTGGACCTGCCGGTAACCGGTGGGTCGTTCCACGAAGCGGATGCCCGGTCGGTGGCCCGATCGGCTCCAAACCGACCGCCCTCCCCCGCGGCGCGTACGAGATTACGCACAGCAGGAGGGACACCGCTCGCGGCAGGAGTGCCTGAGCGTTGGCAGTGGTCCCGCCCCATCGGCCGTCATCAGGCCGACCCGTACGAACCCGTACGACGGAGCGGTACGACCCCCTTCGCCGCCTCACGCCGCGTCTCACAGAAGAGGCAAGATTCTGTCTACGTTCCGAGACCTCGGGATTTTCCCCGAGACGGCCGAGGCCCTGGAGGCCGTCGGCATCATCTCCCCCTTTCCCATCCAGGAGCTGACGCTCCCCGTCGCCCTCTCCGGCAACGACGTCATCGGCCAGGCCAAGACCGGCACGGGCAAGACCCTGGGCTTCGGCCTGCCGCTCATCGAGCGCGTCACGGTGCCCGTGGACGTCGAGGTGGGCCGCTCGCAGCCCGAGCAGCTGACCGAGGCGCCGCAGGCCCTCGTCGTCGTCCCCACCCGTGAGCTGTGCCAGCAGGTCACCAACGACCTGCTCACCGCGGGCAAGGTCCGCAACGTCCGGGTCCTGGCGATCTACGGCGGCCGTGCCTACGAGCCGCAGGTCGAGGCGCTGAAGAAGGGCGTCGACGTCGTCGTCGGCACGCCCGGCCGGCTGCTGGACCTCGCGGGCCAGAAGAAGCTGGACCTCTCCCACGTGCGCACCCTCGTGCTGGACGAGGCCGACGAGATGCTCGACCTGGGCTTCCTGCCCGACGTCGAGAAGATCATCCAGCTGCTGCCGGCCAAGCGGCAGACCATGCTGTTCTCCGCGACCATGCCCGGCCAGGTCATCTCGCTGGCCCGCCGCTACATGTCGCAGCCCACGCACATCCGCGCCACCGCGCCGGACGACGAGGGCGCGACGGTCGCCAACATCACCCAGCACGTCTTCCGCGCGCACTCCATGGACAAGCCGGAGATGGTCGCGCGCATCCTGCAGGCCGAGGGCCGGGGCCTGGCGATGGTGTTCTGCCGTACGAAGCGGACCGCCGCCGACATCGCCGACCAGCTCTCCCGGCGCGGCTTCGCGTCCGGCGCGGTGCACGGCGACCTCGGCCAGGGCGCCCGCGAGCAGGCGCTGCGCGCCTTCCGCAACGGCAAGGTCGACGTCCTGGTCTGCACCGACGTCGCCGCCCGCGGCATCGACGTCGAGGGTGTGACGCACGTCATCAACTACCAGTCCCCCGAGGACGAGAAGACCTACCTGCACCGCATCGGCCGCACCGGCCGGGCGGGCGCCAAGGGCACCGCGGTCACCCTCGTCGACTGGGACGACATCCCGCGCTGGAAGCTGATCAACAAGGCGCTGGACCTGCCGTTCGACGAGCCGGAGGAGACCTACTCCACCTCGCCGCACCTGTACGAGCAGCTGCACATCCCCCAGGGCACCAAGGGCGTGCTGCCGCGCGCCGAGCGCACCCGGGCCGGACTCGCGGCGGAAGAGGTCGAGGACCTGGGCGAGACCGGCGGCCGCGGCCGCGGCTCCCGCAAGGGCGGCGCCGCCGTGACGGAGGAGCGCCCGCCGCGCACCCGTACCCCGCGTCAGCGCCGCCGTACCCGCGGTGGCGCACCGCTGGACGACTCGGCCGGCTCCGAGGCGCAGCAGACCGGGTCGCCGGCCGCCGGGGACGCCCCGGCCGCCGAGGCACCGCGTCAGCCGCGCCGGCGCCGGCGTACCCGCGGCAGCCAGACCGCGGTGGCGGCGGCCGTACCGGCCCCGGCCACCGAGGCCGTGGGCACCGCCGCCGTGGTGACCGAGGCTCCGGCCGAGCCCGCCAAGCCGCGCCGGCGCCGTACCCGTGCCGTCCGCCCGGTGGAGACGGAGACCTTCCAGACCGTCGAGACCGCGGCGATCGCGCTCGCCGCGGCGCAGCGCTCGGCCGCCGAAGCCACCGTGGTGACGGAGGCCGTCGAGGCACCCGCCGCCCCGCGCCGCCGTACCCGCAGCGCCGCCAAGGCCGCCGCCGAGACGGCACCGGCCGTGGTGACGGAGGCCGCGGCGCAGACCGAGGACGTCGTGGTGGACGCGGCACCGGCCAAGCCGAAGCGGACCCGCAAGACGGCCGCCGCCAAGGCCGCCGAGGCCGCGGTGGAGACCGCCGAGGTCACCGCCGAGGCACCGGCCAAGCCCAAGCGCACCCGCAAGGCCGCCGCCGCCAAGCCCGCCGCCGACGCCGCACTCGACACCGTCGAGGCACCGGCCAAGCCGAAGCGGACCCGCAAGACGGCCGCCGCCAAGGCCGCCGAGGCCGCGGTGGAGACCGCCGAGGTCACCGCCGAGGCACCGGCCAAGCCCAAGCGCACCCGCAAGGCCGCCGCCGCCAAGCCCGCCGCCGAGACCGCGGTCGACACCGCCGAGGCCAAGCCGGTCCGCCGCCGGACCCGTGCCAAGGCGACCACCGTCGAGGCGACGACCGAGAGCTGACGCTCACTTCACCCCGACGACCCGGCCCCGCTCCCCGCGGGTGCCGGGTCGTCGGCGTCCCGGCCCGGTTTCGCGGCCCGGCCCGGATAACCTTCGTGGCATGAGCAGGCCGCCGACCCTCACGCTGCCCCCGTGCGCCCGCGCGTACCGACTCGACACCGAGCGCGGTGCGTTCGCCGTACACGACGCCCACCCCGACGGCGCACCGATCGGGACGGCCTTGCTGGTGCCCGGGTTCACCGGCAGCAAGGAGGACTTCATCGCCCTGCTGGCGCCACTGGCCGCGGCCGGGTTCCGCGCGGTCGCGGTGGACGGCCGCGGCCAGCACGAGTCCCCCGGTCCGCGCGAGGAACAGGCCTATGCGCAACGGGAGTTGGCACTTGACGTGCTGGCCCAGGCGCGGGCCGTGCAGGACCCCGGCAGCGGCCCGCTGCATCTGCTGGGGCACTCGCTGGGCGGGCTGATCACCCGGGCCGCCGTGCTCCTGGACGCCGCCCCGTTCCGTTCGCTGACCGTGCTCAGCTCCGGGCCCGCGGCCATCGAGGCCGCCCAGCAGACCCGGGTGCGGATGCTGATCCAGGCGCTGGGCGCGCTGGACATGGAGAGCGTCTGGCGGGCGATGCGCGAACTGGATCCTCCGGAGGCGGCGGACGCCGCCACGCCCCCGGAGATCGGCGCGTTTCTGCACCGCCGCTGGCTGAACACCGTCCCCGAGCAGCTGATCGCGACCGGCCGTCAGATGGTGGAGGAGCCCGACCGGGTGGCGGAGCTGGCCGCTACGGGGCTGGCCACCCATGTGGTCTCCGGGTCCGTCGACTACGCCTGGCCGGTGCCGTGGATGGACGCGATGGCCGAGCGGCTCGCCGCCCACCGCAGCGTCATTGAGGGCGCCGAGCACTCCCCCAACGCCGAGCGCCCGGAGAAGACGGCCGAGGCGCTGACGGGGTTCTGGAGCGGCGTGGGCTGAGGGGCGGGCGGGACCTCGCGGAGGCGCCCTATCCCGTCGGTCCCGCCGGGGGGCCGGGGTTGCCGGACGGCGCCGCCGCGCCCGGCCCGCGGACGCCCGCCAGCAGCGCCTGCCCCTGTTTGTCGACGAACTGCGTGAAGACCTGCTGCGAATAACCGAAGACGATGGCCCAGGCGATGATCTGGGCCGACGAGTCCAGGGCGGTCAGACCGGGGACGAACCCGCCGCGCATCAGCAGCAGCCCGAGGACCGCCGTCAGCGCACCGGTCGGCAGCTTCAGCCACGCCAGGGCCACGGGCACGTTGTAGGGGGTGGCGGTGCCGCTGATACGGCGCAGCGCCGAGGCGGCGGCGATGGCGGCGGCCAGCAGCCCGATGATCTCCAGGACGAGGTAGTTGGCCTGGATCGCGGGCAGCTTCGCGATACTGCCGGGCACCTCGGTGGCCTTGAGGTCACCGCTGCTGGCCACCGGGCAGACGGTGGTGAACGTGGAGCCGCCGCCGCCCGCGCCGGGCGGCGTCTCCGGCGTGAAGCACGGTGGCACCACGGTCGGGAAGAAGAAGCCGAGCACGGCGACGAGCACCGCGAGGAACCCCAGCGCGGCGGACACGTACTTCACGATGCGCACGAAGCTGCCGACGCGCAGCCGGTCGCGCAGCCCCTGGAGCCGGGCGACGTTCACCGCGTCGATGATCGCCTCGACGTCCGCCCGGGTCGGCGGGCGTTTGGCCGTCTCCTTCCAGATGTCCTCGGCCTTCATCCGTCGGGGGTCCTTGACCTGCAACTGCTCCCGGACGAGCGCGATCAGCCCCGGCAGGAGCGGGGTGACCTCCTCCGGTTCGATCATGCGCAGGAGCAGGTCGCGGGCTCCGTCGAGATGGATCTGCGCCACGCTCAGATGCGCCCCGACCAGGTGGCCGGGGTGCTGCGCGTGGGTGAGCTTCTCCCGCGCCTCGTCGAGTTCGGCGCGGACGTCGTCGGCGAGCCGCGCCTTGTCGGGCTGGAGCGGCTTGGTCTCCAGCAGCGCTTCGAGCTCGTTGATACCGGCGCGGATCACCTCGCGCAGCTCCCACGAGCCCTCCTCCCACTTCATCTCGCGGCAGCGCCGCCGCCGGCCGCGCCACCACTCGACGGGGTGCCGGAAGAGGGAGACCCCGGACTCGAAGCGGGGTGCGGGCGGCTGCCGATCGCTCATGCAGACGACCGTCGCAGCTGCCGGCGCACCGCGCGCGCCAGGGATGCGCCGACCGGACTAGGACGTGTCGTGGACACGGGCCGGTTCGGCGAGCATCGCAGAAGGCGGGCAGCCACCGGCGCCCGGCCGGCACCGACTTCGTACGAAGGGCCCGATCATGACCGACACCTCCGGGGACGACCCGCACGGCATCGCGCTCAACCGGACCTTCGACGCCCGGCGCGAGCGGGTCTTCGAGGCCTGGACGCGGCCCGAGCACTTCGCGTACTGGTTCGGCGGGGAGGTGCCGGTGCCGGCCGACCGGGTGGCGATGGATGTGCGGCCGGGCGGGACCTGGAGTCTGGTGATGCGCACTCCGGACGGCGGTGAGCTGCCGTTCTCCGGTGTGTACCGGGAGGTCGTGCCGCCCGAGCGGCTGGAGTTCACGCTCAAGGACGCGACCGCGCCGCGCGGCGCCGAGGGCGAACTCGTACGGGTGACCCTGACCGAGGCCGGGGACCGTACGGAGATGGCCTTCCGGCAGCTCGGCGGCAACCTCACCAGCGAGCAGTACCTCCAGGCCGAGGCGGGCTGGGCGGGCTTCTTCGACCGGCTGGCCGAGCTCCTGGCCAGGGCCTGAGCGGCCTGGCGAGCAGCCCGACCGCCCGGTTCCGGTCCGGTCCGGACACGCCCTAGAACTGGGCCTGGACGTGCTCCCAGAAGCCGTCCCGCAGGACCCGGCGCAGGTCGGCGTGGCCGCGCAGGGAGTGCCGCAGCAGCGCCTCCGCGGCGGTCAGCAGTTCCTGGTCGACGGTGCCGGGCAGGTAGGGGTGGCCGGGCAGGAGCTCGGCCACCCGGTCGCGGCCGCGCTCCGAGAGCCACTGCGCGGCGACCCGGGCCCCGACGAAGCGGACCTCCTCGCGGCTGGGCGCCGGCCCCTCGGCCGCGGCCTGCTCCAGGTATTCGGCGCCGGTCCGGCGGGTGACGTACGGCTTGCAGAACTCCAGGTCGAAGATGCGGGCGCTGTCGACCTCCCACAGCAGCGGCTCGGCCTGATTGCGGCCACCCGGCGCCTCGATGCCCCACAGGTGCACCCGCGCGCCGTAGCCCTGCGCCGCCTCGACCGCGGAGACCAGGTCCTCGTCGCCGCCGATGAGCACCGCATCGCTGATCGCGCGGTGCCGGGCCAGCGACTCAAGGTCCGAGCGGATCAGCGAGTCGACGCCCTTCTGCTGGTTGTTGGCGTTGAGGTTGCCGAGCCTGACCTTCACATCGGGCAGCTCGGCGATCCGTTGCTGCTCCTGGGTGTGGATGCGGCGCCGGGCACCGTCGTACCAGTAGACGCGCAGCAGCCGGCTGTCCGGGAAGATCGTCCGGGCCTTGTCGATGAACGCCTCGATGATCCCTTCGGCGTCCAGCTCGAAGCCCTTGCGGTCCTCCGTGCCGGCGACGAGCCTGCCCGCCGCCGCGTAGACATAGCCCGCGTCCACGAAGGCGGCGTGGGTGGAGGGGGTCGTGGCGACCTCGGCGAGCACCCGGGTGAGCAGCTCGTTGGTGCGCTCGATCCCGGCGGCGAGCGCGGTGAGGTTGGTGGGGCCCGTGGGCCGGACGTCGTTCATACGGCACCCATTGTCCGGGCGCCCGGACGGCGGACACAAGCGCGCTCCGCGTCAGTACTTAGACCGTCAAAATTTTTCTTTAGCGTAGGGAATGATTGCAGGGTGCGGGTCGTTGTACCCCTATGGAACGCCTGGCAGCGAAGCCACGCGCGCCACACCACTCAGTTCTCCGCAGGAGGATCAGACGAAGGGAGAAGCCGTATGCGCTTCGAGATCATGCGCCTGGACGATGTCGACGGCACCGCCGTGGACAGCACCGTCGTGGACGCCGCCTCCGTCAACCGGATCGTGCAGCAGGCCGCCGCCATAGGCCAGCGCATCTACATCCGCCCGGCCGACACCGCCGCCCGCTAGTGCCGACGCCCGCCGATACGCACGCGGCGGCGCCCCCGTACGAACACGTCGTACGGGGGCGCCGCGGCGTTTGAGGGGGCGTGACCCGATCGCCGGAGGGACCCGAGGGCTCAGGCCCCCTCGATGACCTGCAGCACCCCGTTGATGATCTGCTGCACGGCGAGCGCGGAGAGCATCATGCCCGCCAGCCGGGTCACCAGGACCACCCCGCCGTCCTTGATCACCCGGATGATCACCAGCGAGAACCGCATCACCAGATACAGCACGACATGGATCGCCACGATCGCCGCCCACACGGAGAGCTGCGCCGCGAACCCGTGCGCGTGCTGCACCGCGAGGATCACCGACACGATCGCGCCGGGCCCGGCCAGCAGCGGCATGCCCAGCGGCACCAGCGCCACGTTGACGTCCTTGGTCTGGGTCGGCTCCTCCGACTTGCCGGTCAGCAGGTCCAGGGCGACCAGCAGGAGCAGCAGCCCGCCCGCGATCATCAGCGCGGGCGTCGAGATGTGCAGCCGGCCCAGGATCTGGCGGCCGAAGAGCCCGAAGACGGCGATGACGCAGAAGGCGACGGTCGCCGCCTGCCAGGCCATCCGGCGCTGCACCTTGGCCGGCCGGCCGGAGGTCAGGGCCAGGAAGATCGGGGTGATTCCCGGAGGGTCCATGATCACAAAAAGCGTGACAAAGAGGGTACTGAAGACAGCGATGTCGAACACGGTGAAGGCCTTGCGGAAAGTGGTACGGACGAGCGGATAGCGGGCCGGCACGACGCGCGCGGGCCCGTAGGGGGAGGCGCACACGGGCCCGTGGAGGAAAGGGAGCGGGCCGCCCTCAGCCGCCCGTGCCGGGAACGGGGAAGGCGCCGGTCGCACGGCGGACGATCTCGCCGTAGATCTCCGGGTCGGTGGTGCAGTCGCCCAGGCCGCAGGTCTTGCGGCTGCCGTGGTAGTCGCTGGAGCCGGTGGTCAGCAGGCCCAGGTCGGCGGCGAGCGCGCGCAGTCGCGCCCGGGTCGGCGCGTCATGGTCCATGTGGTCGACCTCGATGCCGTCGAGGCCGGCCGCGGCCAGCTCGGCTATCGCGCCCTCGGGTACGCAGCTGCCGCGCTTGACGGCCAGCGGGTGCGCGAAGACGGTGACCCCGCCCGCGGCCTTGACCAGCCGGATCGCGTCGAACGGGTCGAGTTCGTGCTTCTCCACGTACGCCCGGCCGTCATTGGCCAGCCACTGCGGGGTGAAGGCGTCGGAGACGGAGTCGACGACGCCCAGGTCGACGAGGGCGGTGGCGATATGCGGCCGCCCCACGGCGCCGTCCCCGGCGATCCGCGCGACCTGCTCCCAGGTGATGGGCACGCCGAGGTCGCGCAGCTTGGCGACCATGCCCTGGGCGCGCGGCACCCGGTCGTCGCGCACCAGCTCCCGCTCCCGGGCGAGCTCCGCCTCCTCGGGGTCGAAGAGGTAGGCGAGCATGTGCAGGCTCACTCCGTCGAGCCGGCAGGAGAGTTCGGCACCGGTGACCAGCGTCAGCCCCGCGGGCAGCGCCGCACGCGCCGCGGCGTGGCCTGCGACTGTGTCGTGGTCGGTCAGCGCGACGACGTCCAGTCCGGCGTCGGCAGCATTGCGCACCAGCTCGGCGGGGGTGTCCGTACCGTCGGAGGCCGTGGAGTGGGTGTGCAGATCGATGCGCACGACGCGGACTCCAGACTGCTGCGGGGACGGGCGCGGGGCCGTGGCCGGGGAGGAACGCCGGACGAGGACACCGCAGGGGACCCCAGAAGGATAACCGGGCGGCCGGACGGCTCCGGCGCCCACCGCCGGCGCGGCAGCCCGGCCGGGCCGCGCCCTCAGCCCAGGATCCGCGGCGACAGCGCCCCGCACGGCAGCAGGTCCACCTCGGCGCCCGCCTCGCGCAGATCGGTCAGCACCAGCTCGTCGTACATCATCAGCCCGGCCTGCTCGGGCCAGGCGATCGCCCACAGCCACAGCCCGCGCGCCTCGCCGGCGAAGACCGCGCGGTCCGACGGCGCGCCGTCGACGTGCCACAGCGGCGTCGGGCGGCCGGCCGCGAGCACCTTGCCGTGCGGCTTCTCCTCGACCCGCATGTGGGCGCCGGGGTCCGGGCCGTCGATGCCCGCGTAACGCGCCCCCAGGCCGACACCCAGTTCCTCGGCGATCAGAAGGAGTTCGCCGGGGCCGCCGAGCGGCCCGGGGCCCGTGCAGGCCACCGCGGTCGCCCGGCCGCCGCTGCGGTCGTCGCCCGCGCACGCCACGCCGGTGAACAGCCAGCCCACCGGCAGCGGCCAGGGCATCCACACGGGCACCTGCGCGCGGTGCACGACAACGCCGAGCGCCTCGACGCTCGGCGGAACGACCGGCTGGAGCGGATGCACGGTGCCGTGTGCGGCGCACTGCCAGGTGTCGGAGAAGAGACCGGGCGCACGCACCCGGCCTCCGCACTTCGGGCAACTGGGTTCGCCCCTCATAAGGACCAACGGTCCTCCTGGCCCGCCGTCGCGTCAAGGACGATCACTCGACCGGTGTGCCCCGAGTCACGTACGGAGCCCCGCAATTGACCGCTTACCGGGGCCCGCCCACCGGACCGGGGAACTAGTTGCTCCGTACACTCTTTAGCTCGGCCAACGAAATGTGCGGCATGGTCAACGATCTCCCCGCGCCGCCCGCCGTGCCCCGGCGGACCCCCGCCAGGTCCCTCCTGATCACCACCGTCGCGATGCCGATCACCGGCTTCGCCCCCAGCCGCGTCGGCGGCCGCCGCAGTGACGTCACCCGTTCCTCGACACCGCGGCCCGGCCGGCGCCGGCATCCTCGACGTCCCCCGACGAGTGCTGACGGGTGCTGAGGACCGGGGCCGAGCTGGCCATCGGGCCGCCGGGCGAGGGGAACTGACGCTCCGTCCGCATCGGCCGGCCGACGGGGCGAGGGGACGGCGGCCCGCGCCGCCGCCCGCCGCTTCAGTCGAGCGGTACGCCGCCGCGCAGCGGATCCCTCAGGTCCGTGCCGTGCCGGAGCCAGCGCTCCCGAAGGGCCTCGGCGCCGTGCACCCGCTTCCAGGCGGCCTCGTTGGGCGTCATCGGCAGCAGCGGCAGGAAGCGGACCGGCTCCATGGGCTCGTCCAGCTCCAGGTCCTCGATCAGACCGCCGGGCTCGGCCACCAGCACCGAGGTGAAGGCCGCTCCCGGCCACAGCGGGTCCCCCACGTCCAGCGAGGCGCCCGGCGCCACGACCACCCCTTCGACCTGCGGGGACGCGGCGAGCACGGCGAGCGGTCGGAGCACCTTGTCGGTGTCCGCGCGGCCGCCCCGTACGGACAGGACGAGTTCGGCGCGCGGGCCGCGCAGCGGGTCGGCCAGCACGGCCGTGGGGTCGGCCATCGGCTGGGCGGACATCCCGAGCGTGGCGTACCTCACCACCCCGTCGTCCACGAAGCGGAGCACCTCGATGCGGTCGGTCCCCAGGAAGGTGACCGCGGCGCGCGCGTCCGGCTCGCCCAGGGTCGTGCGCAACCGGGCTTCGACCAGCTCAAGAACGTCAGACATGCCGCGAGCATAGGGCCGGCCCCTCGCCCGGCCCGCGTCGCGCCGTCAACTCCGTTCGCGCAGGGGAGAGCCCGATACCGACGGCGGGCGGGCGCGCCACGGCTCAAGCGTTCGTATCGAACAGGCAAAACGGCGTCGGAACCCATCGGGCGGCTGATAGCCTGGCCGTCTGGTCAGGGAATGACGTCGTCCCCCAACGGGGACCGGCCGGAGGAGGTGGGGCTGCGGTGGATCCGAGTCGACCGTGCAGTACCGATAGTTCTCCCGTCATCCCCTCGCGCAGCGCATCTCCTGATCCGAGAGCTTCCGTACCCCGCCGCTGAGCGGCGAAACCCAGGAAGCGCCTTTGCGCCGAATGTAGATGACGGAAGAGCGCCTTCGACTCTTTGTTCCGTGTCTCTGCGAACTGCCGTCACTGTTCCGCACGGAGCGCCGCCCGCTTTGCGGACGTACGACCAACGGAGTCTCGTACGTCCACGTTCCGGGCAGCGTTGCGCCCCGCGCCCGCAGTTGACGGCCGGCCCGTGAAGGAGCCTGCCATGTCGATGATCCGCGACCTGCGCGCCGCCGTCCGCCCGTCCCGGCGCCGCGGTGACTCCCCCTACCACTACGAGAGCTCCACCCCGGCCTGCGCGAACAGCGCCATCGTCGACTGCGGTGTCTACCGCGAGGGCCGCCGGGTGAGCGAGCACGTCAGCCCGGCCGAGGCGATGGCCGGGGTGCGGGCCGACGGCGGTTTCGCCTGGATCGGGCTGCACGAGCCCACCGAGGCCGAATTCGCCGGTATCGCCAAGGAGTTCGGGCTGCACCCGCTCGCCGTCGAGGACGCCGTGCACGCCCACCAGCGGCCCAAGCTGGAGCGCTACGACGAGACCCTGTTCACCGTCTTCAAGACGGTCCACTACGTCGAGCACGCCGAGCTGACCGCCACCAGCGAGGTGGTGGAGACCGGTGAGGTGATGTGCTTCACCGGACGGGACTTCATCGTGACCGTGCGGCACGGCGGCCAGGGATCGCTGCGCGCGCTGCGGCACCGGCTGCAGGACGACCCGGAGCTGCTGGCCAAGGGCCCGTCCGCGGTGCTGCACGCGATCGCCGACCAGGTGGTCGACGGCTACATGGCGGTGGCCGGCGCGGTGCAGGACGACATCGACGAGGTGGAGATCGACGTCTTCAGCTCGGGCACCAACGGCAAGGGCTCCGGCGGCAAGGGCTCCCCCAGGGGCGGCGACGCCGGGCGGATCTACCAACTCAAGCGCGAGGTACTGGAGTTCAAGCGCGCGGTGTCGCCGCTGCTGCGGCCGATGCAGCTGCTGAGCGAGCGGCCGATGCGGCTGGTCGACTCCGACATCCAGAAGTACTTCCGCGACGTCGCCGACCACCTGGCACGGGTCAACGAGCAGGTGCTGTCCTTCGACGATCTGCTCAACTCCATCCTGCAGGCCAACCTCGCCCAGGCGGCGGTCGCGCAGAACGAGGACATGCGCAAGATCACGGCCTGGGCGGCGATCTTCGCCGTACCGACGATGATCGCCGGGATCTACGGCATGAACTTCGACTTCATGCCGGAGACGCACTGGGAGTACGGCTACCCGGCGGTGCTGGTGGTGACGGCCGTGATCTGCTTCGGCATCCACCGCGGCTTCAAGCGCAACGGCTGGCTGTGACCAGGGCGGCGCCGCGGCGCGGGGCGGCCCGTCTCAGGCCCTGGGCGGCCCCGGGCGCCCGCCTGCGGGCCCATTAGGCTGAGCCGTATGACCAAGACCGTGTCGCAGGCCCTGCAGGATCGGGCGCTCATCGAAGAGGCCACGAAGAAGTCCGGCCTCATCTGGGTGCGGGGGACGACGGGCCCGGCCCGCGCCCTGTGGCACGTGTGGCACGACGGGGCCGCCTGTCTCGTCGGGGGCGGGGCCGGTGAGCAGCCGCTGGCCGACCTCGGGCTGGCCGACGGCGCCACGGCCACGGTCACCGTACGCAGCAAGGACAAGGGCGGCCGGCTGGTCGCCTGGCAGGCCCGGGTCGTCGAGCCGGCCCCGCACAGCGAGGCCTGGCTGGCCGCGGTCGAGGAGCTCAAGGGCAAGCGGCTCAACGCGCCGGACGCGGAGCGGATCACCGAGCGCTGGGCGGGCGAGTGCCGGGTACTGCGCCTGGAGCCGACCGACCAGGAGGCGCAGCAGCGGCCCGGCACGATGCCGGAGGACTCGCACGCCGCGCCGCCGCTGGCCTCCCCCGCGATCACCCGGCGGCCCGTCCCGGCCGCGCTGCCCAAGCTGCTGCGCCGGGGCCGCAAGGGCTGACCGCCCCCCGAGGGGCTCAGCCCGCGCCGGAGATCTTCGTGCCGTAGTCCACGACCTGGTCCTTGGGCGGCGCCTTGAGGTCCACGCTCCTGCCCCAGTCGGCGAGCCGGACCACGCCCGCGCCGCCGGCCCGCCGCAGCCGCAGCGGGTAGGGCGTGCCCTCCAGCGACACGTCCAGCGTGCCGCCGGAGCCCGCCGCGGCGGAGAGTCGGATGGTGCGGACGCCGTCGACGTCGCCGCGGTTGCCGGCGGTCAGCTTGCCGTGCAGCCCGAGCAGTCCGGCCAGCAGGGTGTCCTTGTCGGTGAAGCCGCTGAAGCGCTTGTGGACCGGGTCGGCGGCGGGCACCTTGACGTACTTGCCGCCGAGCTTGCGCGCCGCGGCCTGGTCGGGCGCACCGGACGAGCCGCTCTTCTCGCCGGCCCAGAACGCCGCGTCCGCCTTGAGGTAGAGCGTCTTGCCGACCCGCAGCAGCTGGAAGGCGGCCGCGTTGGTGGTCAGCTCGCCCTTGGCGCCGTTCTTCGCCAGGCTCATGTTGAGCCTGTACGTACGGCCGTGGCTGACGACACTGCCGGACAGGCGCACCGTGTCGGCGCGCTGGGCCGCGGCCAGCACCTTGGACTCGATCTTGGCGGGCGGCAGCTTTCCCACGCCGTTGGTGCCGGCGTCCGGGTCCTCCCCGGCGCAGCCGGCCAGACTCGCGGCCAGTGCCACGCAGGCGGCCCCCGCGAGCGCGGTCCGGCCCGTGCGGCGGGCCCCTCCGGCCAGGGGTCGGGGGCCGGCCCCCCGGGGGATTGCGCTCACGTCGGCTCTGCCTCCTGATGCGGGTGACCTCGACAGCCAGTACGGCAGCGTACCTGGGCCACAGGGCCTCGTCGGCGGGGTGCGTGGCGGTCACCCTACGGGCTCGCTCACCAGGGCGGCGCGGCCCCGGGCGCGTTAGCCTGAACCCGAATTCTTGCCTTATTTCTGGCAGAACGGGAGAAAGGGAGGCGCTCTGCATGGCAGTGGTGACCCCCCGGGTCTTCGTCTCCCATCTCTCCGGCATCGCCGTCTTCGACCCCAACGGCGACCAGGTCGGCAGGCTGCGGGACCTCGTCGCACTGCTGCGGGTCGGCAGGCGCCCGCCGCGGCTGCTCGGGCTGGTCGTCGAGATGATCAGCCGACGCCGGATCTTCCTGCCGATGACCCGGGTGACCGGTATGGAGTCGGGCCAGATCATCACCACCGGCGTGGTGAACATGCGGCGCTTCGAGCAGCGGACGTCCGAGACGCTGGTCTTCGGCGAGCTGCTCGACCGCCGGGTGCGGCTGGTGGAGACCGGCGAGGAGGTCACCGTCCTGGACATCGGCATCAGCCAGCTGCCGGCCCGCCGCGACTGGGAGATCGACAAGGTCTTCGTCCGCAAGGGCAAGGGCGGGGCGCTGCGCCGCAAGGGCGAGACCCTGACGGTGGAGTGGTCGGCGGTGACCGGCTTCTCCCTGGAGGAGCACGGGCAGGGCGCCGAGAGCCTGCTGGCCACGTTCGAGCAGCTGCGCCCGGCCGACCTCGCCGGCGTGCTGCACCACCTCTCCCCCAAGCGCCGCGCGGAGGTCGCCGCGGCGCTCGACGACGACCGGCTCGCCGACGTGATGGAGGAGCTGCCGGAGGACGACCAGATCGAGATCATCGGCAAGCTGAAGGAGGAGCGGGCCGCGGACGTCCTGGAGGCGATGAACCCCGACGACGCCGCCGACCTGCTCGGCGAGCTGCCGGAGGAGGAGGTGGAGCGGCTGCTGGAGCTGATGCGGCCGGAGGAGGCCGCCGATGTGCGGCGGCTGATGTCCTACGAGGAGCGCACCGCGGGCGGCCTGATGACCACCGACCCGATCGTGCTGCGCCCGGACGCCACCGTCGCCTACGCGCTGGCCCGGGTGCGCGACCCGGACCTCTCCCCCGCGCTCGCCGCCCAGGTCTACGTCTGCCGGCCACCGGACGAGACGCCCACCGGGAAGTACCTGGGCCTGGTGCACTTCCAGCGGCTGCTGCGGGACCCGCCGTTCACCCTCGTCAGCTCGATCGCCGACACCGACCTGCCCCCGCTGCCGCCGGACACCCCGCTGCCGGAGGTCACCAGCTACCTGGCCGCGTACAACATGGTGGCCGCGCCGGTCGTGGACGAGAGCGGCGCGCTGCTGGGCGCGGTCACCGTCGACGACGTACTGGACCATCTGCTGCCGGACGACTGGCGGGAGGCCGAGCTGCACGGCGAGGGAGCGGCCGGACTGACCGGCGCCGGACGCCTGGGGGAGGCCGCGAATGGGCGCTGAGGAACGCGAGGGCAGGGAGCGCTCACGGGCGAACGGCGCCTCGGCGGTGCGGCGGGGCGCCACCGAGCGGCCCCGGGTGCGCCTGGACCTGCCGCGCGCACCGCGCCGTACCTTCCTGCCGGTGTACGACCCGGAGGCCTTCGGGCGGCTGTCGGAGAAGATCGCCCGGTTCCTGGGGACCGGGCGCTTCATCGTCTGGATGACCGTCACCATCATCCTGTGGATCGCCTGGAACATCGCCGCGCCCAGCGCCCTGAAGTTCGACGGGTACCCGTTCATCTTCCTGACCCTGGCGCTGTCGCTGCAGGCCTCGTACGCGGCGCCGCTGATCCTGCTGGCGCAGAACCGCCAGGCCGACCGCGACCGGGTCACCCAGGAGCAGGACCGCAAGCAGAACGAGCGCTCCATCGCCGACACCGAGTACCTGACCCGGGAGATCGCGGCGCTGCGGATGGGCCTGGGCGAGGTCGCCACCCGCGACTGGATCCGCGACGAGCTCCAGGACCTGCTGCGGGACCTGGAGCTGCGGCAGCTGGTCGAGGCGGAGAGTGACGAACACGACCGCTGACAGCCTTTCCGGAGGCCGCCTCACGCGCCGTACCATCAGGGCATGGCTACCGAGACGTCCCCAGGCGCCGCTCCGAGCGAGGACGCGATCCGCGCCGCGCTCGCGACGGTGAACGACCCCGAGATCCACCGCCCCATCACCGAACTGGGGATGGTCAAATCGGTGGACATCGCGGCGGACGGCGCCGTGGCGGTCGTGGTCTACCTCACCGTCTCCGGCTGCCCGATGCGCGAGACGATCACCAACAACGTGCGCGACGCGGTCGCCGGGGTCGAGGGCGTGACCGGCGTCCGGGTCGACCTGGAAGTGATGAGCGACGAGCAGCGCAAGGAGCTGGCGGCGTCGCTGCGCGGCGGCACCGCCGAGCGGGAGGTGCCCTTCGCCCAGCCCGGCTCGCTGACCCGGGTCTACGCCGTCGCCTCCGGCAAGGGCGGCGTCGGCAAGTCGTCGGTGACGGTCAACCTCGCCGCGGCGATGGCGGCCGACGGCCTGAAGGTCGGTGTCGTGGACGCCGACATCTACGGCCACTCCGTGCCCCGGATGCTCGGTGCCGACGGCAAGCCCACCCAGGTCGAGAACATGATCATGCCGCCGTCGGCCAACGGCGTGAAGGTCATCTCGATCGGCATGTTCACCCCGGGCAACACACCGGTCGTCTGGCGCGGCCCGATG
The DNA here is from genome assembly GCF_042749045.1 of Streptomyces sp. NPDC059008. Lineage (NCBI taxonomy): Bacteria > Bacillati > Actinomycetota > Actinomycetes > Kitasatosporales > Streptomycetaceae > Streptomyces > Streptomyces sp. NPDC059008. The sequence goes on along the minus strand of NZ_JBHYJC010000041.1, from coordinate 7,213 downwards.
CTGCACCGCGCGCTGCAGCAGTTCCTCGCCGACGTCTACTGGGGCGACCTGGACGTGCTGCTGCTGGACCTGCCCCCGGGCACCGGCGACATCGCGATCTCGGTGGCACAGCTGGTGCCGAACGCCGAGATCCTGGTGGTCACCACCCCGCAGCAGGCCGCCGCCGAGGTCGCCGAGCGGGCCGGTTCGATCGCCGTGCAGACCCACCAGAAGATCGTCGGCGTGGTCGAGAACATGTCCGGGCTGCCCTGCCCGCACTGCGACGAGATGGTCGACGTCTTCGGCACCGGCGGCGGCGAGCGGGTCGCCGAGGGCCTGACGAAGACCACCGGAGCGCAGGTTCCGGTGCTCGGCGCCATCCCGATCGACGTGCGGCTGCGCGAGGGCGGCGACGAGGGCAAGCCGGTCGTGCTGACCGATCCGGACTCCCCCGCCGGCTCGGCCATCCGCGCGATCGCGGGCAAGCTGGGCGGCCGGCAGCGGGGTCTGTCGGGGATGTCGCTGGGGATCACCCCGCGCAACAAGTTCTGAGGGCGTGCGCCCGCGGCGACAGGGAGTCCCGCGGGGCTCGTTGAGGCCGGTTGAGGTGAAGAGGGGGCGGGCCCCGTGAGACCCGCCCCTTTTGCCTGCGCCGGCGCGCTCAGCCCCGCCGTGCGCCCGGGTTCCCGGTCACCGAAGGGCGCGGGTGGCCCCGGCCCCCGGCCCCTGGACAGCGGCCGTCGGCGCCGCTCATCCCTCGTACGACGTGATGTCCTTGACGACCGAGAAGCCCAGGCCGTAGGCGCTCATCCCGCGTCCGTAGGCGCCGATGTGCACCCCGTCGGGGTCCTCGCTCGCCGAGCCCGCCAGCACCCAGCCGTACTCCGACTCGCGGTAGGCGAACGAGGTCGGCACCCCGTCCACCGGCAGCATCAGCTCGCTCCAGGCGCCGCCGCCGAGGTCGTCGGCCAGCTCCCAGGCGAGCGTCGTCTGCTGGTCCAGCCAGTCCTGGCGCAGCGTGCGGTCCATCTGGGTCGGCCAGGTGTGGGCGAGCAGGCCCGAGCCGGCGAGCCAGGCGGCCGTGGAGACCGACGTGGCCTCCAGTACGCCGGTGCCGTCCGCGCTGCGCCGTACGGGGCGGCTGGCGACCGTCACCACGACCGCGAACCGCTCGTCCTGCGGCGACTCCACCTTGATGGTGGGCCCCTCCCCATGCCCGGTGGCACCGTGTTCGACGGTGCCGTCCGCGGCCGCCCCGACCTGCATCAACCAGCGCGGGCCGGTGAACGCCTCGTCGAGGCCGTACCACGGGAACGCGGCCAGCAGATATCCGTCAACCTTCCGGCCGACCCCGGCCGACGCCTGTTGTTCCGCTGTCCGACTCGTCGTCTCCATCTGCGCGGAAGCCTCCTTGTTGCCCTGCGTCGTGGGCGGCCCGCCCCCCTCAGGCGACCAAACCCCGGACACCCGGAGCATAGCTATAGGGGTCAACACAGCCCGGGCATACCGGAGTGTGTCAGGTGGCGTCGGCGTCGAACGGCGGACGCTCGCCCGGCTCCGCGATCGAGGTCTTCTTGACCAGGTCAGGACGGCCGGAGGCGGCCGGGGACTCCTTGGACAGGCTCGGGCCTGAGCCGTTCGAGGGCGTGGCGGAGGAGGCGCTCTCGCGGCCGTGCACGGCGTCGGTGACCTCGGCCATCTCCTGCTTCAGATCGAAGCCGTTACGGATCTCCTGGAGGTCCTTGAGGCCGTACTCGTCCTTCTCCAGGACGTGCTTGCGCACGAAGTTCTTGGGCTTGAGGTCCTCGAACTCGAAGTCCTTGAACTCCGGCCCCAGCTCGCTGCGGATGTCCTCCTTGGCACTGTCGGAGAACTCCCGGATTTTCCGGATGACGCCCATGACGTCCTGGATGACCTTGGGGAGCTTGTCCGGACCGAAGACGAGTACGGCAAGGACGACGATCGCTACCAGCTCGAGGGGTCCTATGTCGAAGAACACCTAGCAGCTCCTTGGGTCATCCGCGGCCTTCGTTGGCCTATGGGCCAGGCCGACTATCACGGTACCTGGCCCCGTAGGTCGGGCGGGAGTCGCCCGTGCCAACACGATGCAAACGATCAACCAGCGGTGGAGGAACCCAGCCTGAGCCGTATGGACTGCTCCTTGCCCTCCCTTTGGAGGGTCAGCATCAGCGTGTCGCCGGGCCGGTGGCTGCGGATCTTCACGATCAGCTCCTCGCCGCTGTGCACCGGCGCGCCGTCCACCTTGGTGATCACATCGCCCGGCTTGATCCCGGCCTTGGCGCCGGGCCCGCCCGGGATGACCGCCGACTTGCCGTCCTTGGTGTGCTCGCCGACCCGCGCGCCGTCGCCGGCGTACTCCATCTCCAGCGTGACGCCGATCACCGGGTGCGTCGCCCGGCCGGTGTTGATCAGCTCCTCGGCCACCCGCCTGGCCTGGTTGATCGGTATGGCGAAGCCCAGCCCTATGCTGCCGCCCTGGCCGCCGGCTTCCGGGCCGCTGCCGCTGTCGGCCGCGCGGATGGCGCTGTTGATGCCGATCACCCGCGCCTTGGCGTCCACCAGCGGGCCGCCGGAGTTGCCCGGGTTGATGGGCGCGTCGGTCTGCAGCGCGTCCACGTACGACACGTCGCTGCCGTCGCCCTTCTCGCCGCCCGCGGTGATCGGGCGCTGCTTGGCGCTGATGATCCCGGCGGTGACGGTGTTGGCGAGGTCGTACGGCGCGCCGATCGCCACGACCGGGTCGCCGACCCGTACCGAGTCGGAGTTGCCGAGCGTGAGCGGCCGCAGTCCCGTGACGCCCTCGACCTGGACCACGGCGAGGTCGTAGCCGCCGTCCCGGCCGATGACCTTGGCCTTGGCCGTCTGGCCGCCGCTGAACGTCACCGATATCTCGCCGCCGGCACCGGCCGGTTCGACGACGTGGTTGTTGGTGAGGATGTGGCCCTGCCGGTCCAGGACGAAGCCGGTGCCGGTGCCCTGTTCGGCGTTGCCCCGTACGTGGAGGGTGACCACCCCGGGCAGCGCGGTCTGCGCGATCCCGGCGACGCTGTCGGGCTCACGTCCGCCCGCGTCGCCGTCCGCCTGCGGCAGCTTGATGTCGTTGATCCCGCCGTACCGCTCGACATAGGCGCCGATGCCGCCCCCGACACATCCTGCGAGCAGCGCCAGCGCCACCGCACCGACGATCAGCGCGCCGCGGCGGCTGCGCCCTGCGCCCTTGGCGGGCACGGCGGCCGGCCCGCCCTGCAGGGGCGCGCTCCAGGGGTCGTACTGGTGCCAGGCGCCGTACGGGGCGGGCGCGTGGTCGTGGGTCGGGGCCGGGCCGTGCCCCGTCCCGGGCGGCGCCGGTGCGGGGTGCGGCTGTGCCTGCGGCCGGTCGGTGTACGGGGCGGCGGCCGCCGCTGCCGGGTGGGCGCCGCCGTCACCGGGGTGGGGCAGGTACGCGGTGTCGGCGCCCTCGGGAGCCGGATGCTCGGTGGTGGCCCGCGGGGGTGCGGTCTGCGGCCCGGCGGCCTGGGCGTCCGGGGCGGTGGCCCGGGGTGCGTCGGCCGGGCTCCCCGGCTGAGGGGGGCCGGACTTGCGGAGCGACGGCTGCGCGGGCCCGCCGGGCTCGGCGGCGGGCCGGGCGTGCGCGGCCTCGTCCGTACGGTCCGGGAGCCGCCCGCCGCCGTGTGCGCCCGGCGCGTGGTCCTCGACGGCCGTCGACGGGGCGGGCGGCGCGGCGGGGCCGCTGCCGTGCGCCGCCTGCGGTGCGGCCGGCGGCGACTGCGGGGGGCCGGGGTAGCCCGCCGCCGGGGCCGGCGCTCCGTACGGGGGCAGCGGCCCGGCGGACGGCGGCAGGACGGTGCCCTGCGCGGGGGTCGCTCCGGGCTGCCCTGGGGCCCAGCCCATCGCGGCGGGACGGGGCTCCGGCCGCTGCACCGGCGGCGCCGGCGCCCATGGTCCGGGACCGCCGTACGGAGGCGTGCCGTACGGGTCCTCGGGGTGCAGCGGCCGCGGCGGCGCGCCGGGCGCCTCGGCGGATACCGCGCCGGCGGACTGCGCGGGCGGCTCGGCGCCGGTGCGCTGGGCCGGCCCGGCCGCGGCGGCGGCCGCCAACTCCTCGCCGGCACCGGCCACTTCACCCGCGCCGGGGCCCTCGCCCGCCCCGGTGGCTTCCTCCGTCGCGGCGGCGTCGGCCGCCTGCGGGGCCGCGCTCGGCTGCGGCGGGCGCACGATCCAGTCCCCCGACTCCCCCGCGTCGGACCCGCCGGATATGCCGGACGCGTCGGTCCGCGGTGCGTCCACCGGACCGCCGGCGGGCGGCGCCGCCTGCGGACCGGCCTCGGCGGACGGCTGCGTGCTCGGGGTGCGTCCCGGGCGGCTCCACCACTTCAGCTTCGACCCGGCGGCCTTACCGTCGTCCATGCTCTCCCCAGAATTCGCCCGCGCTCATGCGGGCCACCACCACCTCGCGGTCCGCGCCCGGTGAAAGGGTGCGCCGCCTGGCAGCGATTCAACCAGTTCCGCGCGGGGATGCGCAGGGGACGGTCAGCGCTGGGCGGTGGGTGCGCCCTGGGAGGCGGGTCCGGCCGCGGCCGCGGAGCCGATCAGCGGGCGCTTGGGCTCCAGGGGCGGGAGCGCGGGCGGGTGCTGGCGGACCGGGGCGTTGCCGGTCGCGACGGCGAGCGGCGAGAGGTGGTACGGCGACGCCGGACCGGTCGCGGCTATCAGCGGCGAGAGACCGAAGCGGGCGGCCGGGGCGGCGGGCGGCGCCGACGCGGACGGGGCGCCGGGGCCCTGCAGGGCCATCGCGCTGGGGGCCGGGGCCAGGGTCGAGCCGCCCGACGCGGGCCAGGTGCCCGGCTGGGAGGTGCCGGTCGAGAGGAACTGCCCGGTACGCAGCAGGGAGCCGCTGTCGGCGGCCGGGCTGGCGCTGAGCGGGGTGACGGCCGTGCCGCTGCCCTCGGTGCGCGGGCCGGTCACGTCGACGGCCGCCTCCAGCGGGAGGGCTCCGCCGAGTGCGAAGGCCGCGAGCGAGACCGCACCGGCCGCCGCGAAGGCGAACCGGCGCCGCTGCGCGGGCCGCTCGGCCTCCTGCGTGCGAAAGCCGCGCACCCGGGGCTGGGCGGGCATCGCCGCCATCGCACGGCCGGAGTGGTCGCCGGCGGGGACATAGCGGAACGCGCCGCCGCCCCGTACGAACTCACCGGAGCCGAAGCCACCGCCGCCGAGCCGGCTGCCGGGACCGCCGGCGTCGCCACCGGGCAGCTGCTGCAGGCGCGCCAGCAGCCCCGCGGACGGGCCGGGAGGCGCCGCCTCGGCGAACACGCTCTTGAGCCGACGCTGGGCGTCGGCCTCCGCCTTGCACTTCGCGCAGGTCGCGAGATGCGCGAGCACCCGCTCACGCGCGTCATGGCCCAACTCGCCGTCGACCAGGGCCGCGAGGCGGTCGCCGAGATGCTGCTCGGCGGGGGACGGACCGCCACTGAGGCTCACGCGATCCCTACCTCCCCCGTGGGCACCACGGCCAGCGAACGGCGCCGCTCGCGCTCCTCGCCGCGGGTGGCCGGGGCGCGGTGCTTGAGGGCCTTGCGCAGATGGGAGCGGCCGCGGTGGATCCGGCTGCGGACCGTGCCGAGCTTGACGCCGAGCGTCGCGGCGATCTCCTCGTACGACAGGCCCTCGATGTCGCACAGGACGACGGCGGCGCGGAACTCGGGTGCGAGGGTGTCCAGCGCGTGCTGCACATCGGCGTCGAAGTGGGTGTCGTCGAAGTGCTGCTGCGGCGCGGGCTCCCGGCTGGGCAGCTTCTCGGCCGCGTCGTCACCGAGCGCGTCGAAGCGAATACGCTGCCGGCGGCGGACCATGTCCAGGAAGAGGTTGGTGGTGATGCGGTGCAGCCAGCCCTCGAACGTACCGGGGGTGTACGTCGACAGCGAGCGGAAGACGCGGACGAACACCTCCTGGGTGAGGTCCTCGGCGTCGTGCTGATTGCCGGTGAGGCGGTAGGCGAGGCGGTAGACCCGTGCGCTGTGGGTGCTGACGATCTCCTCCCAGGTGGGCGGAGTCCACGCCTGCGCATCCGCGTCCGCGGCGAAGGTCGCGCTGGGTGCGGACTCGGCGATGGGGGTCCCCCCGCTCGAACGAAGTCGAGAGTGGGGGAGGAAACGGTCAGCGGTGTTTGTCACGGATTTCGGCTCGGCGAACGACCTCTTCAAGCGCCTCAGCACTCCTCGGTCACCCGCCGCAGCCGCACCTCCCCTGGTGGCTCTGGTGGTGTCCAGTAGAGCCCCTACCATATCCACCTCGCCCGTTAGCTCCGGATAAGCAGATTTGACCTGCATTTGGTCCTGCTTCTGACCTTGATTCGCGTCTCGCGCGGTCTTCACCACTGCGTCCCCCCGTCTTCCTCCTCTCCCTCCATAACGCCCGGTCCCATCTGCGGGTTCCCGCACACAGCGGATACAGTCACGGTTGCGTCAACTACGGGGACAGGAGAGGGCCATTACCGGCAACCGGCAGACGAGCTTGGCATTCGCCGAGGCGTACGGCGCCGGGACCATCGACGACAGCGCCGAGGCCGCCCTGCGCTGGTCCCGCGACCGCGCCCGGGAGGCCGGCATCCGCACGGTGTCGACCGGCACCGGCGCGGCCCTGCGCATGCTCGCCGCCACCGCGGACGCCAAGGCCGTCGCCGAGATCGGCACCGGCACGGGCGTGTCGGGCATCTACCTCCTGCACGGCATGCGGCCCGACGGCGTGCTGACCACCGTCGATCCCGAGCCCGAGCGGCAGACCTTCGCCAAGCAGGCGTTCCGTTCGGCCGGCTTCGCCGGGAACCGCGCCCGCTTCATCCCCGGCCGGGCGCTGGACGTCCTGCCGCGGCTCGCGGACGGCGGATACGACCTCGTCTTCTGCGACGGCGACCTGATGGAGTGCCTGGAGTACCTCGCTGAATCGTTGCGTCTGCTGCGCCCCGGCGGCCTGGTGTGCTTCGAGGGCGTCTTCGCCGACGGCCGCACGGTCGATTCGGCGGTGCAGCCCGCCGAGGTGCTGCGGCTGCGGGAGCTGCTGCGGGCCATCCGGGAGAGCAGCTCGCTGGTGCCGTCCCTGCTGCCGGTCGGCGACGGGCTGCTCTGCGCGGTCAAGCGCGGCTGACGCCCTGCCGCGGCCGCCCGCGCGGCACATTGCGCGCACCCAACGGCCCCGGCACGCGGCGCGCCTGTCGCTG
>NZ_JBHYJC010000040.1:32491-70447 GCF_042749045.1 Streptomyces sp. NPDC059008 | reverse complement strand
GGGGGGGGGGGGGGGGGGCGCGGGGCCCCCCCCCGCCGCCGTGTGGGTGGCGTCCGGTCAGGCGACCGTGGACTTGCTGATCTCCCAGAACCGGAAGACGGTCGAGGAGTCCAGGGTCCATTCGAGGCCGGTGACGCCGTCGCGGGCGACCGCGTACTGCTTGCCCTGCCAGATCGGGATGATCGGCACGTCCTTGGCGACGATGTCCTGCAGCTCCCGGAACGCGGCCTTGGTGGCGGCGCGGTCCTGCTGGTCGGCCGTCTTGGGCAGCAGCCGGCCGGTGATGTCGGAGGAGCTGTAGTTGTTGGACAGCACGCTGTCCTTGCCGAAGAACGGCTGGGTGAAGTTGTCGGGGTCCGGGTAGTCCGGGACCCAGCCCTTGACGTAGACGCCGAACCGGCCGTCGCGCACGCCCTTGTCGTAGTCCTCGGTGGGCACCGAGCGCACCTTGGCGTCGAACAGGCCGCTGGCGTTGAGCTGTTGGGCGATCTCCTGGAAGGCGGGGACGGTGCCCGGCCCGAAGCGGTCGGGGGTGGCCCACAGCGTGAGCGGCACCTTGCCGTTGAAGCCCGCGGAGCGCAGCGCGGCCTTGGCCTTGTCGGGCTGCGGACGGTCACCGTAGGTGTTGAAGAAGGAGGTGTTGTGGCCGGTGATGCCGGCCGGGACGATCGAGTAGAGCGGCTCGGCGGTGCGCTGGTAGACGTCCCGGACGAGCGTGGAGCGGTCCAGGAGGTAGGCGATCGCCTTGCGGACGCCCAGCTTGCCGGCGACCGGGTCCTTGAGGTTGAAGACCAGGTGCATCACCTCGGCGCTGCCGCCCTCTATGACCTTGGTGCCGTTCTGCTGGTGCAGGGCGGCGCCGTCGAGGTGGGCGATGTCCTTCATGGACAGGCCTCGGTAGGCGAGGTCGACGTCACCGCTCTGGACGGCCTTCTTGAGCTTCTCGGGAGCGCCGAAGAACTTCACGGTCATCCCGGCGTTCTTGACCTTCGCGGGGCCCTTGTAGGAGTCGTTGACGGCGAAGACGGCCTTTTCGCGGCCGTACTCCTTGAGGGTGTAGACACCGGAGCCGGTGGCCTTGCCGTCGGTGCGGAGCCGGTCGGCGGGGTACTGGGCGTGGTCGACGATGGAGCCGGCACCCGAGGCGATCTTCATGGGGAAGGTGGCGTCGGGCGTCTTCAGGTGGAAGACCACGGTCTTGGCGTCCGGCGTCTCGATCTTCTCCAGGGCGGAGAACATCACGGCGGGGCCGTTCTTGTCCTTGATCCGCTTGGTGCGGTCGAAGGAGTACTTGACGTCCTTGGACGTCAGCGCGTCACCGTTGCTGAAGGTCAGGCCGTCCTTGAGGGTGCAGCGGTAGACCTTGCTGTCGGTGTCGGTGAAGGAGCAGCTCTTGGCCGCCTCCGGCTCGGGGGTGGTGCCGCCCTTGGGGAAGCTCAGCAGGGACTGGAAGACGTTGTTGAACAACAGCCACGAGCCGGGGTCGTAACCGGCTGCGGGGTCGGTGGCCACGACCTTGTCCGTCATTCCCATGACCACGGGCTCGCCGGTGCCGGCCGCTCCCGAGTCGTCCGTGCCGCACCCGGCGAGCGCGAGCAGAGCTGTTGCCAGCCCCGCTCCGATCGGGGCGGCCAGCCACTGGTCACGCTTCCTCACTAAAAGTCCTCACGATCTGGGTGGTGCCTGTCAGGCCGCGGCGGAGAAGGCCGCGGCGGGGGTTGTGCGGTGTGGTGCGGATCCGTCGGCTCAGTCGGCGACGCCGCGGCCGAGCTCCCAGATCTGCAGCGTCGAGGAGGAGTTGAGGGCCCACTCGATGCCGGTGATGTCATCGTGCGCGGCGACATACTGCTTGCCCTGCCAGAGCGGCAGCAGCGGTACGTCCTCGGCGATGATGTCCTGCACCTGCTTGAAGTCGGCCGCGGCGGCGTTGCGGTCGGACTGCTGGCGACTGGACGGGATCAGCTGGGACTCGACCTTGGGGTTGCGGTACGGGGAGCCGAGGAAGTTCTGCTTGCCGATGAACGGCGCGACGTAGTTGTCGGCGTCCGGGATGTCGGGGAACCAGCCCATGTTGTAGACGCTGTACTTGCCGTCCAGCGAGTCGGTGCGGAACTGCTGCCAGCTGTCGACACCCTTGATGCTGACGTCGAACAGCTTGGTGCGGTTCAGCTGGCCCTGCAGCGCCCGGACCTCCTTGACGGTGCTGGAGCCGTAGTGGCCCGTGGTGTACGTCAGGGTGAACTTCACCGGGGTGGTGATGTTGGCCTGCCGCAGGGTCTTGCGGGCGGCCGCGGCGTTGGGGTTCCCGTACTTGTTGAAGAACGAGTTGATGTGGCCGGTGAGGCCGGTGGGGACCATCGAGAAGAGCGGGTCGCCGGTGTAGGAGTAGACGTTGCGCACCAGGTCCGAGCGGTTGACGATCTGCGCCATCGCCTGCCGCACGGCCTTGTTGGAGACGACCGGGTCCTTGGTGTTGAAGGCGAGGTAGCGGATCTCCTGGCCGGGCATCTCCTGCAGCGCGATGTGCTGGTCGCGGGCCTTCTCCAGACCCCTGACCTGGTCGGGCGACAGCCCGCGGTTCATCACGTCGACGGTGCCCTTGCGCAGCGCCCGCTCCGTGGAGGCGGAGTCGGTGAAGAAGCGCATCTCGACCTTGTCGTTCTTCGGCTTCACCCCGCCCTTGTAGTCGGGGTTCCTGGTGAAGGCGGCCTTGGTGACGCGGTTGCCGCTGCGCTCGATCTTGAGGGTGTACGGGCCGGAGCCGACCACGTCGAAGCCGCTGTAGAGGCGGCCCTTGGGGTACACCTCGGGGTCGACGATGGCCGCGGCGGGCGTGGTGAGCTTCTGCGGGAAGGTGGCGTCGGGCTTGTTGAGGTGGAAGACCACCTCGGTGTCACTGGGCGTCTCGACCTTGTCGACGCCCTCGAGCAGCGACACCGGACCATTGGTGTTGTTGATGGTCTTCATGCGCTCGATGGAGAACTTGACGTCCTGCGCCGTGAGGGCATGTCCGTTCGAAAACTTCAGGCCGCTGCGCAGCGTGCAGCGGAACTGCTCGTTCTGGGTGTCGCGGAACCCGCAGGACGAAGCCGCCTCGGGCACCGGCGCGGTGCCGCTGCGCGGCAGCCGCAGCAGCGTCTGGAGGGTGCCCTGCAGCACGTTCCAGGCGTCGATGTCGTAGGCCTGGGCCGGGTCGAGGGGCGCCGGGGCCGCCTTGGTGGCCTCGATGGGCGTGGCCACGCCCACGACGATCGGATCGCCGCCTTCGCCCGCGCCGTCGGTGCTTCCGCAGGCGGCGAGAACGGGGGCAAGTAGACCGGCCAGCGCCGGCAGCACCAGGGTCTTGCGATTCATCGTGGGCAGGTTCCTTATCAGCGCAGCAGTGTTGCTCGCGACGACATTAGTAGGAACGGCCAGCCGCGCTGAGACACAAAGGAGTTGAAACGATAAGGCACCTGGATAGCGATGCAGGGTGGTCGATATTCGGACGGCGGAACGTTTCGCGCGTTGCTCCACCAATCCGGACACTTACCCCCGTAGGAACCACCGAAGAGGGCCCCTGGAGCACCTGCGGGGCCCGCTGTCGACGGTCAGGCACGTGAGAAACGTCACGCGTTCAAGGAGCCGTGGCGATGCACCCATTCGGTCAGTGTATTCGTCACGGAAAATGAGCGGACCACTGCCCTCAGTTCCGTCGGCTTTCCCGGTGACACGCTCAGTGCACGCCGCCGCGGCTTTCCGTGATGAGCGCCCGGAGAAATGGCAGATCGACTTCTTCCAGCGAGCGGACGACCGTACGGCCGACGGCCGGCGGGATCGGTGTCACCGAGGGCACCGCGACGACCGGGCAGCCGGCCGCCTCCCCGGCCGTCACACCGGTCAGGGTGTCCTCGACGACGGCGCAGCGCGCGGGGTCCGCGCCCAGCCGCGCGGCGGCCGTCAGATACGGGTCGGGGTGCGGCTTGGTGCGCGCCAGGTCGTCGCCCGCGAGCGTCAGCCGGAAGTTCTCCGCGCCGAGCGAGTGCAGCATCTGGTCGACGATGGCGCGGTGCGAGGCGGTGACCAGCGCCGTGGGCACGCCGTGGGCGACCAGCTCGGCGAGCAGCCTGCGGGCGCCCGGCATCAGCGGCACGCCCCGCTGGATCCGGGCCAGGAACGCGGCATTGAGCAGCACGCTGAGCTCGGGCAGGCTGATGTCGACGCCGGTGACCTGGATCAGGTAGTTGGCGCTGCGCGTCATCGGGCCGCCGACCACCACCTCGCGGTGGGTGTCGTCCAGGATGTGGCCCAGCTCGGCGAAGACCTGGGCCTCCGCCTCCCACCAGAACCCCTCGGTGTCGACGAGGGTGCCGTCCAGGTCCAGGAACACGGCCTGCAGGGTCGCGGCTTCGGCCGTTCGGGTGCCGACTGCGGGGATGCTGCTGGTCATCCGTCCACCTCCACTGCGACTGTCCCCGAAGGGACGAAAGGGCCGGTCGTCATCCCCGGCTGGGGGGATACGACCGGCCGCTACCGGACCGACCAGTGTACGACGGTGTGCGCCGGAATGCGTGGTGACACAGGTCAGGGCCGTCCGGAGGTACCGGGCGGCCCTGACCCGCTTACGCGGAGTTACCGTTCTCCTACTGCCTACTACCGCGCGTTGAAGTACTTGGCCTCCGGGTGGTGGATCACGATGGCGTCGGTGGACTGCTCCGGGTGGAGCTGGAACTCCTCGGACAGCTCGACGCCGATCCGCTCCGGCTGCAGGAGGTCGGCGATCTTCGCGCGGTCCTCCAGGTCGGGGCAGGCCCCGTAGCCCAGGGAGAAGCGCGCGCCTCGGTACTTGAGCGCGAACATGTCCTCGACGTCGTCGGGGTCCTCGCCGCCGAAGCCCAGTTCGGCCCGGACCCGGGCGTGCCAGTACTCGGCCAGCGCCTCGGCCAACTGGACGGACAGGCCGTGCAGTTCGAGGTAGTCGCGGTAGGAGTTGGCCTCGAACAGCTCGGCGGTGGCGCCCCCGATCTTGGAGCCGACGGTGACGACCTGCAGGCCGACGACATCGGTCTCGCCGGACTCCTCGGGCCGGAAGTAGTCCGCCAGGCACAGCCGCCGGCCGCGGCGCTGCCGCGGGAAGGTGAAGCGGGTGCGCTCGGTGCCGTCCTCGTGCAGCAGGATCAGGTCATCGCCCTTGGACACGCACGGGAAGTAGCCGTGCACGACGGCGGCTTCCAGGAGGTTCTCGGTCTGCAGCTTGTCGAGCCAGCCGCGCAGCCGGGGGCGGCCCTCGGTCTCCACCAGCTCCTCATACGTCGGACCTTCGCCGGTACGCGCCTGCTTCAGGCCCCACTGCCCCTTGAACAGCGCGCCCTCGTCCAGCCAGGAGGCGTACTCCTTGAGCTGGATGCCCTTGATGACGCGGGTGCCCCAGAACGGCGGGGTGGGCACGGGGTTGTCGACGGCGACGTCGGAGCGCACCGCGCCCTCGGGCTCCTGGACCTCCAGGACGGCGGTGTCCCGCTTGGGGACCCGGCGCTGCTTGAGCTCGGGGAGGGCGGCGCCCGGAACGCCGCGCTTGACGGCGATCAGGGCGTCCATCAGCCGCAGGCCCTCGAACGCGTCCCGGGCGTAGCGGACCTCGCCCTCGTAGATCTCGTGCAGGTCCTGCTCGACGTAGGCGCGGGTGAGGGCCGCGCCGCCCAGGATGACGGGGAAGTCGGCCGCCATCTTGCGCTGGTTGAGCTCCTCCAGGTTCTCCTTCATGATCACCGTGGACTTGACCAGGAGTCCGGACATCCCGATGACATCGGCCTTGTGCTCCTCGGCGGCCTCCAGGATGGCCGAGACCGGCTGCTTGATGCCGAGGTTGACGACGTTGTAGCCGTTGTTGGACAGGATGATGTCGACGAGGTTCTTGCCGATGTCGTGGACGTCGCCGCGGACGGTGGCCAGCACGATGGTGCCCTTGCCCTCGTCGTCGGACTTCTCCATGTGCGGCTCCAGGTGGGCCACCGCGCTCTTCATGACCTCGGCGGACTGCAGCACGAACGGCAGCTGCATCTGCCCGGAGCCGAACAGCTCGCCGACGACCTTCATGCCCTCCAGGAGGGTGTCGTTGACGATGTCGAGGGCGGGGCGGTCCTGCAGGGCCTCGTCGAGGTCGGCCTCCAGGCCGTTCTTCTCGCCGTCGATGATGCGCCGCTGGAGGCGCTCCTCCAGGGGGAGGGCGGCCAGCTCCTCGGCCTTGCCCGCCTTCAGGGACTTGGCGGTGGCCCCCTCGAACAGCTCCATCAGCTTCTGCAGCGGGTCGTAGCCCTCGCTGCGCCGGTCGTAGACCAGGTCGAGGGCTACCTTGACCTGCTCCTCCTCCAACCGGGCGATCGGCAGGATCTTCGAGGCGTGCACGATGGCCGAGTCCAGGCCGGCCTTGACGCACTCGTCGAGGAAGACGGAGTTGAGCACGATGCGGGCGGCCGGGTTGAGGCCGAAGGAGATGTTCGACAGGCCCAGGGTGGTCTGGACCTCGGGGTGGCGCTTCTTCAGCTCCCGGATGGCCTCGATGGTGTGGATGCCGTCCTTGCGGGACTCCTCCTGGCCGGTGCAGATGGTGAAGGTCAGGCAGTCGATGAGGATGTCGCACTCACGGATGCCCCAGTTGCCGGTCAGGTCGGCGATCAGCCGCTCGGCCACGGCCACCTTGTGCTCGACGGTGCGGGCCTGGCCCTCCTCGTCGATGGTCAGCGCGATCAGCGCCGCGCCGTGCTCGGCGGCCAGCGCGGTGACCTTCGCGAAGCGCGACTCGGGGCCGTCGCCGTCCTCGTAGTTGACGGAGTTGATGACCGCGCGGCCGCCGAGCTTCTCCAGGCCGGCCTGGATGACGTTCAGCTCGGTGGAGTCCAGCACGATGGGCAGGGTGGAGGCGGTGGCGAACCGCCCGGCCAGCTCCTCCATGTCGGCGACGCCGTCCCGGCCGACGTAGTCGACGCACAGGTCGAGCATGTGGGCGCCCTCGCGGATCTGGTCGCGGGCCATCTCCACACAGTCGTCCCAGCGGCCCTCCAGCATCGCCTCACGGAACTTCTTCGAGCCGTTGGCGTTGGTGCGCTCGCCGATCGCCATGTACGAGGTGTCCTGGCGGAAGGGCACGGTCTGGTAGAGGGAGGCGGCGCCCGGTTCGGGGCGCACCTGGCGGGCCGACGGGGCGACGCCGCGCACCCGCTCGACGACCTGCCGCAGATGCTCGGGCGTGGTACCGCAGCAGCCGCCGACCAGCGACAGGCCGTAGTCGGCGACGAACGTCTCCTGGGCGTCGGCCAGCTCGCCGGGCGTCAGGGGGTAGTGGGCGCCGTTCTTGCCCAGCACCGGCAGGCCCGCGTTGGGCATGCAGGAGAGCGGGATGCGGGAGTTGCGGGACAGGTAGCGCAGGTGCTCGCTCATCTCGGCCGGGCCGGTGGCGCAGTTCAGCCCGATCATGTCGATGCCCAGCGGCTCCAGCGCGGTCAGCGCGGCGCCGATCTCGGAGCCGAGGAGCATGGTGCCGGTGGTCTCGACGGTGACCGAGCAGATCACCGGGAGGTTCGTCCCGGTGACCTCCAGGGCGCGGCGGGCACCCAGGATGGCGGCCTTGGTCTGCAGCAGGTCCTGGGTGGTCTCCACCAGCAGTGCGTCCGCGCCACCGGCGATCATGCCCTCGGCGTTCTGCTGGTAGGCGTCGCGCAGCGTGACGTAGGGGGCGTGACCGAGAGTGGGCAGCTTGGTGCCGGGGCCCATGGAGCCGAGGACGTAGCGCTGCTGGCCGGTGGAGGCGGTGAACTCGTCGGCGACCTCGCGGGCGATCCGGGCGCCGGCCTCGGAGAGCTCGTAGACGCGCTCGGGGATGTCGTACTCCGCCATGGCGGCGAAGTTCGCGCCGAAGGTGTTGGTCTCCACACAGTCGACGCCGACCGCGAAGTACTCCTCGTGCACCGAGCGCACGATGTCGGGCCGGGTGACGTTGAGGATCTCGTTGCAGCCCTCCAGCTGCTGGAAGTCCTCCATGGTCGGGTCCTGCGCCTGCAGCATGGTGCCCATGGCTCCGTCGGCGACGACCACTCGCGTGGCGAGTGCCTCGCGGAGGGAATCGACGCGGGACGTGCTGATGGGCGATGGCGTGTTCGAGGCCATGGAGATGCTCCCGTGGTTGCGACGGCTGTCGGCTTTGCACCCTCCTTGAGAGGGCGCACCCGGCCAGCGTAGCTGCCGGTCCGGTACACGTGTTCCCCGTTTCACGCCGTGGACAGCACGGCACCACCCCGCTGTCGTGTACTCACCGCGATCGTTGGCAGACTCCGGTTCGCTCACAAAGACCAGCAGGTTCGCTGACGGGAGTCGGCATGGGCCGATATCGTTCAGCATTGTCGAACCGCATACTTCGGAGGTTGCCCGATGGCACGGACCATCCAGTCACTGGAGCGCGCCGCCGCGATGCTGCGGCTGCTCGCAGGGGGGGAGCGGCGGCTGGGGCTGTCCGACATCTCCTCCTCCCTGGGACTGGCCAAGGGCACCGCCCACGGGATCCTGCGCACGCTACAGCAGGAGGGCTTCGTCGAACAGGACGCCGTCTCGGGCCGCTATCAGCTGGGCGCGGAGCTGCTGCGACTGGGCAACAGCTACCTGGACGTGCACGAGCTGCGGGCCCGCGCCCTGGTGTGGACCGACGACCTGGCCCGCTCCAGTGGCGAGGCGGTCTACCTGGGCGTGCTGCACCAGCAGGGCGCGCTGATCGTGCACCACGTCTTCCGCCCGGACGACAGCCGGCAGGTGCTGGAGGTGGGGGCGATGCACCCGCTGCACAGCACGGCGCTGGGCAAGGTGCTCTCCGCCTACGACCCGGTGGCGCACAGCGAGGTGGTCGAGGCGGACCGGGAGGCGTTCACACCGCGCACGGTGACCGGGCTGGGGGACTTCGAGGGCCTGCTCGACCTGACCCGGGCGCGCGGCTGGGCCGCGGACGTGGAGGAGACCTGGGAGGGGGTGGCCTCGGCGGCCGCGCCGATCCACGACCGGCGGCGGATGCCGGTGGGCGCGGTGGGCGTCACGGGCGCGGTGGAGCGGCTGTGTCGCGACGGCGAACTGCGGCCGGAAATCGTCGCTGCTGTGAGGGATTGCGCACGCGCGGTGTCCCGTGATCTTGGCGCAGGGCGATTCTGACCGGTTTCGGCCGTTAAGTTCACCTAAGTTTTTGGCCAACGAACCCTTGACGGGGTTCTTACGGTGAACAAAACTGCCGTTCGTCGGTCGGCATTGTCGAACACCTAACGACAATATTCGCTATGGTGAGCATTGCCGCGGGACCGACCACCGCCCTCTCGGAGGGTGCGGACCACCGGAGGGACCCGGGGTTCGCCTTCCCCTGGACGAAGGACAAAGGAGTCGCGGGTGTCCAGCTCCGACATCTTCATCAGCGAGACCATCGGTACCGCTGTTCTGCTTTTGATGGGTGGCGGCGTCTGCGCCGCCGTTACGTTCAAGCGCTCCAAGGCGTTCAACGCCGGATGGGTCGCCATCACCTTCGGGTGGGGCTTCGCCGTCCTCACGGGTGCCTACATCGCCGCGAAGTCCGGCGCACACCTCAACCCCGCCGTCACCATCGGTCTCGCCATCAAGGGCGGCATCGAGTGGAGCCAGGTGCCGGTCTACCTGGCCGGCGAGCTGCTCGGCGCCATGATCGGCGCGGTGCTGGTGTGGATCGTCTACTACGGACAGTTCCGGGCGCATCTGACCGACCCCGAAGTGCTGGCGGACCACTCCAGCGAGGAGGGTCTGGTCGACCCGAAGGCCGCTCCCAAGGCGGGCCCGGTGCTCGGGATCTTCTCCACCGGCCCCGAGATCCGCAATGTCGCGCAGAACCTGGCCACCGAGATCATCGCCACCGTCGTGCTGGTGCTCTCGATCCTCACGCTCGGCCTGAGCGACAACGGCAAGGGCGTCGGCGTGATCGGCACGCTGATCGTGGCGCTGGTCGTCGTCGGCATCGGTCTGTCGCTGGGCGGTCCGACCGGATACGCCATCAACCCGGTCCGCGACCTCGGTCCGCGTATCGTGCACGCGCTTCTGCCGCTGCCGAACAAGGGCGGTTCAGACTGGGGCTACGCCTGGATTCCGGTCGTCGGCCCGCTGATCGGCGGGGCCATCGCCGGTGGCATCTACCAGCTGGCGTTCGCCTGAGCCGCCTGACCGCCCCGCCGCCCGCACAGACTTCTTGGAGCACACCATGAGCGACACCCACACCACCTCCTCCCACGGCCACGGGCCCTTCATCGCGGCCATCGACCAGGGCACCACCTCCAGCCGCTGCATCGTCTTCGACAAGGACGGCCGGATCGTCTCGGTCGACCAGAAGGAGCACGAGCAGATCTTCCCGAAGCCGGGCTGGGTCGAGCACGACGCCGCGGAGATCTGGACCAACGTCCAGCAGGTCGTCGACAGCGCCGTCGAGAAGGCGGGCATCACCGCCGCCGACGTCAAGGCCATCGGCATCACCAACCAGCGCGAGACCACCGTCCTTTGGGACAAGAACACCGGTGAGCCGGTCCACAACGCCATCGTCTGGCAGGACACCCGCACCGACGCCCTCTGCAAGGAGCTCGGCCGCAACGTCGGCCAGGACCGCTTCCGCCGGGAGACCGGTCTGCCGCTGGCGTCGTACTTCGCCGGCCCGAAGATCCGCTGGCTGCTCGACAACGTCGAGGGCCTGCGCGAGCGCGCCGAGCGCGGCGAGATCCTCTTCGGCACCATGGACTCCTGGGTCATCTGGAACCTGACCGGCGGCGTCAACGGCGGACACCACGTCACCGACGTCACCAACGCCTCGCGCACCATGCTGATGAACCTGCACACGCTGGCGTGGGACGACAAGATCCTTCAGTCGATGGACATTCCGGCCGCCGTGCTGCCGGAGATCAGGTCCTCGGCCGAGGTCTACGGCCACACCGCGGGCGGTGTGCTCGCCGGCGTCCCGGTGGCCTCCGCGCTCGGCGACCAGCAGGCCGCGCTCTTCGGCCAGACCTGTTTCGCCCAGGGCGAGGCCAAGTCCACCTACGGCACCGGCACCTTCATGCTGATGAACACCGGGCACGAGCCGGTCAACTCCTACAACGGGCTGCTGACGACCGTCGGTTACCGCATCGGCGACGAGCAGCCGGTCTACGCCCTGGAAGGCTCCATCGCCGTCACCGGCTCGCTGGTGCAGTGGATGCGCGACCAGATGGGGCTCATCAACAGCGCGGCCGAGATCGAGACCCTCGCCAGCACGGTCGAGGACAACGGCGGCGCCTACTTCGTCCCGGCCTTCTCCGGCCTGTTCGCCCCCTACTGGCGCTCGGACGCGCGCGGTGTCATCGCGGGTCTGACCCGCTACGTCACCAAGGCGCACATCGCGCGTGCCGTGCTCGAGGCCACCGCCTGGCAGACCCGCGAGATCACCGACGCCATGACCAAGGACTCCGGCGTCGACCTGACCGCGCTCAAGGTCGACGGCGGTATGACCTCCAACAACCTGCTGATGCAGACGATCTCGGACTTCCTGGACGCCCCCGTGGTGCGCCCGATGGTCGCCGAGACCACCTGCCTCGGCGCTGCCTACGCGGCCGGACTGGCCGTCGGCTTCTGGTCCAGCACCGACGAGCTGCGCGCCAACTGGCGCCGGGCCGCCGAATGGACCCCCCGCATGGAAGCGGCCACCCGTGACCGCGAATACAAGAGCTGGCTCAAGGCGGTCGAGCGGACCATGGGCTGGCTCGACGACGACGAGAGCTGACGAGGAGCACATCATGAGCACCCTGCAGAGCGTCCCGGCACTTGGGACGCACCCGGCCCACGGTTCGAACGCGAGCCGCGCCGAAACCCGGGAGCAGCTGTCCAAGGCGACGTACGACCTCCTGGTGATCGGCGGCGGCATCCTGGGCATCTCCACTGCCTGGCACGCCGCACAGGCCGGGCTGCGGGTGGCCCTGGTGGACGCCGGCGACTTCGCCGGCGCCACCTCCTCCGCCTCCTCCAAGCTGCTGCACGGCGGGCTGCGCTACCTGCAGACCGGCGCGGTCAAGCTGGTGGCGGAGAACCACTTCGAGCGGCGTGCGGTGTCCCGCGAGGTCGCACCGCACCTCGCCAACCCCCTGACCTTCTACCTGCCCGTCTACAAGGGCGGTCCGCACGGCGCGGCCAAGCTCGGCGCGGGCGTCTTCGCCTACTCCGCGCTGTCCGCGTTCGGTGACGGCGTCGGCCACGTCATATCTCCGGCCAAGGCGCAGCGCGACGTTCCGGAGCTGCGTACGGAGAACCTCAAGGCCGTGGCCGTGTACGGCGACGACCAGATGAACGACTCCCGGATGGCCCTGATGACCGTCCGTGCGGCGGTCGCGGCCGGCGCCACGGTCCTCAACCACGCCGAGGTGACCGGTCTGCGCTTCACCCAGGGCCGGGTAACCGGCGCGGAGCTCAAGGACCGGCTGGACGGCCAGGAGTTCGGCGTCAACGCACGCCTGGTGCTCAACGCCACCGGCCCGTGGGTGGACCACCTGCGCAAGATGGAGGACCCCAACTCGGCCCCCTCCATCCGGCTGTCGAAGGGCGCGCACCTGGTCCTCAAGCGCACCGCGCCCTGGAAGGCGGCGCTGGCGACCCCGATCGACAAGTACCGCATCACCTTCGCCCTCCCCTGGGAGGACATGCTGCTGCTGGGCACCACGGACGAGGAGTTCGAGGGCGACCCGGCGGACGTTTCGGTAACCGAGAAGGACACCGCCCAGATCCTGGACGAGGCCGCCTTCTCCATCCGTGACCAGCAGCTGTCCCGCGACCTGATCACCTACTCCTTCGCGGGTCTGCGGGTGCTGCCCGGTGGCCCGGGCGACACCTCCAAGGCCAAGCGCGAGACGGTCGTCACCGAGGGCAGCGGCGGCATGCTGTCGGTCGCCGGCGGCAAGTGGACGACCTTCCGGCACATCGGCCGTACGGTCATGAACAAGCTCGCCGCGCTGCCCGGCCACCCCCTGGCCGACGACATGGAGCCGATCGCGCACCTGCCGAAGAAGCTCCCGCTGCCCGGTATCGCCAACCCCAACGCGGTCGCGCACCGGCTGCTCGTCGACGGCGGCACGCCGGGTCCGCGGATGGCCCCGGAGACCGCGCGGCACCTGGCCACCCACTACGGTTCGCTGTCCTTCGACATCGCCCGGCTGGCCAACGACAACCCGGCACTGGCCGAGCGCATCCACCCGGACGCGCCGGAGATCTGGGCGCAGGTCGCCTACGCCCGGGACAACGAGTGGGCCGAGACGGTCGACGACGTGCTGCGTCGCCGTACGACCCTGATGATCCGCGGACTGGACACGGAGGACGTCCGGGCCAGGGTCAAGGACATGCTGGCGGGCTGACGCCGGCAGCGGGCGGGCATCGGCGGCCGACGGGCGGCCGGTGTCCCTCCCGGGCGTCGTACGCTCCGTGACGGTGGGGCGGTCCATGGGGCCGCCCCACCGTCGTTTTCGTGTGCCGTCGCAGGTCGGGGCGGGTGCGGGGCCCCGGCGTGCGGTCACTGTCAGTGGCTGCTGCCATGATGTGCACCGGAAACATCAACGGGGGGACGGCGATGGCTCGGCGACGATGGCGACGCGTGGGGAAGTGGACGGCCTGGGCGCTCGCCGTGCTGGTCGTGCTGCCGGTGACGCTGGCGGTGACGGCGCTGCGCGCCCAGTACGCGGGGGCGGCCGCCCCCGAGACCACGACGCGGGGACGGGACGCCTTCTGGCTCGGGCACGCCTGGGTGGACGGGCGGCGGGACGCCTCCGATGTGGCCGCGCTGCGGCGGCGGATCGAGGACACCGGAATCCGTGATCTGTACGTGCACGCCGGGCCGTTGGAGCACGACGGCACCCTGCCGCCGGCCCGCAGGGCCTACCCGCGGGCGCGATGGCTGATCGCCGCGGTGCACCGCGAGCTGCCGTCGGTGCGGGTGCACGCCTGGCTGGGCGACCGGCTGGTGTACGAGAAGGGCAGGCGGGGCGGGCTGCGGCTGGCGGACGCCGCGGCCCGCGCGGCGATCGTGGCCAGCGCCCGCCAGGTGCTGTCGGACGGCTTCGCCGGGGTCCATCTGGACGTCGAGCCGCTGCACTCCGACAACCCCGACTACCTGCGGCTGCTGGACCGGCTCGGGCCCGCCGTCCACGACCGGGGCGGGATCCTTTCCGTGGCGGTCCATCAGATCGATCCGCTGCCGGGGCTGCACACGGTCACCGGAGCGGTGACCGGCCACCCCAAGTGGATATCCCAGCGGTTCTTCGGCCAGGTGGCGCGCCGCGTCGACCAGATCGCGCTGATGTCGTACGACACCGCCCTGCCGACCGAGGGTCTGTACGGCGGCTATGTGGCGCAGCAGACGCGGCTGGCGCTGGAGGCGACCGGGCCGCGCACCGACCTGCTGATGGGGCTGCCGTTCTTCCACACCGACGACATGGGCCATCACGCGTCCGCGGAGACGGTGCGGGCCGCGGTGCGGGGCATACGACTGGGGCTGAGCCGCGAGGATCCGGGCCGCCGGCGGTTCGGTACGGCGCTGTACGTCGACTTCACGGCCACGGAGGAGGACTGGGCGGCGTACGAGAGCGGCTGGGGACGGCGCGGCAGGCCATAATGGCCAGACATCGGATGTCTGAGCGAGACATCTGAGCGGGAATCTGTGGGGTCGTCCGCGCGGACGACCGTGCGGAGACGAGCGGGGAGGTCGGCATGGCGGTCACCGACGAGGCCATCGAGAAGATCAAGGGAATGATCGTCTCCGGCGCGCTGCGGCCCGGCGACCGGCTGCCGAAGGAGAGCGAGCTGGCGGCCGAGCTCGGCCTGTCCCGCAACTCGCTGCGCGAGGCGGTGCGCGCGCTCTCCCTGATCCGCATCCTGGACGTACGCCAGGGCGACGGCACCTACGTCACCAGCCTCGATCCGCAACTCCTGCTGGAGGCGATGAGTTTCGTGGTGGACTTCCACCGCGACGACACGGTGCTGGAGTTCCTCGCCGTCCGCCGGATCCTGGAGCCGGCCGCCACGGCGATGGCGGCCGGCCGGATCACGACGGAGGAACTGGACGTGCTCCAGGCCCAGTTGGACGCGCTGGGGCCGGACCCTTCGGTCGAGGACCTGGTCGCCTGCGATCTGGAGTTCCACCGCGGGATCGTCGCGGCGTCCGGCAACTCCGTGCTCTGCTCGCTGCTGGACGGGCTGTCCGGGCCCACCACCCGGGCCAGGATCTGGCGCGGGCTGACCCAGAAGGACGCGGTGGCCCGCACCCTCACCGAACACCGCGCGATCCTCGCCGCGCTGCGCGACCGGGACGCCGAGGCGGCGCGGGCCTGGGCCACGGTGCACATCGCCAGCGTGGAGCAGTGGCTGCGGGCGTCCCTGTGACGCGGGCCGGGAGCCCGGCCCGCGCGGCCCGCGTCAGACCGCGAATCCCCCGTCCACCGCGATCGAGGCACCCGTGATGTAGCGCCCGCCGTCGCCCGCCAGGTGGGCCACGGTCGCCGCGACGTCCTCGGCCCGGCCGTACGCGCCCAGCGCGGTCAGTGAGGCCTGCAGCTCCGCGCTGTCGCCGTCGGCCGGGTTCATGTCGGTGTCGATGGGACCGGGGTGGACGAGGTTGGCGGTGATGCCCCTCGGGCCGAGCTCCTTGGCCAGGGTCTTGGTCAGGCCGGTGAGCGCGGCCTTGCTGGTGGCGTAGAGGGTGCCGCCGGGGAAGGCGACCCGCTCCGCCATGCAGCTGCCGATGGAGATGATCCGGCCGCCCTCGGCCAGATGCGCGGCCGCGGCCTGCGCCGCGAGGAACGGCGCCCGGACGTTGGTGCGCAGCACCCGGTCGACGTCCTCCAGCGAGATCCCCTCGAACGGCCCGAGCACACCGACCCCCGCGTTGTTCACCAGGATGTCCAGCCGCCCGAACCGCTCGACGGCGCCGGCCACCGAGGCCCACACCTCCTCCGCCTCACCGCTGTCGGCCCGTACCGCCCAGGCCCGCCCGCCGGACCGCTCGATCTCCTTGACGACCTGCTCGGCCCGGTCCGCCCGGCTCTGGTAGGTCAGGGCCACGGCCGCTCCGTCGGCGGCCAGCCGCAGCGCGATCGCCTCGCCGATCCCCCGGCTGCCGCCGGTCACCAGCGCCACCTTGCCGCTGAGCGGCCGGCTGCCGCCCCGCGCCGCCGCGGTCATCGTCTGCGCCCGCACCTGTGCCGTCATCGTCGTCACCCGTCGCCTTCGTCTCGGTCGGTGGAGTCGCCGGCGCCCGTGGACCCGTAGGTCCTTCGCGGCGCCGCGCTCTCCGGTACGACTCGATCCTGCGGCGCGGCCGGCTCCGAAGCCGGCGGAATCCGGACGGCGACACGACGGCCCGCGGCACCCTGCGGCCGCGCCCCGGGCGAGGTACCGCCCCTCCCCCGCGGCTATGCCACCGCGACCCCGTACACCCGCCCCGCCGTCCCCCCGAAGACGGCCGAGCGCTCCGCCGCGCCGAGCCGGCAGGTGGCCGACTCCGCGAGCGCGACGACGTCCTCGTAGCCGGCGGCCAGGGTGCAGACCGGCCAGTCGGAGCCGAACATCACCCGGTCGGGGCCGAACGCCTCCAGCACATGCCGGGCGTAGGGCAGGATCTGCTGCGGTCGCCAGCCGTCCCAGTCGGCCTCGGTGACCAGCCCGGACAGTTTGCAGCTGACGTTCGGCAGCCCGGCCAGCGCGGTGATCGCGGCCGCCCACGGCTCCCACTCCCCCCGCGCCACCGCCGGTTTGGCGGCATGGTCCAGGACGAAGGACAGCTGCGGCAGCGCGCGTACGGCGGTGTGCGCGGCCGGCATCTCGCGCGGGGTGACCAGCAGGTCGTAGACGAGTCCGGCGTCGGCCAGCACGCCCAGGCCGCGCAGCACGTCGGGGCGGACGAGCCAGTCGGGGTCCGGTTCGTCCTGGACCTGGTGGCGGATGCCGACCAGACCGGCGGGCGGCGCCGCGAGGACCTCGCCGAGCGCCGGATCGGTCAGATCGGCCCAGCCGACGACGCCCGCCACCGGCCCTTGCTCCGCCCCGACGGCGAGGAGTTCGGCGGTCTCCTCGTACGAGGACGACGACTGGACCAGGATGGTGCCGCCGACGCCGTGCTCGGTCAGATGCGGGGTGAGGTCGCCCAGTGCGTAGCTGCGGCGGATCGGGTCGGCCCAGGGCCCGTCCATCCACGGCTGCGCGCGCCGGGTCAGGTCCCACAGGTGGTGATGGGCGTCGATACGCATCAGGGGCGCGCTCCCGGGTCGGCGTCACTCGTTCAGGGGCAGCGGCAGATCGGGGTCGAGCAGGCCGCGGGCGACGAGCGTATGCCACAGCTCGTCGGGGATGTCCCGGGTGAACAGGACGGCGTTCTCGGCCGTCTCCCGGGGTGTGGCGGCGCCGACGACGGCCGCGGCCACGGCCCGGTGGCCGAAGGGGAAGCGGAGCGCGGCGGCCTTCAGCGGTACCCCGAACCGCTCGCAGACCGCGGCGAGTCGACGCGCCCGGTCGAGCAGCCCGGCGGGCGCGGGGGCGTAGTCGTACGGCGCGCCGGGTGACGGGTCGGCGAGCAGGCCGGAGTTGTAGACGCCGCCGACGACCACCGAGGTGCCGCGCCGTGCGCACACCGGCAGCAGGTCGTCGAAGGCGGTGCGCTCCAGCAGCGTCCAGCGGCCGGCGCAGAGCACCACGTCCACGTCGAGGTCGGCGACCAGTCGGGCCAGCACACCGCTGTGGTTCATGCCGAATCCGATGGCGCGCACGATCCCCTGCGCGCGCAGCTCGGCCAGGGCCGGGAAGCCGGTCTCGTACACCTCGCGCAGATGGTCCTCGACATCGTGGAGGTAGACGATGTCGACGGCGTCCACGCCGAGGCGCTCCAGGGACGCCTCCAGCGTGGCCCGGATGCCGTCCCGGGTGAAGTCCCGTACGCGGGCCCGGGCGGGGGTGTCCACGAAGCCCTCGCCGGCCGTCTGCTCGCCCGGCGCGAGCGCCCGCAGCCTGCGGCCGACCTTGGTGGAGAGGGTGTACGTGGCGCGGTCGTGGCCCCGTAGGGCCCGGCCGAGCCGCTCCTCGGACAGGCCGAGGCCGTAGTGGGGTGCGGTGTCGAAGTAGCGGGCGCCGGCGGCGAGGGCGGTGCGTACGACGCCCTGGGCCTGCTCCTCCGTCAGGGCGCGGTAGAGGTTGCCGAGCGGTGCGCAGCCCAGTCCCAGGGGCGGGACGCGGACACCGGAGCGGCCCAGCTCCCTGGGCCCGTACGGCGGACGGCGCATGGCGGCGTCGCCCCTCAGTCCTGCTTCTCGCCGCTGGTGAAGCGGGAGATGACCAGCGCGACGATGATGATCAGGCCGTTGAGGAACTGGGTCCACAGCGGGGGCACGCCGCCCAGCGTCATGACGTTGATGACGAGTTGCAGGGTCAGGACACCGGTGAGCGCGCCGAAGAGGGTGCCCCGGCCGCCCCTGAGGCCGATGCCGCCGATCACCGCGGCGGCGAACACCTGGAAGATCCAGCCGTTGCCCTGGCTCGCGGAGACCGCGCCGTAGTGCCCGGTGTAGAGGATGCCGGCGAAGGCGGCGAGCACCCCGGCGACGACCAGCACGATCCAGGTGGTCCGGTCCACCCGTACGCCTGCCGCGCGGGCCGCCTCCGGGTTGCCGCCGATCGCGTACAGCGCCCGGCCGTGCCGGAGGTAGCCCAGGGCCGCGCCGCCGAGCGCGAAGAGGGCCAGGCAGATCCAGACGGCGGCCGGCACGCCCAGCCAGTCGGCCTTGCCCAGGTAGGCGAAGGACTCCGGGACGTCGCCGATGGACCGGCCCTCGGAGATGCCCACGTGCAGGCCGCGCAGCATGGTGAGCATGCCGAGGGTGGCGATGAATCCGTTGACCCGGAGGGTCAGGACGAGGAAGCCGTTGGCGGCGCCGACCGCCGCGCCCACGGCCAGGCACAGCGGGATCGCCGTCCAGCCGGGGAGCAGCTCCAGCCCGGCGAACCGGGCGCCGTGCGCGGGCATCACCAGCCACAGCGCGAGCACCGGCGCCAGGCCGATGGTGGACTCCAGCGACAGGTCCATCCGCCCGCTGATCAGGACGAGCGCCTCGCCGAGCACCAGCAGGCCCAGCTCCGTGGACTGCTGGACGACGCCGACGAGGTTGTCCCGGGTCAGGAACGCCGGCGAGAGAACGAAGCCGATGACGCCCAGCACGAGGATCACCGGCACCAGGGAGAAGTCCCGCCAGCGGGCCGGATCGATCCGGGGCCGGCGGCGCACCGGCGGGGTGTCCACCACGTCGCCGGCCGGTGGCGAGGCGGTCTCGGTCATGGTGCGGTCCCTTCCGTGTCCTGGGTGGTCTCCTGGGTGCCGTCCCCGGTGGTCCGCCGGCCGCCCTCGCCGCCCACGCCCTCCATGGCGGCGACCAGTTCCCGGTCGTGCCAGCCGCGGCCGAACTCGGCGGTCACCCGGCCGTGGAAGACGGCCAGCACCCGGTCGCAGACCCGCAGATCGTCCAGCTCGTCGGAGACGAGCAGGGCGCCGCTGCCGCCGTCCGCGACCTGACGTACGACGCCCAGCAGCGCGTCCTTGGACCTGACGTCCACCCCGTTGGTGGGCCGGACGGCGACCAGCACCGCCGGGTCGCGGGCCAGCGCGCGGGCGATCACGACCTTCTGCTGATTGCCGCCGGAGAGCCCGGACACCAGCTGGCCGGGTCCGGTCGTCCTGATGTCCAGCGAGGTGATCATCCGGCGGGCGAACTCCCGGGTCCTGGAGGGCAGTACGGTCCCCATCGGGCCCAGCCGGCCGGCGACGGTCAGGGTGGCGTTCTCGGCGACGCTGCGCCCGGGGACGAGCCCCTGGCGGTGCCGGTCCTCGGGGACGTAGCCGATGCCCGCGTCGAGGGCGTGCGGCACGCTGCCGGTGCGGACCGGGCGTCCGCGCACCGCGATCCGGCCCGCGTCCGGGGCGCGCAGCCCGGCCAGGGCCTCGCCGATCGCGGTGTTCCCGCTGGCCGCGGCGCCCGCGAGCCCGACCACCTCACCGGCCCGTACGGTCAGGTCCAGCGGCGCGAAGTGCCCGTCCAGCGCGAGCCCTTCGGTGCGCAGCACCGGCTCTCCGGCACGGCGCCCGGTCGTCCGCGGCCGGTGCGCCGTCCCCGCGGCCTCCCCCGTCATCGCGGCCACCAGTTGGTCCTTCGCCAGGTGCCGGACGGGCGCGGTCAGCACATGCCGGGCGTCACGGAAGACGGTGACCGTGTCGCACAGCTCGTAGACCTCCTGCAGATGGTGCGAGATGAACACGAAGGCCACCCCCTGGGCGCGCAGGGAGCGCAGCTTGCCGAAGAGGCGGTCGATGCCGCCGGCGTCGAGGCGGGCGGTGGGTTCGTCGAGGACGATCAGCCGGGCGCCGAAGGACAGCGCGCGGGCGATCTCCACGAACTGCCGCTGTTCGACGCCGAGTTCCCGGATCCGGGCGGCCGGATCGGCCTCGACGCCGTATTCGGCGAGCAGCCGGCCGGCCCGCTCGCGCAGCGCCCGCCAGCGGATGACCCGCCGGCCCTGGTAGCGGCCCAGGTAGAGGTTCTCCGCGACGGTCAGGTCCGGCACGGTCATCGACTTCTGGTAGACGCAGGCGACCTTGCGCCGCCAGGCGGCGGTGTCGCCCCAGCCGGGCGCCGGCTCCCCGCCGAAGGTGACGCGGCCGGCGTCCGGGCGCTGCATACCGGTCAGCACGGACACCAGGGTGGACTTGCCGGCGCCGTTGCGGCCGACGAGGGCGTGCGCCTCGCCGGGCCGTACGGTCAGGCGGGCGCCGTCGAGGGCGACGGTGGGACCGTAGCGCTTGACGATGCCCTCGGCGTGCACGGCGGCCGCGGCCGTCCGGTCGTGGGTCGCGGCGGCCACTAGGTGTTCTTCTTCGGCTGATTGGCCCACAGCTTCTTGTCGTCGACATTGGCCTTGGTGACCAGGGGTGCCGGCAGCTGGTCCTCCAGACCGTTGTCGATCTTCACGATGGTGGAGCCGTGGTCGGTCGGTCCGGGCGTGAAGGTCTTTCCGCGCAGCCCGGCCCTGGCGTAGTACAGCGCGTACTTGGCGTAGAGGTCGGCGGGCTGGGAGAGGGTGGCGTCGATCGTGCCGGCGCGGATCGCGTCCAGCTCGTCCGGGATGCCGTCGTTGGAGACGATGGTGAGGTGCCCGTCGGTGCCGGCCGGCTTCAGGCGCTTCTTCTGCTCCAGCAGCGCGAGGGTCGGGCGTAGGAAGGCGCCGCCGGCCTGCAGGTAGATGCCGTCGATGTCGGGGTGCTGGGCGAGCAGGCCCTGCAGCTTGGCGGAGGCGACCTCGCCCTTCCAGTCGGTGGCCAGCTCGTGCACGGTGATCTTCGGGAACCTCCGCTTCATACAGGACGCGAAGGCCGCGGAGCGGTCCCGCCCGTTGACGGAGCTGAGGTCGCCCTGGAGTTCGGCGACCCGGCCCCGGCCGCCGAGCCGCCTGCCGAGGTACTCGCAGGACTTCTGGCCGTAGGCGCGGTTGTCGGCGCGGACGACCATGTAGACCCTGCCCTCGTCCGGCCGGGTGTCCACGCTCACCACGGGGATCTTCTTCTCCTCCAGGCGCCGCAGTTCGGCGGCGATGGCGCCGGTGTCCTGCGGGGCCATCACGATCGCCTTGGCCCCCTGGTCGGTCAGCGCCCGGACGTTGGAGACGACCTTGGCGATGTCGTTCTGCGAGTTGGACAACGGCAGCGCGGCCGGGCCGCCGTGGTCCAGGTCCTTTTCGAGGTACTGCTGGTAGGAGTTCCAGAAGTCGGTGTCCGTGCGGGGCAGGTCGATGCCGATCCGGCCGCCCGCGGTGTCCCCGCCGCGGTTGCAGCCGGCGAGTGCGGCGGTGGCGAGCAGCGCGGCACAGGCCGCCGCGCCGGTCGTACGCAGTCTCATGGGTGGTCCCTCGGTCGTGGTGTGCAAGGTCCCCCGCCCAGGGGTGCGGGTCGACGAGCCGGTGTCAGGTGGCGGGCCGCAGCCGCAGCCCCTGCATCCCCCCGTCCACGGCGAGGGCGGTCCCGGTGATGCCGGAGGCAGCCGGGGAGGCCAAGGAGGCGATGGCGGCGGCGACTTCGTCGGCGGTGACCATGCGGCCCATGGGCTGGCGGGCGTTCAGGGCGGCGCGTTCGGCGACCGGGTCGGCGGCCTGGTCCAGCAGCCGGCCGACCCACGGGGTGTCGGCGGTGCCCGGGTTGACGCAGTTGACGCGGATGCCCTCGCGGACGTGGTCGGCGGCCATCGCGAGGGTCAGCGACAGCACCGCGCCCTTGCTGGCGCTGTACAGGGCGCGCTGTGGCAGGCCCGCGGTGGCGGCGATGGAGCAGGTGTGGGTGATGGAGGCCCGGCCGGGGGCCGCGGCGGCGCTGCGGCGCAGATACGGCAGTGCGGCCCGCGCGGTGCGCACCAGGCCCAGCACGTTCACGTCCAGGACCCGGCTCCACTGCGCGTCGTCATTGTCCTCGACGGTGCCGACGGCGCCGATGCCCGCGTTGCCGACCAGGGTGTCCAGGGTGCCCAGTCGCCCCACGGCCTCCTCGACGGCGGCCCGTACGGCGGCGTCGGAGGTGACGTCGGCCGTGACGGGGACCGTCCCGGCGGGCGCCCCGGCCGGGTCCAGGTCCAGCACCGCGACCCTGGCGCCGCGCGCCAGCAGCAGGGTGGCGGTCGCGGCCCCGATGCCGGAGCCACCGCCGGTGACGAGGGCGGCCATGCCCTCGAAGTCGGCCGGCGAGGAGTCGGTGCGCGCCGCCGCACCGGTGCCGGAACGCGGTTCGCCGCGTTCGCTCATACGGAGACCTCCTGTTCGCCGTGGTGCGGATACGGCCCGTGCCGGTCGCTGCCTCGCCGGCGGGCGCGCCATACGGGCCCGTCGGGGTAGCGGTGGGCGGCGAGCGAGCCGGGCTTCATCCGGGCCGAGAAGCCGGGCGCGGTCGGGGCGCGGTAGCGGCCGCGGTCGAGGACGACCGGGTCGGTGAAGTGGTCGTGCAGATGGTCGACGTACTCGATCACCCGGTCCTCCCAACTCCCCGAGACCGCCACGTAGTCGAACATCGCCAGATGCTGCACCAGCTCGCACAGGCCCACCCCGCCCGCGTGCGGGCAGACCGGCACGCCGTACTTCGCGGCCAGCAGCAGGATCGCGAGGTTCTCGTTGACCCCGGCCACCCGCGCCGCGTCGATCTGGACGAAGTCCACGGCGCCGGCCTGCAGCAGCTGCTTGAAGACCACCCGGTTGGCGACGTGTTCACCGGTGGCGACCTTCACGGGCTGCCCGGAGCGCACCGCGGCGTGCCCCAGCACGTCGTCCGGGCTGGTCGGCTCCTCGATCCAGTGCGGGGTGTACGGCGCGAGGGCGGTCATCCAGCGGACCGCCTCGGCCACGTCCCAGCGCTGGTTGGCGTCGACCGCGATCCGTACGCCGGGGCCGACGGCGTCCCTGGCCAGCCGCATCCGCCGTTTGTCGTCGTCGAGGTCGGCGCCGACCTTCAGCTTGATCTGGCCGAAGCCGTCGGCCACCGCCTCCTTGGCGAGCCGTACCAGCTTGGTGTCGTCGTAGCCGAGCCAGCCGGGCGAGGTGGTGTACGCGGGGTAGCCCTCGGCCTTGAGGCGGGCGGCGCGCTCGGCGCGGCCGGGTGCGGCGGCCCGCAGGATGGCCAGTGCCTCGTCGGGCGTCAGGGCGTCGGAGAGGTAGCGGAAGTCGACGAGCGCGACCAGCTCTTCGGGGGTCAGTCCGGCGAGGTACTCCCACACCGGCAGGCCCGCCCGGCCGGCGGCCAGGTCCCAGGCGGCGTTGACCACGGCGCCGGCCGCCATCTGCATCACGCCCTTGTCGGGGCCGAGCCAGCGCAGCTGCGAGTCGTGGGTGAGGTCGTGGTGCAGGGCGGCGAGGCCGGCGGCGGTGGCGGGTGCTCGGCGGCCGACGACGTACGGCGCCAGCGACCGGATCGCGGCGGCCATGACCTCGTTGCCGCGCCCGATGGTGAAGCAGAGGCCGTGCCCCGGTGGTCCGCCAGCGGTGTGCAGGACCACGTAGGCGGCGGAGTAGTCGGGGTCGGGGTTCATGGCGTCCGAGCCGTCGAGCTGCTCCGAGGTGGGGAAGCGGACGTCATGGACCTCCAGCGCGGTGACGGTGTCGGTCACGGCCATGCGCATGCCCCCTGAGATGTTGCGGAAGAACATCGGACCTTTCTCGGTCATCCGATGTATAGACCCGCCCGCGAGACCACGTCCAGACCCCGTACGGAAGTTGAGCGAACGACGCTGGTGACAGGTCGGATGAATCAGCACCCGTTCCTGCAGAGGGGCTGCGGAGGGGCACCACACACGCCGTAGTCTTGGTGGCGCACGCAATGGAACTGCTGCCGGCGGCCGCCCCCACACGGCCCAACCGGTCGGAAGGAGGCGCTGGGTGATCGAGCTCGAGGGGGTGCCCGAGCTGATCGACCCGGTCATGGTGGCCGCGTTCGAAGGCTGGAACGACGCCGGCGACGCCGCCTCCGCCGCGGTCGCACATCTGGACCGGGAGTGGAAGGGAGAGGTCTTCGCCGCACTGGACGCCGAGGACTACTACGACTTCCAGGTGAACCGCCCCACCGTCTTCCTGGACGGCGGGGTACGCAAGATCACCTGGCCGACGACCCGGCTCTCCGTCGTCCGCGTCGGCGATGCGAACGGCAAGGGGCGGGCGCGCGATCTGGTCCTGGTCCGCGGGATCGAGCCCAGCATGCGCTGGCGCTCGTTCTGCAACGAAATCCTCGGTTTCGCCCATGAGTTGGGCGTGGAGATGCTGGTGGTGCTGGGCTCACTGCTCGGCGACACCCCGCACACCCGCCCGGTGCCGGTCAGCGGGGTCACCTCCGACGCCGACCTCGCGCGCCGGCTGGACCTGGAGGAGTCGCGCTACGAAGGCCCGACGGGCATCGTCGGCATCCTTCAGGAGGCGTGCACCCACGCGGGCGTCCCCGCGGTGAGCCTGTGGGCCGCGGTGCCGCACTACGTCTCCCAGCCGCCCAACCCCAAGGCCAGCCTCGCCCTGCTCAACCGCCTGGAGGATCTGCTGGACATCAGCATCCCGCTCGGCGAGCTGAGCGAGGACGCGCGCGCCTGGCAGCTGGGCGTGGACCAACTGGCGGCCGAGGACAGCGAGGTCGCCGAGTACGTCCAGTCGCTGGAGGAG
This sequence comes from Streptomyces sp. NPDC059008, assembly GCF_042749045.1. Taxonomy (NCBI): domain Bacteria; kingdom Bacillati; phylum Actinomycetota; class Actinomycetes; order Kitasatosporales; family Streptomycetaceae; genus Streptomyces; species Streptomyces sp. NPDC059008. The sequence continues at coordinate 45,208 of NZ_JBHYJC010000040.1, read as the reverse complement.
GCCCGGGACACGGCGGATCTGCCGGAGGCGTCCGGCGAGGCCATCGCCCGCGAGTTCGAGCGCTATCTGCGCCGCCGCGACCCGCAGCCCGGCCCCGGCGTGGCGTCCGAGGGCGGGCTCACCGACAGCCGCGACAGCTCCTACCTCCGCGACACCACCAGCGGACGCACCCGGCCTGCGCGGCCGGTGTCCAAGGAGCCGCGGGAGCCGAAGGACTCCGGCAGCGACAAGGGGTCCCCGGGCACGCCCGGCCCCACCACCGACGCGGACTCCGCCGACGGCAGGAAGCCGGAGGACGGCCCGGAGGACGGCGGCCGCTGACGCCGCGGCCCGGGCCCCGGCGTCCCGCGCCGTGCGGCCACGGGAAAGGGGCGCTTTCGCCGGCCGGCGAAAGCGCCCCTGAGGACGGAAGTCAGCCAGTGGCCGTCACAGCGCCACACCGAGGAGCGCGTCGACCGCACGCGAGACGAGGCCGGGTGCGCCCTCGTCGGTACCGCCGTCGGCCTGCTGGGCGGCGGCCCAGCGGTCCACGGCGGCGAGGGCGGCCGGGGAGTCCAGGTCGTCGGCGAGCGCCGTGCGGATCTCCTCCAGGAGGGCGTCGGCGGACGGGCCGTCAGGGCGGGAGACCGCGGCGCGCCAACGCGCCAGTCGGTCCGCCGCCTCCTCCAGCACGGCGTCGGTCCACTCCCAGTCGGCGCGGTAGTGGTGGGCGAGCAGCGCCAGGCGGATCGCGGCCGGGTCGATGCCGTCGCGGCGCACCTTGGAGACGAAGACCAGGTTGCCCTTGGACTTGGACATCTTCTCGCCGTTCAGGGCCACCATCCCGGCGTGCACATACGCCTTGGCGAACGGGTGCTCGCCGGTGAGCGCCTGGGCGTGCGAGGCGCCCATCTCGTGGTGCGGGAAGGCGAGGTCGGACCCGCCGCCCTGCACGTCGAAGCCCATGCCGAGGTGGTCCAGGGCGATGGCGACGCACTCGATGTGCCAGCCGGGCCGACCGCGGCCCAGCGAGCCGCCGTCCCAGCTCGGCTCGCCGTCGCGGGCGGCCATCCACAGCATCGGGTCGAGCGGGTTCTTCTTGCCCTCCCGCTCCGGGTCGCCGCCGCGCTCGGCGGACAGCAGCCGCATCGCCTCGGCGTCCAGGCCGGAGACCTCGCCGAAGTGCGGGTCGGAGGCGACGGAGAAGTAGATGTCGCCCTCCAGCTCGTAGGCGGCGCCGGCGTCGCGCAGCCGCTCCACCAGCGGGACGATGCCGGGTATCGCCTCGACGGCGCCTATGTAGTGGCGCGGCGGCAGCATCCGCAGGGCCGTCATGTCCTCGCGGAACAGGGCGGTCTCGCGCTCGGCGAGCGCGGTCCAGTCGTCGCCGGTCTTCTCGGCCCGCTCCAGCAGCGGGTCGTCGACGTCGGTGACGTTCTGCACGTAGTGCACTTGGCGCTTCGTGTCGAGCCACACGCGCTGAACCAGGTCGAACGCGTTGTAGGTCGCCGCGTGCCCCATGTGGGTGGCGTCGTACGGCGTGATGCCGCAGACATAGATACGGGCGACGGGACCGGGGTCGAGGGTCACCCGGCCGCCGGTCGCGGAGTCGTGGATCCTCAGGTCGCGGCCCTGACCAGGCAGGGCGGGGACCTCAGAAGCGGGCCATGCATGCATGCCTTGAGCGTAACCGGACGGATGTTCCGCATACGAACCGGACCGCGGTCTTGGCCGGAAAGGCGCTCTTGCTTTTGACGGCGCGGCGTGCAGAGCGCGCGCCGCGGCCGATCAGACCGGCGGCCAGGGGATGGCGGGCCACTCGCCGCTCGGTTCGGGGTGCCGGCCGCTGCTCAGCAGCCCGGCCACCCGCGCCCGCAACGCCTCGATCTCGGCATCCGTGATCAGTTCGGCCAGTCGGGCGGCGAGCGGCGCCGCCTCCTCCAGGGCCTCGTGGAGCCCCCGGAGGACCCCCATGGCCTCGTCGGTCAGCGGCTCCCCCGCCCAGCCCCACAGCAGCGTGCGCAGCTTGCCCTCGGCGTTGAACGTCACACCGTGGTCGATGGCGAAGAACCGTCCGTCGGCGCCGGGCAGCAGGTGGCCGCCCTTGCGGTCGCCGTTGTTGATCACCGCGTCGAGCACCGCGAGCCGCCGCAGCCGCGGATGGTCGGCGTGCACCAGCAGCGCGGTGCGGCCCTCGCCGAGCTGGGCGAAGCCGACGGCCTTCCAGCCGGGGCCCGGCTCCTCGCCCTCGACCAGCGCCAGCAGCTCGGGCACCTCGTCGCTGCTCTCCGGCGGGTCGATCCACTCCTGGACCATGCCGGTGCCGTACGGGCCCTCGCGCAGCACCGTCGGCGGGATCAGGTCCCAGCCGCAGGCACGGGAGACCTCGTAGGCCGCGACCTCGCGCTGGGCGAGGGTGCCGTCGGGGAAGTCCCACAGCGGCCGCTCGCCGGCGACCGGCTTGTAGACGCAGGCGGAGCTGCGGCCGTCGTGCGCGACCGTGCAGTAGAGCACGGCGTTGGACGCCTCCTGGATACGGCCGCGGACGGTCAGCTCCCCTTCGAGGAGCAGCGTCCGCGCCGCCGTCTGCGCGTCCGTCGGACCCGCGGGGCCCGGCGGCGGCCCGGCCCCCTCCACGGTGGGCGCCACGCCGCTCAGGCGTCCCGTCGGTATCCGTTCTGGCGCGGACATACGTGTCCCTCCGGGTCGAGCGGCAGGCTGCACAGCGGGCACGGCGGGCGGCCGGCGTTGACGACTTCCAGCGCCCGCTTGGCGAATGCCCTGGCCATGGTTCCGGTGAGGCGCACCCGCAGCATCGGCGGGCCGTTCTCGTCGTCCTGGAGCAGTCGCTCCTCGGCGTCGGCGAGGTCCTCCTCGCTGTCGGCGTCCAGCTCGACCAGGGCCTGCGCCTCGACGATCATCCGCTCGTCCTCGCCGTCCCAGGCCAGCGCCATCGTCCCGACCCGGAACTCCTCCTCGACGGGCGTCTCCAGCGGGGCGGTGTCGGCCAGTTCGGTGGGCGAGACGGCGGGGACCGGGGCGTTGCCGCCGCTGCGCCGCACGACCTCGTCCAGCAGCTCGTCGATCCGCTCGGCGAGCGCTGCGACCTGCGTCTTCTCCAGGGCGACGCTGGTGGTACGGCCGGCCGCGGTGGCCTGGAGGTAGAAGCTACGGCGGCCAGGCAGCCCGACCGTGCCGGCCACGAAGCGGTCCGGCGAGTCGTAGAAGAACACCTGACGGGACAACGTCCTGCTCCGATTGCTCGACTGCGGGGTCACTGCGGTCGCTGCACGTCCTGCGGACCGCAGGGGCGTGGCGGGCAGCGCCGTCGCACCACCCTACTGCGCCGACTGATCACGCTGCGCCCGCACCACCGCCGACGGCCCCGTCCCGGTCGGCCGCGGCGGCGCCGTCCTCCCGAGGGGCGAGCGATCCGAAGTCGCCGGTGTCACCGAGCCGCACCAGGTAGGGGCGCAGCCGGGTGTAGCGGATCACGGTGACCGAGCAGGGCTCGACCGAGACCCGCTGGAAGAGGTCGAGGTGCAGGCCCAGCGCGTCGGCGACCAGGGCCTTGATGATGTCGCCGTGCGAGCACATGGCGTAGGTCGCCTCGGGGCCGTGGGCCTGTTCGATGCGGGCATTCCAGTCGTGCACCGCGTCCACGGCGCGGGCCTGCATGGCCCGCATCGACTCACCGCCGGGGAAGGCTGCCGCGGAGGGGTGCTGCTGGACGACCTCCATCAGCGGCTCGTCACCGAGCTCGGCGAGTTTGCGGCCCGACCAGTCGCCGTAGTCGCATTCGCTGATCCGGTCCTCGATGTGCAGTGTGAGCCAGGGCCGGGCGTCCAGCAGCGGCGCCACGGTCTCCCGGCAGCGTTGCAGCGGGCTGGAGACGACGGCGGTCAGCGGCACCTGCGCCAGGCGGGCGGGCAGCGCGGCGGACTGGGCGGCGCCGTGCTCGTCGAGGGCGACGCCGGGCGAGCGTCCGGCGAGCACTCCGGCGGTGTTGGCGGTGGAGCGGCCGTGCCGCACCAGGATCAGCGTGGGCATGACCGCCAGCCTACGTTCCGGCGGCGCCTTTCTGGCAGGCGGCCGCGGTACGCGCGAGAATGCCAGGTGTGATCGTGGACTGCGCCATCTACCGGGAGGGCCGCCGCACCGACTGCGCGGCCGACTTCTCCGGTGCCCTGGCGTCGGCACGGGCCGAGGGCCGCTCCTTCCTGTGGCTGGGGATGTACGAGCCCACGGAGGAGGAGTTCGCCCTCGTCAGCTCCGAGTTCGCGCTGCACCCGCTGGCGGTCGAGGACGCGCTGCACGCGCATCAGCGGCCGAAGCTGGAGGTCTACGACGACTCGCTGTTCGTGGTGCTCAAGCCCATCACCTACGACGTCGAGGCCGACACGGTGACCTCCTCCGAGCTGATGGTCTTCGTGGGCGACTCGTTCGTCGTCACCGTCCGGCACGGCCGGGCCAGTCCCCTGGCGGCGGTGCGGCGCCGGCTGGAGGACCACCCCGAGATCCTGCGGCACGGCCCGGGGGCGGTGCTGTACGCGGTCAGCGACGCGGTGGTCGACCACTACATCGAGGTCGCCGGCGAACTACAGGTGGACATGGAGGAGTTGGAGGCGGAGGTGTTCGCTCCGGTGCGCGGCCGGGACACCCGCAACACCGCCGCCCAGATCTACTCCTTCAAGCGCGAGGTGCTCGAATTCCGGCGGGCGACCGGTCCGTTGGCGGAACCGATGACCCGCCTGCAGAACCCCGGGGTGCCGTTCGTGCACGACCACGCCCGGCCGTTCTTCCGCGACGTCGACGACCACCTCACCCGCGCCAACGAGTCGGTGGAGGCCCTGGACCGGCTGCTCTCGGACATCCTCGCCGCCCATCTGGCGCAGATGGGCGTACGGCAGAACGACGACATGCGCAAGATCTCGTCCTGGGCGGCGCTGGCGGCCGTGCCCACCCTGATCGCCGGGATCTACGGCATGAACTTCGACAACATGCCGGAGCTGCGCTGGCATCTGGGCTATCCGGCGATCCTCGGGCTGATGGCCCTCATCGAGGTGTCGCTCTACCGGCTGTTCAAACGCCGCGGCTGGCTGTGAGGCCCGCGGTCCCGGTGGGTCGTGCCCAGGGCCTGTCCGATGGGTCAGGGCCTAGGCGAACTCGGGTGCGGAGCCGGCCGGTCCGCCCAGCGCGTTGCGCCGCTCGGGCATCTGCAGGGTGACCATCCGCCGCCAGCCGCCCAGCCGCTCATAGCCGTACATCGCCTGGATGCCGGCCGCGAGCGTGGCGGACTTCTTCTTCGGCCAGCCCAGGAGGCGGCCCATGTGGTCCATCACGGCCAGGCTGACGTCCCGGTAGACCAGGATCTCGGCACGGGCGCATTCGTGCAGGGTCCGCTGGATGGTCCGGCCGTGCCCGGCGTGCGCCAGCCGGAGCAGCTCCTCGTGGCAGTAGGCGAGGTGGTTGTCCTCGTCGTGGGAGATCATCCGGATCGCCCTGCCCACCTCGGGGTGGTCGCCGAAGTACTTGGTGAGCATCTCCATCTGGTCGGCGGCGCGCTGCTCGGTGACCCGGCTGTGCGAGAGGTAGGTGATGACGTCGAACTCGCCGAGCGGCTCGTCGCGGCGCAGCTTGTCGTGCGCCAGGCCGATGCCCCGCCGCTCCAGCAGCATCGTGTAGTCGGTCTCCTCGGGGACCTCGGTGGGGGTCAGGCCGCGCTTGTGCAGCAGGGCGAGGAAGATCCGGCCGTGCTTGTCCTCGTCGGCGCCGTGCCGGGTGACCTTGGGTGCCAGCTCGCGCATCGACGCGGGCAGCAGCGCGGCGATCCGGCCGTTCTCCCAGCCGCCCTGGGCCTCACCGCTCGCCGCTATGGAACAGAACAGCCGGTAGGTGTCGTCGTTGTCGACGATCTCCTGGAACAGGCTTCGGGCCGAGAACATCAGCGCCACCTCCGCATGGACACACCCATAAAGAAACAGTCAAGTCGGGTGTTCCGGGCGTGGCAACCCGAATGGGCGCCCATTGGGCCGTTCGGATGACGCCCGCCCGGCGGCGGGGGCGTAACCAGCGTGCCGGTCGCCGCGTTGTGCAGCACGACGGCCGTGGCGGGGAAGATCCCCCGAGCCCCCACCACGGCCGCAGGGTTCGCGGGCCCGGCGCTCCTGGCGCCGGGCCCGCCGCGTGCCGGGCCGCCTACGCCAGGCCGGCGCGCTCCAGGGCCTCGACCCCGGCCCGCAGCGAGGCCAGCCGGTCCTCCAGGCCGAAGCCGGCCGGGGCCAGCGTCAGGGTGGTCACGCCGGCCGCCGCGTAGGCCTGCATGCGGTCGGCGATCCGCTCGACGGAGCCGAGCAGCGTGGTCTGGTCGATCAGCCGCTCCGGGATCGCGGCGGCGGCGCCTTCCTTGTCACCGGACAGGTACTTGTCCTGGATCTCGGCGGCTTCCTTCTCGTAGCCCATGCGCTGGGCGAGCTTGTTGTAGAAGTTCTGCCGGCGGCTGCCCATGCCGCCGACGTACAGGGCGGTGTACGGGCGGAACATGTCGGCCAGCGCGCCGACGTCGCCGTCCGCGCCCACGGCCAGGGGGAGTGTCGGGCAGACGTCGAAGCCCTCCAGCGTCCGGCCCGCCTTCTCGCGGCCGGCCCGGAGGGGGGCGATCGCGGTCTCCTCCAGGTGCTCGGCGGACGGGAAGATCAGCAGCGCGCCGTCGGCGATCTCACCGGTCTGCTCCAGGTTCTTCGGGCCGATCGCGGCGATGTAGAGCGGGATGTGCTCGCGCTGCGGGTGCACCGTGAGCTTGAGCGGCTTGCCGGGGCCGTCGGGCAGCGGCAGCGTCCAGTGCTCGCCCTCGTAGGAGAGCCGCTCGCGCGACATGGCCTTGCGGACGATGTCCACGTACTCGCGGGTGCGCGCCAGCGGCTTGTCGAACTTCACGCCGTACCAGCCCTCGGAGACCTGCGGGCCCGAGACACCGAGGCCGAGCCGGAACCGGCCGCCGGAGAGCGAGTCCAGGGTGGCGGCCGTCATGGCGGTCATCGCGGGCGTGCGCGCCGGGATCTGGAAGATCGCCGAGCCGATGTCGATCCGCTCGGTCTGGGCGGCGACCCAGGAGAGCACGGTGGCGGCGTCGGAGCCGTAGGCCTCGGCGGCCCAGCAGACGGAGTAGCCGAGGCGGTCGGCCTCCTGCGCCACCGCGAGATTGTCGGAGTCCATCCCGGCGCCCCAGTAGCCGAGGTTGATGCCAAGCCTCATGCCGCTCCCCTTACCGATCAGTAACGTCGCTGTTGCGGGGACTGTAGCGCGCACCGCCGCCGAGCGTCATCGGCGGGTTGTCCACAGGTCCCCTGATCCTGAGCCATGGCCAGTAATCTCAGGCCCATGGAGCAAAGGCACCTCGGCCGAACGGGCCTTCGCGTGTCGCGACTCGGGCTCGGCACCCTGAACTGGGCCCGCGACACGGACGAGCAGGAAGCCGCCGAGCAGCTCAAGGCGTTCTGGGAGGCCGGCGGCACCCTCGTGGACACCGCCGACATCTACGCCGACGGAGGCGCCGAACACCTCCTGGGCCGGCTGACGGAGGGGCTCGTTCCGCGCGCGGACCTGGTGATCGCCACCAAGGCGGGCAGCGTCCGCGAGGCCCACCGCCGGGTCGACGGCTCCCGGCGCCACCTCCTCGCCGCCCTCGACGCCTCTCTGGAGCGGCTGGGCACCGACTACGTCGACCTGTGGCAGCTGCACGCGTTCGACCCGCACACGCCGTTGGAGGAGACCCTCCAGGCCCTCGACCTCGCCGTCTCCAGCGGCCGGGCGCGCTATGTGGGGCTGTCGAACTTCTCCGGCTGGCAGCTCGCCAAGGCCGCCACCTGGCAGCTCGCGGCGCCCGGCATACGCAACCGCCTGGCCGGCACGCAGATGGAGTACTCCCTCCTGCAGCGCGGCATCGAGCGCGAGGTGCTGCCGGCGGCGCTGGACCTGGGCATCGGCGTCCTTCCGTCCTCGCCGCTCGGCAGGGGCGTGCTGACCGCCAAGTACCGCCATGCCACCCCGGCCGACTCGCGCGGCGCCTCGGAGCATCTGGCGGCGTTCGTCGCGCCCTATCTGGACGAGACGGCCGGCCGGGTCGTCGACGCGGTGACGACCGCCGCCGACGGACTGGCCGTCACCCCCCTCCAGGTCGCGCTCTCCTGGGTCCGCGACCGCCCCGGCGTGACCGCGCCGGTCCTGGGCGCCCGCACAGCGCAGCAGCTCAGAGCGGCATTGTCAGTGGAGACCCTTAGTCTTCCTGACGAGATCCGCCGGGCGCTGGACGATGTGTCGGCTCCGGTGCACCACTACCCCGACCACGACTGGAGCACGCTGTGAGCACCGACCGCCTCGCCGGCGAAACCCCGCCCGAGCAGGAGGGCGCGGCCGGGACCGCGGACGCCCGCAAGGCCGACGACGCGGCGGCGCCGGGCGAAGCGGCGCGGCAGGCCCCGGCGGCCGGGTCGGGCAAGGCGACCGCGGCGGCACTGGCGGCGGCGGTGCGGGCCGTGGAGAGCGGCGAGCGCTCGGCCGCCTCGTTCTTCACCTCCCCGCGGCCCGCGCCGGCCGCGCCCCCCGCCGCTCCGGCCCCGGGCGCTCCGGCCCCCGGCGGCCCGGCCCCGCAGACCGGCCCGGCGGGCCCGGCCCCGGAGGTGGCGCGCCAGCGCACCGCACAGGACCCCGCGGCCCCGGCTCGTCCTCCCCTCGGGGACGCCGGCGCGCCCGCCGCCGGCGGCCCGACGCCCGCCGCTCCCGCGCCCGCGCCCCGTCCCGTCGCTCCCCCCGCCCCCGGCCTGGACGGCGTACGGCAGGTCCTCGCGGCGGGCGGTGCCCCGGAGGCGCTGGCGGAGAAGGCCGCCGAAGTGCTCGGCGAGCGGGCCGCCGAGGCGCTGAGCGAGGACCCCTGGCAGCTGCTCGGCGTGCCGGGGGTGCGCCCCGAGCAGGCCGACGGCTTCGCACGGGCGCTGCTCGGCGGCGCCGCCGGGCCCGGCGACGAGCGGCGCGCACAGGCGCTGGTCGGCTGGCTGCTGGAGCAGGCCGCCCTCGCGGGGCACTCCGCCCTGGAGGCGTCCGCACTGCGGGCGGCGCTCGCCCAACGCTCGGTGCCCGACCCCGATGACGCCCTGCAGACCGCCATCGCGGAGGGGGCGGTGCTGGTCTTCCAGGACGCCGTCGAGGAGCCGGGCCGGGCGCGGCCCGCGCCGGCCGACGACGAGGAGGAGGCGGAGCAGCCGGTCCGGATCCTGCTGGGCCTGGACCGCTTCGCCATGGCCGAGGAGAGCGTCGCCGACGGCCTGGCGCGGCTGCTCAACACCTTCGAACCGGCCCCCGACCCGCGGCGGGATCCGGCGGCCGGGCCGGACGAGGACGGCGACGGACCCACCGACGGCGAGGCGGACGCCGAGGCCGGCGACCTGGGCACGGACGAGCCAGCGGGCAGCGCCGCCGAGGATTCGGTGGCCGACGACGAGGAGGCGGCGCCGGTCCGCCCCTCCCCCGCGGCCTGGGAGGCCGCGGCGACCGCCGCCCCCTCGCCGTCGGCCGCGGAGCTGATCCGCGCCGCCGCGCACAGCGGCCTGGTGGCACACACCGGCGCGGAGGCCGCCCGCGCCGAGCCCGCCGCGCTGATCGCCGCGGCCCGCTCGCTGGGCCTGCGGGCCTTCGGCGCCGCCCACACCGAGGACGGCCGCCGGCGGCTCTCCGCCCACCTCGCCGAGAGCGCGCCGCAAGCCACCGGCTCCGCGGCCCCTGACACGGCGGCGGTGACCGTGTCCGGTCTGCTGTCCGGGCAGCAGGGCCCGGGCCGGGACGCGGACGGCGCCCTCGCGCTCGACCTGCTGGTCGTGCTGGACGCCCCGCAGCTGGATCTGGAGACCGCGGCGCTGCTGGTCGAGTCGCTGGCCGACGGCACCCGGCTGGTCCTCAGCGGCGACCCCGGCGTCCTGTGGTCCGCCGGCCCCGGACGCCTCTTCGCCGACCTCCTCGCGGCCCGCTTCTGTCCCCAGGTCGCCTCCCGTACACCGGACTTCGGCCCGATCGGCGAGCTGGTCTCGGGCATCGGCATCGGCGAACTGAGCCAGGTGGAGGCGCCCGGCAAGGAGGTGGTGATCGTCCCGGTGCGGGACGCCGGCGAGGCGGTGCACCGCACGGTCCAGCTGGTCGCCGACTCCGTCCCCAGAGCGCTCGGTGTCCCCGCGGAGCAGACCCAGGTCATCACGGTCGGCCACGGCGGAGCGGCCGGCACCCGCGCGTTGAACACCGCCCTCAAGGAACGGCTCAATCCCGGCCCCGGCCGGTTCGGCGGTTTCGACCCCGGCGACCGCGTGGCCTACGCCCCCGCGCCCGGCCGTACGGTCGCCGGCACGGTCACCGGCGCGGACGCCGCCGGCCTGCATCTGGACTGCGCGGGCCACGCGGTCGTCGTACCGCGCGAGCAGGTCGGCGCCGGAGCCGTACGGCACGGCTGGGCGCTCACCGCCCATCAGGCGGCCGGGACGCGCTGGCCGGCCGCGGTGGTCGTGCTGCCCGGTGACGCGGCCGCCGGACTGACCCGGGCCTGGGTCTACACCGCCTTCAGCCGCGGCGAGCGGCATCTGTCGGTCGTGCAGGGCGCCGACCAGGCCCTGCCGCGCGCGGTCGCCGAGGTCCCCGTCAAGGAGCGCACCACCCGGCTGCGCGCGCTGCTCCAGCTGCACAGCGTGCAGACCGCCGAGGACGCGCCGGCGGCCGACTGAGCTCCGGCAGCGGCACCCCCGCACACATCGCCGCCCCGGACCGTTCGGAATCCTCCGACGGTCCGGGGCGGCGGCGTACACGGATCAGGGAGCCGCGCAGGCGGGGCCCGGTGCGGCCCCGGCGTCCCTCACCCTTCGTGGTCCAGCGGCTCCAGCAGGTCGTCGTCGCCCAGTTCCTCGTCGAAGACGGCGCTGACGTCGAAGCGGCACACCACCCGCTGGGGATCGGCCTGGTCGAACGGCGCGGACAGCCACTCCCCCGGCTCGGCCGGATCGTCGGCGGCCGCCACCCACAGCGTGGAGTCGCCCTCCTCCAGGCCGAACTCCTTGTGCCGGGAGGCGATCTCGTCCGGTTCGAACTCCCCGAACAGCACGCCGAGCGCCGCGTGCACGCTGCTGCCGACGACCGCGGCGGCATCGGCGCCCTTGGCCCCGGTGTCGTCGGCGGCGTCCGGATCGAGATCGGCGACGCGCTGTGCCTGGTGCAGCAGCCGCTGCGGTGCGGCGACCGTGTAGTCGCGCCGGATCAGCACGCTCAGCGCGCTCGGCTCCTCCGGGCCCGCGTAGGCGGGCAGCGCGTCGTTCCCGGGGATCTCGAAGGGCGTGACCTCGTCGTAGGTGTCGTACAGCAGCTCGTCGTAGACCTCAGCCGCCGCGGCGAGCTCGTCGAACGCGGCGTAGACAGCCGGATCGTCCTGCCCCGAGCGGCGTTCCACCGCGTCGAGGTGACGGTCCAGCGCGGCTTTTACCGCCTCGGCGGCGGCACGTACCTCGGCAGCGGAAGGCTGCGCAGCATCAGACATAGTGCAGACGCTATCCGTACCGGGGCCGGTCCCGCACAATAGATGCGATGCCGGAATACGAATTCTGCGATGTGTATGTGCCCCGGGGAGTCTCCCGGAAGGCCACCACACGCCTGCTGACCGACCATGCCGAGTACGGGCACTGGGAGTTGGACCGACTGCGCCTGAATCCGGACGGCAGCCGCAAGGTGCGGTTGCGCCGCCGGATCATCCGCCAGCTCCGCGCCACGTGGTGATCTCCATCGATCCGTGACGACGGCAGAGCGGGCCCCGTCCCGACGGGGCCCGCTCCGTGTGCGTCTCGGCACTGTCCGCAGCCGGTCAGCGGCGGACGGTACACGCCCGGCACCGTCCGCGGACGATCACCGAAGCGCGCGCTCCCGCACGCGGCGCCGTCCGCGGGCGATCATCAGGGCGCGCTCCTCCGTGCCTTGCGGTACAGCACCGCACCCCCCAGCAACAGCCCCGCGGCGGCCGGCGCCGCGTAGCCCATCGCCCCGGCGCCGGTGTGCGCGAGCTGCTGCTCGGTGGACCGCGGGGGCGTCACGGTCAGGCCGTGCGATGCCGTCTGCGGCCCCGCTCCCGGCCCCTGAGGGGTCGCCTGGCCGCCATGGTGCGGCGCCTCGGGGCGATGCCCGTTCCCCGGGCGCTCGGGCTTGCCCGGGTGGTCCGGGTGGTGCGAGTGGCCCGGCTTCTCCTGGCCCGGGTTCCCGGGATGGTGGGGCTTGCCGGGGTGGTGGGGCTTACCCGGGTGGTGCGGCTTGCCCGGCTGGTCGGGCTTACCCGGGTGGTCGGGCTTACCAGGGTGATGGGGCTTGCCCGGGTGGTGCGGCCCCTGCGGCGACTCGTTGGCGCAGTCGTTGCCGAACGTGGGGTTGAGCACCCCGACGACATCGACGGAGTTGCCACAGACGTTCACCGGCACATCGACCGGCGCCTGCACATTGTTCCCGGAAGCGACACCAGGCGAATCAGACGCCTTGCCGTGCGCGCTCGCCCCACCGTGACCATGACCCCCACCCTGGTGGTGACCATGCTTCCCCCCACCGCCGTTGGCACAGTCGTTGCCGAACGTGGGATTGAGCACCCCGACGACATCGACGGAGTTGCCACAGACGTTCACCGGCACATCGACCGGCGCCTGCACATTGTTCCCGGAAGCGACACCAGGCGAA
>NZ_JBHYJC010000040.1:0-32392 GCF_042749045.1 Streptomyces sp. NPDC059008 | reverse complement strand
CCGTGACCATGACCCCCACCCTGGTGGTGACCATGCTTCCCCCCACCGCCGTTGGCACAGTCGTTGCCGAACGTGGGATTGAGCACCCCGACGACGTTGACGGTGTTGCCGCAGACGTTCACCGGTACGTCGACCGGCGCCTGGACGTTGTTGCCGGAGGCGATACCGGGCGAGTTGGCCGCGCTTCCGCCAGCGCCCGCGTCCGCGTGCGCATAGCCGGCGGCCGCGGCGAGTACGCCGCCGGCCGCCGCCATGGTGATCAGGCCCTTTCTTGCGACCTGTCTCATATGTTCGTTCCCCTGCCTCGTGCCTTACAGGAATGGATGCGAGTAGCGATATCCATGGAGAGTTCCAGGAAAGGTCCACCCGCACTCCGAAATACCCAGAGGCTCCGGAACGCATGGCACGCATTCCGGAGCCGAGCCGAATCGGGCGCCTTCGGGTACAGGTGCGACACCAAAGCGACTCAGACGGTCACTTGTTGACGCAGTAGTTGCCGAAGGTGGGGTTCAGCAGCCCGACCACGGAGATCGTGTTGCCGCAGGCGTTCACCGGGACGTGCACCGGGACCTGGACGTTGTTCCCGGAAACGATGCCGGGCGAGTTCACGGCGGCACCCTGGGCGCCCGCGTGGGCGGAGGCCAGGCCCGCACCGGCGAGCACCAGGCCGCCGGCGGCCGCCGCAGCAGCGACGATCTTCTTGATCATTGTTCCTCCTTGTAGGACAAGGCGATCCCAGCCGCGGATCGCATCCACCACAACGAGGAAAAGGCCGTTGAAGCTACGAACACATCTAGTCATTCACTCTTTTCAGCTAAGTCGACTCGAACATCGAACAACAGATAATCCGCGCCGCGTTCAGCCTCAACTCTGGTCGATGAAACGATCCAGCACCCGCACTCCGAACTTCAGTCCGTCCACCGGGACCCGCTCGTCGACCCCGTGGAACATTCCCGCGAAGTCCAGCTCCGGCGGCAGCTTCAGCGGCGCGAAGCCGAATCCGCGAATCCCCAGACGGTCGAACGACTTGGCGTCCGTACCGGCGGAGAGCATGTAGGGCACGGCCCGCGCGATCGGGTCCTCGGCCTGCAGCGCCGACTGCATCGCGTCCACCAGCGCCCCGTCGAACGAGGTCTCCAGCGCCTTGTCCGCGTGCACGTCCTCGCGCTTGACCCGCGGCCCCAGGATCCGGTCCAGGTCGGCGAGGAACTCCTCCTCGAAACCGGGCAGGAAGCGCCCGTCGACATGCGCCGTGGCCTGGCCCGGAATCACATTGACCTTGTACCCGGCGCCCAGCTGCGTCGGGTTCGCGGTGTTCCTGAGCGACGCACCGATCAGCTTGGCGATGCCGCCGAGCTTGGCCAGGGTGTCGTCCATGTTCTCCGGGTCGAGTTCGGTGCCCAGCGCGTCCCCGAGCTGGTCGAGGAAGGCCCGCAGCGTCTTGGTCACCCGGACCGGGAACTCGTGGCGGCCCAACCGCCCGACGGCCTCGGACAGTTCGGTGATCGCGTTGTCCTTGTGGATCATCGAACCGTGCCCGGCCGACCCGTCCACGGTCAGCTTCATCCAGTGCATGCCCTTCTGGGCCGTCTCGATGAGGTACAGCCGCAGCTGATCGTTGACCTTGAAGGAGAAGCCGCCGACCTCGCTGATCGCCTCCGTCACGCCCTCGAAGAGCTCCGGGTGGTTGTCGACGAGGTAGCGCGCGCCGTACGTGCCGCCCGCCTCCTCGTCGGCGAGGAACGCCAGCACGATGTCCCGCGGCGGCTTGCGTCCGGTGCGCAGCCGGTCACGGACGACGGCCAGCGTCATGGCGTCCATGTCCTTCATGTCGACCGCGCCGCGTCCCCAGACGCACCCGTCCGCGATCTCCCCCGAGAACGGGTGGTGGGTCCAGTCGTCGGCGTTGGCCGGCACCACGTCCGTGTGCCCGTGGATCATCAGCGCGGGCCGCGAGCGGTCCTCGCCCTCGATCCGGGCGACGGTCGAGGCACGGCCCTTGTGGGACTCGAAGATCTTCGGATCCAGGCCGACCTCGGCGAGCTTCTCCGCGACGTACTCGGCGGCGGCCCGCTCACCCGGACCCGAGTGGTCGCCGTAATTGCTGGTGTCGATCCTGATCAGATCCCGGCACAGGTCGACCACCTCGTCCTCGCCGGTGACCGTACGAGCCGGCTGCGCCTCGCTCATGCCTGAACCTCGCTTCGCTCGGGCCCGCCTGCGCGGAGCGTGCACCTGTCCATGATCCGTTCGCGGAGCTCACTCACACTGCCTCCTGTTGGTAGGGGCCCCGCCGCGCGCCCGAGCAGGGCCCCGGCGGCGGGGGTCCTGGCCATCCTCCACCCGCCGCCCGCTTCACCCAAGGCAGTAATACGCCCGACATGCGCTGGTCACAGGCCCTGACCCGGCCAACTGCGCAGGTGATCGACCACCCCCGAAGGTTTGCTATTGTTTTCCACGTCGGAACGGCCCAGGCCGAAACGGCAGACACCTTGTCCGGGTGGCGGAATGGCAGACGCGCTAGCTTGAGGTGCTAGTGCCCTTTATCGGGCGTGGGGGTTCAAGTCCCCCCTCGGACACTCTTGACGATCAGCGCCCGCCATGGCTCCGGCCAGGCGGGCGTTGGTCGTTTTCGTGCCGGTGCGCCGTGACGGGCACCACCCGAGCCGAGGTTCTCCCGCCCATGAGACGCAGATCCCCCCTTCCCCCGGCGCCGCTCCCCCAGCGGGACGGTGTCGATCCCGCGCGGGTGCGGCTGCCCGCCGATCCGGACGGGGCGTGGCGGACCGTGCGGGATCACCTGGTGGACCGCTTCCAGGGGGCGATCGGGGCCGGCCGGGTCGCACAGATGCTGGAGGCCGGACGGTTCGTCGGGGTGGACGGGGCGCTGAGCGGGGAGGAGCCCTATCTGGCCGGGCGGTATGTGTGGTTCCACCGGGACTTCGCGCCGGAGGTGCCGGTGCCGTTCGAGGTGGGGATCGTCCATCGGGACGAGCGGATCGTGATCGCCGACAAGCCGCACTTCCTGGCCACGACGCCGCGCGGGCGGCATGTCACCGACACCGCGCTGGCGCGGCTGCGGCGCGATCTGGGACTGCCCGCGCTGCAGCCCGCGCACCGCCTCGACCGGCTGACGGCGGGCCTGGTGCTGTTCGTCGTACGGCCCGAGGACCGGGGCGCGTACCAGGGGCTGTTCAGCGGGCGGCGGGTGCGCAAGGAGTACGAGGCGGTGGCGCCGTACGACGGGGGCGTGGCACTGCCGGTGACGGTGCGCAGCCGGATCGTCAAGGAGCGTGGGGTGCCGGCCGCCCGGGAGGTGGCCGGCGAGGCCAACGCGGTCAGCCGGGTCGAGCCGGCCGGGCGGCGGGGCGGGCTCGGGCGCTACCGGCTGCTGCCGGAGACCGGGCGCACCCATCAGCTGCGGGTGCACATGAACCGTCTCGGGCTGCCGATCCTGAACGATCCGCTCTTTCCGGGCTCCCCGGGCGGGCCCGCCGGCGGCGAGGACGTGGAGCCGGAGGACTTCGGTACGCCGCTGCAACTGCTGGCGAGGGTGCTGGAGTTCAGGGATCCGGTGGACGGCCGGGAGTGGCGGTTCGAAAGCCGGCTGCGGCTGGCGGCGTGGGACGCGGGGCCGTTGGCCCGATCGTGAGACCGGGGTGACGCACGCCACTTATGCTGACGCCGAGGCCTGGGCTCAGGGGCGAGGGACGGCAGCGGGGGCGGCGGTGCGGGTACGGATCGAGGTGGACCGCGACGGGGTCGCGGACGGCTGGGACGACGGTGCCGGTGAGGCGGTGCGGTCGCTGTACACCTGGCTGGGCGGTGACCCGGAGGTGGCCGGCGGGGCCGGTCTGTCGCTGGTGCGGCGCGCCGAGGAGCCGGGGCGCATGGGGCCGGTGCCGGAGGCCGTCCAGGCGGTGTTCGACAGCGGGGTGCAGCTGGCGTCGCTGGTGGTGGCGGTGGCCGGCTGGCGCAGTACGCGGCCGCGGGGCGACCGGGTGCACATCGAGCGGGCGGGGGTCCGGGTGACCGTCGACGGCGGGGACCCCGAGGCCGTCGCGCGGGTCCTGCGGGCGCTCGGCGAGGGCGCGGACCCCCGGGACGGGGGCGACGAGGGGCCCGGGGCGCCGGTGGACCCGCCCCGGCAGCGGGATTAGCGTGCCGGAGCCGCAGCTGTCCGATCCGTCGCGTTCGCGCGCCGTGCTGATCGGTACGGACACCTATGACCATCCGGCGCTGGGCAACCTCCCGGCGGTGCGCAACAACCTGGGGCGGTTGCGTGAGTTGCTCTGCGACACCGGAGCCTGGGGACTGGCGCCGGAGCGGTGCGCCGTGCTGCCGCAGCCGTCCCGGGAGGCGATGCTGGACACGGTGCACGACGCGGCCGCCGAGGCCGCGGACACCGTGCTGCTGTACTACGCGGGCCACGGTCTGGTGCACCCGCAGTCCGGGGAGCTGCACCTGACGCTGCCGGAGTCGGATCCGGACCGGCCGCACACGGCGGTGCGCTACGAGGAGCTGCGGTCGATCCTGCTCTCCCCGGTCGGCGGGCGCCCTTCGGCCCGGCGCAAGGTGGTCGTCCTGGACTGCTGCTGGAGCGGTCTGGCGCTGGGCGGGATGAGCTCCGGCGACCTCGCGCCGGCGACCGCGGTGCACGGCGCCTTCGTGCTGACCGCGACCGCGGCGACGCGCCAGGCGCTGGCCGTACCGGGAGAGACCTACACCGCCTTCACCGGTGAGCTGATCGACGTCATCGGTTCCGGGGTGGCGGACGGACCGGCGCTGCTGAGCATGACGGTGCTCTACGAGGAGGTGGCGCGGGCGCTCGCCGCGAAGGGCCGGCCGCTGCCCCGGCAGACCAACAGCGATCACGCCGGGCGGATCTGCCTGTTCCGCAACCGCGCCGCGGGCGAACGCCGCGAGGGGCCGGAGGGCGGGGCGGGGCGCACCGCGGTCGCGGACCGGCCCGTGCGCACCGCGGCCCCACCGCCCGCACCGACCACACCAACCGCGCCGCCCGCGCCGGAGCGGCGGCCCGGCGAGCGGCGGCCGTCGTTGCCGGAGCTGGTGCCCGTGCCGCCGGACGGGCCGCCCGTGGTGCGGCTGGGGCGGTACCCCGTCACCCACGCGCAGTTCCGGGCCTTCCTGTGCGATCCGGCGAACGCGCGCTGGCGTCCTGAGGACGCGCGGGCGGCGGGGGAAGACGTCGACGACGGCTATCTGCGGGGCTGGCACGGCCTGGAGTTCCCGGAGGGGCGCGGCGGGCATCCGGTCGTCGGGGTGAGTGCCCAGGCCGCCGGCGCGTATGCCGAGTGGGCGGGGCGGCGGCTCGGGACGGCGCTGCGGCTGCCGACGGCACGGGAGTGGGAACTGGCCGCGCGGGCCGGGCGGGCCGGCGAGTGGTGGCGGGCGGAGATCGTCGCGGGGCGGGTCAACTTCCGTGGCAGCTTTGGGGAGTTGGCGCCCGTCGGGGAATTCCCGCCGAATCCGTACACCATCGGCGACCTGCTCGGTAACGTCTGGGATATCTGCGTGGACGACGCGGGCTCACCGGTATTGCTCGGCGGCGCCTATGACACTCCCGTCACGCGTCTGCGGGAGCGGCTGTCGCCACGGTCACCGGCCGAGTGCCGGGGGAACGCGGGATTCCGGTGCGCCGGTGCGGTGTGACGACGAGGCGTGACGAGGAGGGGGTCCGATGCGGGGGGACGGCGTCGAGGAGGTGCTGAGGCGCCTGCCGCACACCTGGACGGCCGACGAGGCCGAGCAGGTCAAGCAGCGGTTCCGGCAGAGTCGGCCGGCCGTGCCGAAGCGCCTGGTGAGCAGGGTGTGGCAGTACTGGCTCCAGCAGTGCCCGGACGAGCCGCTGTTCGGCGACACCGAGGACGATCTGGCACTGGTGCTGCATGCGCGGGCGTTGGGGCTGCGGGTTCCGGGAGGGGAGATCGGGGCCGACGACGGCGCGGTGGCGCACTGTGCCCGGCGGGCCCGGGAGTCCGCCGACTGCGGGCCGTTGTTCCCGGCACCGCCGCCCTGGGGACCGAAGGCGGCGCTCGCGCCGCAGGTCCGGGCGGCGCTCGCGTCGTCGCTGCTGCGGGCGTGGGTGGCGGGGGACGAGCAGGGCCCCGTCGAGGTACTGGTGGTCGGCGAGGGCGTTCCGGAGATCCGGCAGCAGGTGGTGCAGGCGGCGCTGACGACCTGTCTGCGGGTCAACGGCCTGAGCGATCCGGAGAGCGGGGACTTCGTCGGGGACCACCTCGGCGTCGGGCTGATCCGGGTGACGGCCGGGCTGTCCGGCACCCAGCCCTCGCTCGACCTGCCGTCGGTCTTCCGCGCACGGTCGGTGACGGTGGCGGACGGCTCGTCGTCGACGGCCCGCGGCGCGCTGCGCGACTTCGTCGGCCTGCTGCGGTCGCTGGCGCACGAGACGAGCCTGGTGGAGGTCGCCGACATCGCGTACGGGGAGCTGGTGGCGTACGCCCGGGGGATGCGGGCGCTCGCCGACCGGGCGGCGGCCGAGACCGACCGGGCGCTGCTGCGCCCGCCCCGGGAGGCGGACGGCCCGCGCGCAACCGGTCTGGTGTCCCTCCAGCCGTATCTGCGGACCACGCGGGGGCACGGCGCCACCGTGAGGCTGGAGTTCAGCCCGGACCTGTTCACCACGGACGCCTACCTCGGCGTCGAGCAGGCCCATCAGCGGGTGCTGTCCCAGCGGCTGACCATGGACGCGCGGCTGCGCCTGGATCAGCTGGAGGCCGAGATCAAGCAGTTGACGGCCGACCGGGAGGCGTTCGAGGGGGCGACCCCGGAGGAGCGGCGGGCGCTGTGGCCGGCGACGGTGCTGCTGGTGGAGCGGTTCGACGAGCCGACCGGCCGGACCATCCGGCTCACCGAGCCCGAGGAGCGGGAGACCGAGCAGTACTACCAGGTCAATGTGCCGCAGCTGATCACGATGCGGGAGAAGTGGGCCCGGCGGATGGGCGAGCTGGTGGAGCAGCTGGAGACGGCGGTGCACCGGCCCCACGCACCGGCGCGCCAGGTGGCCGCCGGGCGGTTCCTCGACGCCGCCCTGCGCGACGCGGCGCCCGACGAGAGTCCCGCCACCGAACGCGCCTTCCTCGCCTGGCGCAAGGACGTCGCGCCGATGCTGTGGTTCGAGTGGCGCTGCGCGCTGCGGGCGCAGGGCATCGCGCCGTCGGACGTGTTCACCCCGCACACGGTGCTGATCAGCCGCTATCTGCCGCCGGCCGGCGAGGACCCGGCGCTTTTGTCCGTCCATCCGTACACGCTGGTGGACACCGCCCGCTCCGCGGTGCTCGCCGACGCCGGGCGCGCCGTGGTGGTGGTGCGCGACGCCACCGACCACGCCGAGCCCGCGCCGTCCGACACCGTCGGCCCCACCGCGCAGGCACTCTGGGACGAGCTGGCCCAACTGGCCGAGAAGCCGCATGCCGAGGAGGAGTTCGGCCGCCGCTTCATCGAGGCGCTGCGGGCGCAGCCGTACGGTGTGGCCCGCCGGATGGTCGAGGCGCTGCAGCCGGCCGGGCCGGGCTCGGCCGAGGCGGACGAGATCGAGACGGCGTTGCGGGCCGCGGAGCGGCACACCTCGATCGGCGAGGGGATGGACCGGGCGCTGCTGGCGATGCGCAACGAGGCCTTCCTCACCGCCCGCGAGTGCCTGGACGACGTCCGCGGCGAGCCGCGCTGGCAGGCGCGGGCCTGGTTGCTGCGGGCGATCGTGGAGTGCCGCGCCGCCCGGCTGGAGGCCCGGGAGATTCCGGGACTGCTCGGGCATCAGATGCCCGGTCTGCCCGACACGGCGCTGCGGGCCCTGGACGAAGCGGGCACCGCCGACGCGGAGTTCACCCTGGCCTGGTTGGAGGCGCTGCCGGAGGCCGGTCTGGACAAGGGCATCCGGCGGCTGTTCCAGGGGCTGCCGCGGGCGCGGGCCAGCTGCAAGGGGGATCCGCTGAACAAGGTGAGCGCCGAGCGGGAGTACGCGGTGTGGCTCTTTCGGCGGGCGGTGGAGAACGCCCGGCTGGCCCGGCAGTTGGACGAGGCCGGCGAGGAGCTCGCCGAGCACCAGGAGGCGGTGGACGCGGCGCTGGCCAAGCTGGGCCGGGCACTGGAGGAGATTCTCGTGGGGCCGTACGTCGGGGGCTCGCGCGGTGCGGCCGAGGAGCTGTTCGAGGTCCTGTCCGGACAGGAACCGCCGCGCTACGGCCGGGTCGCGGGGAGGTGAGCGATGGACAACGAGCTGTACGTCGTATGGATGGTGCGGACGTCGGAGCGTGCGAGGGCGGCCGTGGAGGAGGCGCTGGGCAACTTCGCCGTGCAGGATCTGCTGCACCGGATCGGGCGGTTCAGCGAGGCGGAGAGCCGGCTGGCGGAGCTGGCCGCGCGGATCCACGCCGCGTTCACCCCGCCGGAGCTGCCGGCCACGTTCACCGGGCGGCATCTGCATCTGCTGGTCGGGCCGACCGCTCAGCCGCTGCTCGCGGAGGTCCTGCAGTGTCCGGAGTCCGATGTCTTCGCGACGCTCTTCGACTCCCACCAGCTGGCCGGGGCGCTGCGTGAGGCCGGGCACCGGCAGGACGGCATCGACGACGCCGAGTTGCTGCTGCTGGCGCTGCTGGCCCGGCTGCCCCGGCTCGCCGCCCGGCACGGGCTGGAGTCGCGCGACTGGGGCGGCTTCGTCGAGAGCCGGGCCTGGCTGACCCCCTACGCGCTGGACCGGCTCACCGAACTCGCCCGGCGGCGCGACTGGTCCGCCGACGCCGGGCCCACCCAGATCCTCGCCGGCGTGCTGGAGGGTGTCGGCGGGCGGCAGGACGCGGACCGGTCGGCGCGGTTCGACGCGCTGGCGCTGATCGAGCTGCGCCGGCGGATCGGCCTGCTCGGCGAGCGCTTGCGCGGTGACGCGCTGGAGCACGCGGAGGAGGCCGCGCGGCTGGCGCCGGACCTCACCAGCGTGCGCCGGCTGCCGGCGTGGCTGGAACTGTACGAGCACCATGCGGTGGCCGTGGGCATGCGGCGGTTGTTCGCCGGTTCGGTGACGGTCAGCGAGCAGCTCATGGGCCTGTACAGCCAGCCGCCCGCGGAAACCGGGAAACCGAAGCCGGAGGCGACTCTGCAGGTGGTCAACGAGGTCCGCTACGGCTTCCTGAAGCGGCGGATGTCGTTCGACATCGCCTGCGAGGTGGAGGGGCAGACACACCCCCTGCTCGTACTGCGCTGCCGCGGCGTGCTGCCCGACCACTACCCCGCCATCCGCGACACCCTCCACCAGCTGCGCGGCGGCGACCTCGCCCCGCAGGGCCAGAGCCTGGGCGAGCGGCTGCTCAACACCTCGGTGCCACAGCGGGTGGGGCTGCCCGGACGGCTGCGCTCGGCCCTGCACCGCCACAGCACCGAGGCGGTCCAGTGCGTGGTCCTCACCGGCATCCGCCAGCCGGTCGCGGTGCCCGCGCCCTGGCGCGATCACCTGGGGACGGCGCTGCCGTACGGGCCGCCGCCGGGCGGGGACAGCGTGTTCCCCGCGGTGGCGGAGGTGACCCGCGCGCTGCGGGAGAGCGTTCCCGCGTCGCGGCCGGTCGTGGAGGTGGAGTAAGGCGCGGCCCCGGCCTCGGTCGCCGGCCGACCACGCTTCGTACACGAGGAGTTGAGCAGCACTGATGCGCACGTTCCGATCTCTCCGGGAGGGCCGGTGCCCACGACGAGCAACCCCGCGATCCGCAACCTGCTGACGCTGGACGGTGCGGTCGCGCCGGCCGGCACGGACCGCTCCGGCGGCGGCGCGCCCTCGGCCGCGCCGGACCGTCCGATCACGCTCGACGACATCGTCGTCAAGACCCTGACCGTCCTGGCCGTCCTGACGGTGAGCGCCGTCCTCACGGTCTTCTTCGCACTCGGTTTCCTGGCCCTGCCGGCCCTGTTGGCGGGGCTGGGCATCGGCATCCATCTGAGCGTCCGGCCCCGGCCCGGCGCCGGGCCGGTGCTGCTGTTCGCGGCCGTGCAGGGGATCGTGCTCGGCGAGGCCACCCGGTTCTTCGACGGCCTGCACCCGGGCGTGGGGACACAGGCCGTCCTCGGCACCGGCTGCCTCTTCGCCGGCACGCTGGCGGCGTACGCCACCCGTGTCGTGCGGGTCAGTGCGAAGGTGACGCGCTGGGCGGTCGGTCTGGCGATCGGGCTGCTGGTGCTGTTCCTGGCGGACCTGGTGGCGTCGGAGGTCTTCGGCGCGGATCTCGGACTGCGGAACGGCGGAGTGGTGGCGGTGGTCGTCAGTGTGGTGGTGATCGCCGCGGCGTCCTTCTTCTTCCTGGTGGAGTTCGAGGCCGCCAACCGCTTTCTGCAGTCCGGCGCGTCGCACCGGTGGGCCTGGTACGTGGCCTTCGGCCTCGCGATGACGCTGGTCTGGCTCTATCTGGAGCTGCTGCGGCTGCTGTCGTACCTGCGGTGGTGGTGAGGCGGGCGGCCGGCCGAAGGGGGTCGGCGTCCCCCGGAATTGCGATGCGGGCGGAACCCGGGCGTGCATAGGGTGCGCGGGTCGCTGGAGTGTGAGAAAGGGCCGGACGGATGCTGATCTTCGATGCCGATGACACGCTGTGGGAGAACAACGTGATCTACGAGCGGGTCATCGACGAGTTCCTGGACTGGATGGTGCATCCCGAGCTCGACCGCGCGGAGGTGCGGACCCTCCTGGACGGGATCGAGGCGGTGAACGCGCCGACCCTCGGATACGGCAGCAAGGTGTTCCTGCACAGCCTCGGGGAGTGTGTGGAGCGGCTGCGGGGCCGGGCCGCCACCACCGAGGAGTCGGCCCGGATCGCCGGGTGGGCGGCGGCCTTCGCCGGCGAGCAGGTGGAGTTGATCCCCGGCGTGGCCGAGACGCTCGCCGAGCTGTCCCGGCGGCACGAGTTGCTGCTGCTGACCAAGGGCGACACCGAGGAGCAGGAGCGGAAGGTGGCGGCGTCGGGGCTGACCGGGCACTTCCGGGGTGTGCACATCGTGGCGGAGAAGAACGTCGCCACCTACGAGGAGCTGACCCGCTCCTACGGCCTGGTCCCGGCCTCGACCTGGATGATCGGCAACTCCCCCAAGTCGGACATCCTGCCGGCCCGCTCCGCCGGCCTCAACGCGGTGTTCATCCCGAACGACCACACCTGGGTTCTGGAGCACAGCGCCCTCGACCCCCAGGACGAGAAGGTGCTGCAGCTCTCGGCGTTCGCCGAGTTGCTGCAGCACTTCTGACGCTCTGCGTCTACAGCGGTTCGCCGTCGGCCAGTTCACCGCCTTCGACGGCGAGCCAGCGGGTGATGCCGATGTCCCGCAGGAACGGCAGGTCGTGGCTGACGACCAGGAGCGCGCCCTCGTAGGACTCCAGTGCCGTGACGAGCCGGCGGACCGAGGCCATGTCGAGGTTGTTCGTCGGCTCGTCGAGCATCAGCAGCTGCGGGGCCGGCTCGGCCAGCATCAGGGCGGCGAGCGAGGCGCGGAAGCGTTCGCCGCCGGAGAGCGTGCCGGCCGTCTGGTCGGCGCGGGCGCCCTTGAACAGGAAGCGGGCGAGCCGGGCGCGGATGCGGTTGTTGGTGGCGTCCGGGGCGAAGCGGGCGACGTTCTCGACGACGGTCAGGGTGTTGTCGAGGACCTCCAGGCGCTGCGGGAGGAAGCGGTAGGGGACATGGACCTGCGCCGTTCCGTCCTCCGGCGGGATCTCACCGGCGATGGTGCGCAGCAGGGTGGTCTTGCCGGAGCCGTTGCGGCCGGTGAGCGCGATCCGCTCGGGGCCGCGCACCTCCACGTCGGCGCGGGCGCCGTAGCGGGTCCTCAGGGCCTGCAGGGTCAGGACGGTGCGACCCGGCGGCACGGCGGTGTGCGGCAGGTCGATACGGATCTCGTCGTCGTCGCGGACGGCTTCGGCGGCCTCGTCGAGGCGCTCCCTGGCCTCCTTGAGGCGTTCGGTGTGCATGATGCGGTGCTTGCCGGCGGACACCTGGGCCTCTCTCTTGCGCTCGTTCATGACGATCTTCGGTTCGCGCTTGTTGGCGTTCATCTTGTTGCCGTAGCGGACCCGGCGGGCCAACTTGACGTGGGCGTCGGCCAGTTCGCGCTTCTGGCGCTGCACGTCGGCCTCGGCGACCCGCACCATGCGCTCGGCCGCCTCCTGCTCGACGGCCAGGGCCTCCTCGTACGCGCCGAAGTTGCCGCCGTACCAGTGGATCTCGCCGCCGCGGAGGTCGGCGATCCGGTCGACGAGCTGGAGGAGTTCACGGTCGTGGCTGACCACCACCAGCACCCCGGACCAGCCGGCGACCGCGTCGTACAGCCGCTGCCGGGCGGCCCGGTCGAGGTTGTTGGTGGGCTCGTCGAGCAGCAGGACGTCCGGGCGGCGCAGCAGCAGGGCGGCCAGCCGCAGCAGGACGGACTCGCCGCCGGAGACCTCGCCGATGGTGCGGTCGAGGTCGATGCCGGGCAGCCCGAGCTGGTCGAGGGTGGCCCGGGCACGCTCCTCGACGTCCCAGTCGTCGCCGACGGCGGTGAAGTGCTCCTCGCTCGCGTCGCCGTTCTCGATGGCGTGCAGGGCGGCGCGGGCCGCGGCGATGCCGAGGGCCTGGTCGACCCGGAGGTGGGTGTCGAGCGGGGCGTTCTGGGGGAGGTAGCCGACCTCGCCGGCCACCTTGACGCTGCCCGCGGTCGGGGTCAGTTCGCCCGCGATCAGCTTCAACAGGGTGGACTTTCCCGATCCGTTGAGGCCGATCAGGCCCGTACGGCCGGGGCCCACGGCGAGTTGGAAGTCCGCGAGGACGGGGCTGCCGTCGGGCCAGGCGAAGCCGAGGCCGGTGCAGACGATGGAGGTGGGGGCCGCGAAGGACGCGGAGGTGGGCGACTTTGACATACAGGTCTCCAGAGGCGCGAGGTGCGTGAGCGGGGGGACTGCGCGGGGAGACACCGCGGGAACGCCGAGATGCGCCGGGGTACGCCGTAGGGCACTCCGAGGTCACGGACAGGGCCGCGCGATGCAGGGCATACGCGGGCGCGGTGTCTGTAGGACCTCAGACGAGCAACGGCCTTCTCCAATCGGCGGCAATGGGACCGACAACGACGGTACGGGGGGCGCCACCAAAAAGCAAACGCTATTTTCGTTGCGTTAGGCGGAGGGGTGTGGAGCGCGGACGACCCAGGCGGCCGGCGGCCTCCTCCTCTCCGAAGGTGGCGCCCCCGGGGCCTACTCCCCCGCCTCGTCGCGCGGGCGCAGCCGCACCCGGGCCGGGCCGGCGGCCTGGAGGGTGATGCCGGCGGCCACCGGCACCTCCTGGTCCACGGCCTCGAGTTCGTACGCGCGCAGCAGCGTCGCCAGCGCCAGCACCGACTCCAGCATCGAGAAGTGCTGCCCGATGCAGGCGCGCGGGCCGCCGCCGAAGGGGAACCACGCGTAGCGGTGGCGTGCGGCCTCCCGCTCGGGCGCGAAGCGGCGCGGGTCGAAGCGCTCCGGGTCCTCCCACAGCGCCGGGTCGCGGTGGGTGACCCAGGGGGAGACGATCACATCGGCACCAGCCGGAATGCGGTATCCACCGATCTCGGTGGCGGCCACGGCCCGGCGGCTGACGACCGGCGCCGCCGGATACAGCCGCATGGACTCCTTGAGCGCCTGCGTCAGATACGGCAGCCGGTCCAGGTCCGCGGCCGTGGGGGCGCGGTCCCCCAGGACCCGGTCGATCTCCTCGCGGACCTTCGTCTGCTCCTCGGGGTGCCGGGCGAGCAGGTACAGGGTGAAGGCCAGGGAGGTCGCGGTGGTCTCGTGCCCGGCCAGCAGGAAGATCAGGACCTGCTCGCGGACCTCGGCGGCGTCGAGGGAGCCGTCCTCGTCGTTGCCGGCCGCCATCAGGAGCGAGAGCAGATCGGAGCCCTGGCCCTCGTCGTCCCCGCCGTCCGCCGTCCCGGACGCCGCCCGGCGGTCCGCGACGATCCGGTCGCACAGGGCGTTCAGCTCGTCGATCGCGGCCCGCGCCCGCAGATTGCCGGGGGTGGGCCAGCCGCGCGGGATCTTCACCGGTACGTAAGTGCGCTGTATGACATAGGCGTTGATGACCGGGAAGCACCGGTGGATGGCCTCGACGGCCTCCTCGATGTCCAGGCCGAAGAGGATCCGGGTGACGGTGCGCAGCGCGAGCCGGTTCATCTCGGGGACCAGGTCGACGGTGCCGCTCGGCGCGGTCCGCCAGCGGCCGACGACGGCATCGGCCTCGGTCGTCACGGCCGAGGCGTAGCCGTCGACCCGGCGCTTGGTGAACAGCGGCTGCACCAGCCGCCGCTGACGGAGGTAGTCGGCGTCCTGGCTGGTGAGCAGGCCGTTGCCGAAGGACTGCCGGACCTCCTCGTACAGGGGGTGGTCCTTGCGGAAGTTGGCGGCCTGGGAGCCCAGGATCTGCTGGACGCCCTCGGGCGCGAAGACGGCGTGGAACACACTGCGCAGACCGGGCGGACCGGCCTCCAGGCGCACCACCTCGCCGTGTGCGCGCCGGGCGTCGAGGAAGGTGCGCAGGGAGTCGCGCCGCAGGTCGAGCATCGAGCCGAGGACGGGGAGCCCGGACGGTCCGGGTACCTCGGTCCGCGGGGCCGAACCGGGCTGGGGGTGGGAATCGGTGAGGGACATGCTGGGATCTCTATCCCGGTTGCGGGTCTGCCTAATCCCGGCGCCGCGTACACCAGTTCCCGATCCCGGGCGTCGCGGGCCCCCGGTCCCCTCCGGAGGGGAGGGGCCGGGAGGGCCCGAAGGGCCACGTAACATGAGCCGGATGATCAACAAGCGTGCCGGCCGAGCGGCCACCGCAGCCCCGTGCCGGGTCACCGTCTGCCGCGGCTGCTGCTGCGGCGACGCGGCCAAGATTCCGGGCGTCGACCACGCCGGTCAGATCCCCCGGCTCCGGGCGGCGCTGGACGGTGCGGCACCGGTGCGGGCCTCGGAGTGCCTGGACGTCTGCGACCAGGCCAACGTCGTCGTGGTCCAGCCGTCGGCCGCGGGCCGGGCAGCCGGCGGGCGCCCGGTCTGGCTGGGTCTGGTCAACGACGACGACGCACTGGCCGACATCGCCGCCTGGATACGCGCCGGCGGCCCGGGTCTCGCCGAGCCGCCGGGAGTGCTCGACCTGTACACGATCACGGTGTCACGGCGGGTGCGGGAGGGGCTGGAGGGCTAGGGCCTGTCCGATGGGTCAGGGCCGGGTCCGCGGCGTCTGGCACGGCACCTCGCGGCGTTGCCGAAACGTCCCGAGAGCTCCGCTATCGAGACGCTCCGGCGCCTTGCGATGTACCGCACCAGACGCCGCGGCCTATCCGACCCTGACCCACCGGACAGACCCTAGGGATGTCCGCGGGCGCGTCCACGGCGCCGGTCAGGACGACGAGTTGGCGGGTCGCCCGGGTCATCGCGACATAGCGGTCGACCGCTCCTTCGACGCCCTCGCCGAACGCCTCCGGGTCGATGAGGACGACCAGGTCGAACTCGAGCCCCTTCGACAGCTCGGGGGTCAGCGAGCGGACGCGGGGGTTCTCCCGGAACC
Organism: Streptomyces sp. NPDC059008; assembly: GCF_042749045.1. Classification (NCBI taxonomy): domain Bacteria; kingdom Bacillati; phylum Actinomycetota; class Actinomycetes; order Kitasatosporales; family Streptomycetaceae; genus Streptomyces; species Streptomyces sp. NPDC059008. Next base: position 16,826 of record NZ_JBHYJC010000040.1, on the reverse strand, counting down.
TGCCCGCAGTTCTGTCGCCGGCGCCGATGACGCAGGCGGTCCCCTCCTCATGCGCGGTCAGCCAGGTGTCGAGGACCGAGTCCAGATCCTCGACGGCTCCGTGGACGACGGGGACGCCGCCGCTGCGGATCGAGGTCGGCACATTGGCGTCCGGGAGGACGGCCCGGATGACCGGCTCGGCTTCGGCCATGACCTCTTCCGGTGTCCGGTAGTTGATGCTCAGGGACGCCACCTCGATCCGGTCGAGCCCGATCCGCTCCAGCCGCTCCCGCCACGACTCGGTGAACCCGTGCCTGGCCTGGGCGCGGTCGCCGACGATGGTGAAGCTCCGGGACGGGCAGCGCAGCAGCAGCATCTGCCACTCCGCGTCGATCAGTTCCTGCGCCTCGTCCACGACGATGTGCGCGAACGGGCCGGCCGGGGGTCCTCCCACGCCATGGGGCAGTGGGCGCATGTCCGGTTCGGCGGTGGGCAGTTGGGCCTCGTCGACCAGGCTGACCCGGGCGTCCTCGCCGCGCAGCATCGTCACCAGGCCTTCGCCGTCGTCACCGTCGGCGCCGGAGTCGGCCGCGGCCTGGATCAGGTTGTCGACGACCTGCGTCATCTGCGCCCGCTGGGCGGCGAGGGCGGCCTCCTGCCGGCGCTTGCGCCGGGCGGCCTCCGGGTCGCCCAGGCGCTGCCGTGCCGCGTCCAGGAGCGGCAGGTCACAGACCGTCCAGGCCTGGGGGGCTTCCTTGCGCTGCAGCCTGCGCACCTCGTCGCGGCTGAGCCAGGGGGCGCACATCCGCAGGTAGGCGGGTACCGACCACAGGTCCCCGACGAGGTCGGCCGCTTCGAGCAGCGGCCAGGCGCGGTGGAGTGTGGTGACCAGTTCCTCGTCGTGCCGCAGGGACCGCTGGAACGACTCGGGCGAGACCTCGTCGCCGTCGTACTTGTCCAGCAGGATCGCGACCAGCTCCGCCCAGATCTGCTCGCGGGCCTCGTTGTGCGGCGTACCCGGTTCCGGTGCGCTGAATGCCGCGGCCCAGTCCTCTGCGCTCAGCCAGATGTCGGACCAGCCGGTCGCGACCGTCATCCCCTCGGCGGGCGGCTCCTCGTAGAACCTGACGGCCGTCTCGATCGCCTTCACCATGTCCGCGGACGACTTCAGCCGGGCCACCTCCGGGTCGGCCTCGCTCGTCGCCCCGTCCCCCTCGGCGACGAGGTCGCGCAGGGTGCAGGTCCGCACGCCCTCCTCTCCGAGGCTGGGCAGGACGTCGGCGACATAGGCCAGGTAGGGCTGGTGCGGACCGACGAACAGCACACCGCCGCGACGACGGCCCAGGCGCGGGTCGGAGTAGAGGAGGTAGGCGGCGCGGTGCAGGGCGACGACGGTCTTGCCGGTGCCCGGACCGCCGTCGACGACCAGCGCGCCGCGGGACCCCGCCCGGATGACGGCGTCCTGGTCGGCCTGGATGGTGCCGAGCACATCGCGCATCCGGGGCGACCGGTTGGCGCCCAGACTGGCGATGAAGGCGGACTGGTCGTCGAGCGCGGCGTGGCCGGCGAACCCGTCCGAGGTGAACACCTCGTCCCAGTAGTCGCTGATCCGCCCGCCGGTCCAGCGGTACCTGCGGCGGCTCGCCAGACCCATCGGGTGGGCGTGGGTGGCCGCGAAGAACGGCTCGGCCGCGGGAGAGCGCCAGTCGACCAGCAGCCGACGCCCCTCGCCGTCCGTCAGGCCGAGCCGTCCGACGTACACGGGCTCGGGGTGCTCCGCGCCGACCATGTGTCCCAGGCACAGGTCGAGGCCGAAGCGACGCAGTGCGCGCAGGCGAGCGGTCAGCCGGTGGATCTCGGTGTCCCGGTCCATCGCCTGCCGCCCGATGCCGCCGGGCGCCCTGCGCTCGGCGTCGAGGCGGTCGGACACCTCGGCGATCGCCTGGTCGAGGCTTGCCGCGACGGCCGCGAAGTGCTGCTCGTCGGCGGCGATCAGCGTCGGGTCGGCCTTGGGCAGAAGACGGTCGGGAAGGTCGAACGCGCTGGTGGTCAGGGGGTTCATGGCGGCAGCATCTTCCTCAGGCTCGGGCTTCGGCCTGCGATTTTGCGGGATGACCGGGGCCTTGCCGCAAGGCCCCCTGTGCGCTATAAGTTGAGAGTGGCAAGGAGTGGGTGCTCCCTCTTGCCGCCCCTCTTCCCTCTTCTCTCCCTCCCTTTGCGCCCCGGTGGCGTCGGCTCGGTGCGCGGCCGTACCAGTTGCCGGTTCCCGGTTACCGGTTACCGATGTCTTACGGAAGCGGGCCCCGCCTCGCACGGCGGTGGGCGCTGGTGTTGGCTGTAGCCATGACGCACCCACCCAGAAGGGCACGCTGACGCCGTGCACCGTGCCACCCCACCCCCCGCTCCCCCGCCCGTCCCCGCCAACGGGCCGCCGCGCCGCGTCCTGGTCGTCGAGGACGACCCGACCGTCGCCGAGGTCGTCACCGGCTACCTCTCCCGGGCCGGCTACACCACCGCGCACGCCGCCGACGGCTTCGCCGCCCTCGACCGGGCCGCGGAGTTCCGCCCGCATCTGGTCGTCCTCGACCTGATGCTGCCGGGCATCGACGGCCTGGAAGTGTGCCGCCGGCTGCGCCGCGCCGACGGCGGTCCGGCGCTGCCGGTGGTGATGCTGACGGCGCGCGGCGAGGAGGCGGACCGCATTCTCGGCCTGGAGCTGGGCGCGGACGACTATGTGACCAAGCCGTTCAGCCCGCGGGAGTTGGTGCTGCGGATCGGTTCGGTGCTGCGACGCGCGGAGTCCGCGCCGCCGGCCGCCGCGCCCGCCCCCGTACTGCGGGCCGGTGACCTCGTCGCCGACCCCGACGGGCGACGGGCCCACCGGGCGGGGCGTGAACTCTCTCTCACCGCCCGGGAGTTCGACCTGCTGGTCTTCCTGATGCGCAACCCGGGGCGGGTCTTCGCCCGTGAGGAGCTGCTGCACCGGGTCTGGGGGTGGGAGTTCGGCGATCTGTCGACGGTGACCGTGCATGTGCGGCGGCTGCGCGAGAAGATCGAGGCGGACCCGGCGGCGCCACGGCTGGTGACGACGGTCTGGGGCGCCGGCTACCGCTTCGACCCGGCGGAGGGTGAGCCGGAGTGATGACGGACTTCCTGGTCATCGTGGCCCTGGCGGCGCTCGGCGCGGCGCTGGCGGGGCTGCTGGCCGCGCCCGCGGTACGGGCGTTGCGGCGGCGCTCGGTCGTGCTGTCGCTGTTCGCGGTGGCGGCGCTGGCGGTGGCCGCGATGGCGGCGGGGACGGTGGCGGTCGCCCAGGCGATGTTTCTGTCCGGGCACGACCTGGGCGTGGTGATGGCCGTGGTCGCGGTCTCCGGAGTGGTGTCGCTGGCGGCCGCGCTGCTCTTCGGGCGGCGGATCGCGGCGGGCAGCAGGGAGCTGGCGCGATCGGCCCGCACGGTCGGCAGTGCCGGCGGATTCGTGGCCCCCGCCGAGCCGCCGACGGCCGAACTGGCGGCGCTGTCCAGGGCGTTGGAGGAGACCAGCGGACGGCTCGCCGAGGCGCGGGAGCGGGAGCGGGCGCTGGACGCCTCCCGGCGCGAGCTGATCGCCGGGATCTCGCACGATCTGCGGACGCCGCTCGCGGGCCTGCGGGCGATGGCCGAGGCGCTGGAGGACGGCGTCGCCGAGGACGCCGCCCGCTACCACTCGCGGATGCGGATCGAGGTGGAGCGGCTGGCCGCGATGGTCGACGACCTCTTCGAGCTGTCCCGTATCCAGGCCGGGGCGCTGGCCCTGACGTTCTCGCGGGTGTCGGTGTACGACCTGGTGGACGACGCGCTGGCGGGGGCCCGGCCGCTGGCCCGGGCGCGCGGGGTGCGGCTGGTGGACGGCGGGGTGCTGCCGCTGCCGGTGCGGGTGGACGCCCAGCAGATCACTCGGGTGCTCGGCAACCTGCTGGTCAACGCGATCCGTGCGACGCCGGCCGACGGCACGGTGGCGGTCAGCGCACGGCACGAGGAGGGCCGGGTGGTGCTCGCGGTCGAGGACGGCTGCGGCGGCATCCCGCCGGAGGATCTGGCGCGGGTCTTCGACACCGGCTGGCGCGGCGGCAGTGCGCGCACCCCGCGGGCGGACGGCGAGGGCGGCGCGGGGCTGGGGCTGGCGATCGTGCGCGGCATCGTGGTGGCGCACGAAGGCCGGGCGACGGTGCAGAACGCCGGCGCGGGCTGCCGTTTCGAGGTCACACTGCCGTCGGCCGAGGCGCCGGCGGAGCCTCAGCCGCCGACGACCTGAGCCGCCGCTTCGGGGGCGGCGCGGCGGGTGGGCAGGTCGCGGACGGTCCGGACCGGTGAGAAGAGCAGGATCAGGGCGGCCAGCGGAACGCCGGCGGTGGTGATCCACATGGCGGCGCGGACACCGAGGGCGGAGCCGAGCGCGCCGCCGAGCAGCGCCCCCAGCGGCAGGGTGCCGTAGTTGAGGAACGCGCTGCCGGCCACCAGCCGGCCGAGCAGCGGCGGCGGGCAGTAGCCCTGCTGGAAACCCACCTTGAGGATGTTGCCGGCCACCACCCCGGCGGAGACGCCGAAGCCGCCCGCGACGCACAGCAGCGCCCCGGCGCCCGGGGAGGCGAGCGGGATGAGCAACGCCGTGCAGGGGATGCCGAGTTCGCACAGCAGCATGGCGCGGGCGGTACCGAGCCGGCCGGCGGTGCGGCGTACCACGAAGGCACCCGCGATACCGCCCGTGCCGGCCAGCGCCAGCAGTCCGCCGACCGCGCCGGGTGCCAGGCCGACCTCGCGGACCAGGAAGACCGTCAGGAGGGACTGGTAGCCCATGAGCGCGAGGTTGGAGGTGGCGCCGAAGAGGGTCAGGGTGCGAAACCACCGGTCGCCGGCGACCAGCCGCAGCCCCTCGGCGACCTCGCCGGTCAGCGACCTCGCCGGCCGGCCGGAGGCCTCGGGGGGCGGTTCGCGGTGCCGGATGCCGAGCAGGCACAGCAGCGCGACGAGGAAGGTGGCGGCGTGGGCGAACAAGCCGTTGACGGCGCCGGCGAGTTGGGCGATGAGGCCGCCCGCCCCCTGGCCGGCGATCTGCGCCGCCGAGGCGCTGCCGTGCAGCTTGGCGTTGCCCTCGGGCAGGTCGGCCGGCGCGAGCAGGGTCGGCAGGTAGGCGCTGTACGCGGTCTGGAAGACCACCGCGGCGGCGCCGGTCAACAGGGCCACGGCGAGCAGCGGCCCGAGCCCCAGCCGGCCGGACTGGGCCAGCAGTGGTACGGCGGCGAGGAGCACCAGCGACAGCGCGGCGGAGCCCAGCATGAGGGGGCGACGGCGCAGGCGGTCCACCCAGGCCCCGACCGGGAGGCCGATCAGCAGCCAGGGCAGCCAGCCGCAGGCGCCGAGCAGGCCGACCTCGAAGGTGGAGGCGTGCAGGACGGAGACCGCCACCAGCGGCATCGCCACGCCGGTGACCGCCGCTCCGAACCTGCCCGCCGTCTCCCCGCACCACAGCAGCCTGAAGTCGCGGTGCCGGCGCAGCAGTCCGCTCATCCGCCGTCCCGTTCCCTGCGGGGGAAGGACTGCAGTTGGACGAGGACCGGGCGGGTGTCCTCGTCGGCCGTGCCGGCCGGGTCGGGGGCCGGGTTCCGGTACCGGTCGATGACCTGTTCCAACTCGGCGTTCAGGGAGTGGAGTTGCCGTGGGGTCAGGCGGAGGTCCTGGCGGCGCAGGAGGGTGCCGGCGTCGCGCCAGTGCGGGTCCCAGTCCTCGGCGAGGTAGGTGGTGACCTGCTCGAAGTCCCGCTGGACGGTTTCGTGCAGATAGACCGACAGGGGGCCGCGGCTGTCGGGGTCGTCGCGGAAGTCGTTGGTGTCGAGGCGGCGGGCCGCCTGGACCGCCTTCCACCAGCGCTCCCGTTTGGTGCCGCGGCCGGTCTCCTCCTCGATGAAGCCGTGGTCGGCGAGGTGGCGCAGATGCCAGCTGACCGTGCCGGTGTTCTCGCCGAGGCGGCGGCCGAGCCCGGTGGCGGTGTCCGGGCCGTCGAGGGCCAGCAGGTCCAGGATGCGCATCCGCAAGGGGTGGGCCAGACCGCGGAGGCTGCGGGCGTCCATCCGGCGCACGGGACGGGCGGCGGGTGCCCCCTCGGGGGCCGGGGACTGCTGCGGAGCATCGCTCATGGGCCCCAGCATAGAGTTGCAGAGACTTCTCTGCATAGAGGTCTCTGCAGAGAAGTCTCTGTGATGTGCGGAGACTTCACCGTGTTCCCTCCGCAAGGCGCGGTCCGCTACGGGGACTTGCGCTCCGGCTCCCACAGCGGATGCTCGCGGGCGGCCCATCGGGCGTCGACCGAGCCGGTGCGCATCCCGCGGCGGGACTCGGGATCGCCGTAGGCCTTCCCGACGTGACCGGCGATCACGAGGACCAGGGCGAGGGCGAGCCAGTCGTGGACGAAGGTGGCGCCGGTGCGCCACACCAGGGGCACGAGGGGGGTCCCCCCTGCTCGAACGAGGCCGAGAGCTTGGGGGAGGGTGAACCACATCAGCAGGCCGGTGCCCAGCATCACCAGGACCGCCCCGGCGAGCCAGGCGGCGTACAGCTTCTGGCCGGCGTTGAACTTGCCGGCCGGGCGGCCCCCTCGGCGGCGGAGGGCGGCGCGCAGCCAGCGGCGGTCGTGCGGGCCGAAGCGGTTGAGGCGGCGGAGGTCGGCGCGCAGGGCACGGGAGGCCAGGCCCAGCAGCAGGGGGACGGGCAGCAGGAGGCCGGACCACTCGTGGACGGTCACCATCAGGGCGCGGCGGCCGACGAGTTGGGCGAGGAAGGGGAGGTAGAGACAGCCCGCGGTGAGGACGCAGACGGCCATGAGGGTGGCGGTGGCGCGGTGCACCCGGTGTTCGGCGCGGGTGAAGCGCGGCACCCGGGGGCGGGCCGCGGTCCGCTCAGGTGGTCGGGGCATCGTCGCGTCCGTTCGACCGGCCGACCCAGGCGTCGATGTCATATCCGCGCTCCTCCCAGTAGCCGGGCCGGACCCGGTCGGTGACGGTGATGCGGGAGAGCCACTTCGCCGACTTGTAGAAGTACATGGGCGCGACGTAGAGGCGCACCGGTCCGCCGTGATCGTGGCCGAGCGGCCGGTCCTGCATCCGCAGCGCGACCAGGACGTCGTCGCGGCGGGCCTGTTCGAGGGTGAGGGACTCGCGGTAGGCGCCGTCGAAGCAGGTGAAGTGGACGGCCTTCGCCTCCGGGCGGACGCCGGCGGCGTCGAGGAGGGTGGCCAGCCGTACGCCCTCGAAGGCGGTGTGCGGCACCCGCCAGCCGGTGACGCACTGGACGTCGCGCACGAGCCGCGTCTGGGGCAGCGCGCGCAGGTCGGCGAGGCGGTAGCCGGTGGGGCGCCGTACCAGGCCGTCGAGGGTGAGGCGGTAGCCGCGCTCGTCCTCGCGCGGTACGGAGCCGGTCACCGAGTAGTAGCGGAAGCCGCCGCCGGCCGGGAGCAGTCCGGACAGGCCGGTGGGGTCCTTCTGGGCGGCGGCGCCGATGGTGCTGTCGTAGGCGCGCTGCAGGAGGGGGGCGGCGGCGACGCCGGCGGCGCCGGCCGCGAGCATGCCGAGCACCACGCGGCGCCCTACGGGGGAGCCGCGCCCGTCCTCGCCGTCGCGGTCCGCCGAGCGGGCCGGATTCGGGTCCTGGGTCACCCCTAGATTCGAGCACCGCGCGCGCTCCGGGGCCAGCGTCCGGGCGTCGGCGTCAGACTTTCGTCATCGTCATCGTCATCGTCATCATCGTCATCGGCCCCGGCGGGGTGGGCGGGTCAGCGGTCCGCGTGGCGGCGGGCCCGGCACAGGGCGGTGTCGCGGGCGGCCTGGAAGGCGCCTTCGGCGTCGCGGCCCGCGTACGACCACGGCGCACGCGTCAGATGCGGGCCGATGCGCTGGAAGAGGGCGGCGGCCTCGGCCATCCTCCCCTCGTGGAACGTCGCGTGCGCGAGGAAGTTGAGGTCGACCTTGCCGCGCGGATGGTCCTCGCCCTCCCACTCCAGCCACCAGTCGAAGGCGGACCGCAGGAGCCGGCGGGCACGGCGGGTGGACCAGTGACCGGAGTCCACGGGGTCGGGGGGCTCCAGGCCGGCGGCGGCCCGTACCCGGTAGCGCTCGGCGTGGGCGACGACGGGGAGCAGGGCCAGCGGGGAGTCGGCGGGGGCGCGGGACGCGGCCCGGGCGGCGAACACGTCGGCCGGGTGCGCCGGGCCGACGGCGCCGGCCGGCTGCTGCTCGGCCAGGCAGGCCGCCATCAGGTGGTGGGCGTGGTGGTGGTCGGGGTGGCGGGCCCGTATCTGCCGGAAGGCCTCGGCGCGGGCCTGTGGGGTGCCGGTGCGGCGGGCGAGGATCAGCGCGCCCAGCCAGGGGGTGGGGTCGTCGGGCAGCATCCGCGCGGCGACCGCGCAGGCCTCGGCGGCGGCGGCGATGCCGGCCTCGCCGCGCAGGGCGAGCCGGACGGTGGCGACGGCCACGAGCGTGGCGGCGTCACCGCTGTCCGGCTCGGCGAGCTGCCAGTCGCCGGCCCAGGCGGCGCTGCCGGGACAGCCGGCCAGGACCGTCAACCGGTGTCCGCGCCGGTCCCAGTCCGCGCCGGTCTCGGCCAGCAGGGTACGCACCCGGGTCCACTGGCCGAGCGCCAGCGCATCGGCGGCGATGGCCAGTTGGGTGTCGTCCAGGGCCGGGGCGAGGACCGGGGCGTCCGGGCAGCGGGCGCGGCGCAGGGCCGGCGGGGTGGCCGAGGGCACGGGGGAAGGGGACATCGAAGTCACGGGTCAGGGGGCTCCATGGCGCGCCGCGCCGGCCGGGCCCCGCACCGTCGTCAGGGGGTGGGAGCCGGTCTGCGCGCGCCTGTGCAGAGGGTGACGGACTGGTCCGCACCAGTCATCACCCACAGCAAAGCGCTACGCAGAGCTCCGCGTCAAGGCGGGAAGGGGAATGGCCGGATCCGCCAACTCCCCTTCCACATCATGGGATTGACCGGCCACCTGCCGGAATCCGCCCTCCTCCCGTCAGGCCACCGCCCGGGCCGCCGCCCGGCCCGCCGTACGCCCGGAGAAGAGGCAGCCGCCGAGGAAGGTGCCCTCCAGCGAGCGGTATCCGTGCACCCCGCCGCCGCCGAACCCGGCCGCCTCGCCCGCCGCGTAGACGCCGGGAAGAGGGGCGCCGCCGTCGGCCAGGACCCGCGAGGAGAGGTCGGTCTCCAGGCCGCCGAGCGTCTTGCGGGTGAGGATGTTCAGCCGTACGGCGATCAGCGGGCCGGCCTTGGGGTCGAGCAGCCGGTGCGGGGCCGCGGTGCGGATCAGCCGGTCGCCCAGGTACTTGCGGGCCCCGCGCACGGCGGTCACCTGGAGGTCCTTGGTGAAGGAGTTGCCGATCTCGCGGTCGCGGGCCACGATCTCCTCGCGCAGCGCGGCCTCGTCGATCAGCGGCTCCTCGGTCAGCGCGTTCATCCGCCGTACGAGGTCGGTCAGCGAACGCTCGACGACGAAGTCCGCGCCGTGGTCCATGAACGCCCGCACCGGCCCCGGCGCGCCGGACCGGGCCCGGCCCAGGACCTCGCGGACGCTCTTTCCGGTCAGGTCCGGGTTCTGCTCCGAGCCGGAGAGCGTGAACTCCTTCTCGATGATCTTCCGGGTGAGCACGAACCAGGTGTGGTCATGGCCCGTGCGCATGATGTGTTCGAGCGTGCCGAGGGTGTCGAAGCCGGGGAACAGCGGCACCGGCAGCCGCTTGCCGCGGGCGTCCAGCCACAGCGGGGACGGGCCCGACAGGATCCGGATGCCGTGCTGCGGCCAGATCGGGTTCCAGTTGTCGATGCCCTCGGTGTAGTGCCACATCCGGTCACGGTTGATGAGGCGGCCGCCGGCGCCCTCGGCGATGCCCAGCATCTCGCCGTCCACATGCGCGGGCACGCCCGACAGCATCCGCCGCGGGGGTGTGCCCAGCCGTTCGGGCCAGTTGGCGCGCACCAGCTCGTGGTTGCCGCCGATTCCGCCCGAGGTGACGATCACGGCCTGCGCCCTGAGCTCGAAGGCACCGGCCACCTCGCGGCTGCTGGGCCTGCCGCGGGCCACGTCCGAGGGTTCGAGGATCTCGCCGCTGACCGTGTCCACGCTGCCGGCGCTGCGCGAGAGCCCGGTGACGCGGTGCCGGAAGCGCAGGTCGACCAGGCCCTTGGCGGCCCCGGCCCGCACCCGGCGCTCGAACGGCGCGACCAGGCCGGGCCCGGTGCCCCAGGTGACGTGGAAGCGGGGGACGGAGTTGCCGTGCCCGGTCGCGTCGTAGCCGCCGCGCTCGGCCCAGCCGACGACGGGGAAGAACCGTACGCCCTGCCGGTGCAGCCAGGAGCGCTTCTCCCCGGCGGCGAAGTCGACGTACGCCTCGGCCCACTTGCGCGGCCAGTGGTCCTCCGGCCGGTCGAAACCGGCCGTGCCCAGCCAGTCCTGCCAGGCGAGGGCATGGCTGTCGCGGATCCGCAGCCGGCGCTGCTCGGGCGAGTCCACCAGGAAGAGACCGCCGAAGGACCAGTGCGCCTGCCCGCCGAGGGACTGCTCGGGCTCCTGGTCGAGCAGGATCACCGTGCGCCCGGCGTCCACCAGTTCCGCGGTGGCCGCCAGCCCCGCGAGCCCCGCTCCGATCACGATCACATCAGCGTCGTACGCCATCTCTGCATCTCCTCACCGGGGCACGCCGGCGCGCACCGGCCGCCGTGGTGGAACGATCCTCAGCGCGCCCGACTGCCGCGTCAACCGTTTGATTACCGCGCAGTACGCAGGGGCGCGCGGGAGAATGGGGGGTGATCAGGGCCACCCACCCCCGCCGCCGGATGGCTATCCTCAGGCGCATCCCCCGCCCCGCGTGATACGAGGTGTGCGACGTGACGGTGATACTGCTCGCCCTCGGAGCGGCCTGCTGTCTGGGATCGGGCTTCGTGCTCCAGCAGGCCGCGGCGCAGCGCGCGCCGATGAAGGACTTCCTCTCCCTGCGTCTGCTGCTGGACCTGGTGCGGATGCCGGTGTGGCTGGCCGGTATCGGGCTGATGGTGGTCGGGATGGCGCTCGGCGCGCTGGCGCTGGGGATGGGCGACATCACTCTGGTGGAGCCGCTGCTGGCGACCAATCTGCTGTTCGCGATGGCGCTGTCCCGGCGGCTGACCCGGCAGCGGCTCGGCCGCACCGGGTGGGCCGGGCTGTGGCTGCTGGCGGGCGGGGTCACCGCCTTCATCGTGGCCGGTCAGCCGCAGGGCGGGAGCAGGAGCCCCGATCACCTGTGGCAGTGGCTGATCATGGGGATGGTGCTGGGCACCGCCCTGCTGCTGGCGGCCGTCGCCAAACGGGAGCGGACCCATGTGAGCCTGGAGGCCGCGCTGCTGGGCGTCGCGGCGGGCCTGGTCTACGGCGTGCAGGACGCGCTGACCCGGATCAGCGGTGACCACTTCGAACGCGGCGGCTGGCCGGCGCTGGTGACCAGCTGGCAGCCGTACGCCATCGTCGTGCTGGGGGTGCTGGCGCTGGTCATGGTGCAGAGCGCCTTCGAATCGGCGCCGCTGCGGCTGTCGCTGCCGGCGCTGACCGCCGCCCAGCCGCTGGCCGGGATCGCCTGCGGGGTGGGCTTCCTCGGCGACCGGCTGCAGGTGACGGCGGGGGCGCTGGCGTGGGAGGTGGCCGGGATCATGGCCGTCGTCGCGGGCATCGTCCTGATCGGCACCCATCCGGCGATGCCGCCGGGAACGGGCCGGACCGAGGACGCGGTGGAGATGCAGCCGCGCTGACGCGGCGGGTGAGGCCCGGGGCCGGACCGCCGGCCCGACCGCGGGCGCGGTGAGCCGCCGGGTCGCCCGCCCCGGCGGGTGCGGCCCGTCCCTGTGGTGGTTGCATGGCCCCATGACCGATCAGCAACCGCTCAACGCGGACGAGATCCTCGACGTCGTCGACGAGAACGATCAGGTCGTGGGACAGGCCCCGCGCGGCGAGACCTACGCCCGCCGGATGCGCACCCGCTGCGCCTTCGTCCTCGTCCGGGACGCCGAGGACCGGATCTTCGTACACCGCCGCACCCCGCACAAGCTCGTCTTCCCCTCCCACTACGACATGTTCGTGGGAGGGGTGGTCGGCGCCGGCGAGAGCTACGACGCGGCGGCGCTGCGCGAGGCGGAGGAGGAACTGGGCGTACAGGGTCTGCAGCAGCCCGAGCCGCTGTTCAAGTTCCTCTACGAGACCGCGGAGCACACCTGGTGGTCCGCGGTCTACCAGGTGCGCTGCACCCTGCCGGTCGCCCCGCAGGAGTCGGAGATCGACTGGTACGCGTTCCTTCCCGAGGAGGAGCTGATCCGGCGGCTCGACCAGTGGCCCTGGACGCCCGACGGCATGGCCGCGTACCGACGGCTGCTGGAGCTGCGGGAAACGGGAGAGGCCTGATGCGCCGGGCCGTGCGCCGGGCCGGCCATTAGGGTTTCGGCCATGATCCTCACCGACGGACTGCGGTCGGCCGTCGCGGCCGTGCGGCTGTGGTGCTCGCCCGCGCGGGTCCGTGAGGAGGGCACGACCCCCGACTACCGCTTCTCGCTCGCCAATGAGCGCACGTTTCTCGCCTGGTTGCGCACCGGCCTGGCGCTGATCGGCGGCGGGTTCGCGGTGGACCAGTTCCTGCCCCGGCTGCACCCGGGCGTCCGGCTGACCTTCACCGTCGTCCTGCTCGCGGGCGGGGCGCTGTGCGCACTGCGGGCCCTCAACCACTGGGTGCGCTGCGAGCGGGCGATGCGGCGCGGCGAGGACCTGCCGGTCTCCCGCTTCCCCACGGCGCTGGCGCTGGCCGTCGGGGTGCTCGGGGTGGCGGTGGCCGTGCTGGTCCTGCTGGGCTGGACCGGCTAGCCGATGGCGGGCGGAGCGCGGCCGGGCGGCCCGGGCCCCCGTCCGGCGAGCGACCGGGATCCCGGACTGCAGCCGGAGCGGACCAGGCTGGCCTGGCGGCGTACGACGCTGTCCGCCACGGCGATGGCGGTGCTGGCCGGCCGGCAGCTGCTGCAGAGCCGGGCGCCCGGACCGGTGGAGGCGATGCTGGCGGTACTGACGGGGCTGCTGTGGCTCGCCTTCGTGGCGCTGGCGCACCACCGGATGCGGGCGATGGCCACCGACCGCCCGCCGGGACTGCCGACGCGGACCGCCCTGCTGCTGGTGGCCTGCACGCTCGCGGTGGCGCTGTGCGGCGCGGCGATACTGGTGGGGCCGGGTCGCTGAGGCGCGCCCTGGCCCTCACCGAGGCCGGCGGCGGAGGTACCGTGACGCGACCCTCGCGGCGCCGGGGCGGACCAACTCGCGGCCGGCCGGTGGGGCGTGACGGACCATCGAGCAAGGGGGCAGAACCCGCATGGGTGACGCGAGCGCACCGACCACGGCCGAGCCGTACCTCACCGAACTGGCCGCCGGCGTCCATGCCTACATCCAGCCGGACGGCGGCTGGTGCCTGAACAACGCCGGCTTCGTCACCGACGGGGACGCCACCCTGGTCGTGGACACCGCCGCCACCGAGCGCCGGGCCCGGCTGCTGCGCCGGCGGATCGCGGAGAGCGGCGCGCCGGCGCCGCGCACCGTGGTCAACACCCACCACCACGGTGACCACACCTACGGCAACGGCGTCTTCGCGCCCGAGGCGACGATCGTCGGGCACGCCGCCTGCCGCCGCGAGCTGCTGGCCGCCGGCCACCAGCTGCACGCGGTGTGGCCGCAGGTGGAGTACGGCGACATCCGCCTGACCCCGCCCGAGGTGACGTACACCGACGAACTGACCCTGCACGTCGGCGGGATCGAGGCGCGGCTGATCCACCCGGGCGTGGCGCACACCCCCGGCGACACCCTCGTGTGGCTGCCCGAGCAGCGCGTCGTCTTCACCGGGGACCTGGTCTTCAACGGTGGCACCCCGTTCGTCTTCATGGGGTCGCTGACCGGTTCGCTGCGTGCCCTGGAGCTGCTGCGCTCGCTGGACGCCGACACCGTCGTCCCCGGGCACGGTCCGCTGGCCGGCCCCGAGGTCTACGACGTCGTCGAGCGCTATCTGCGGTTCGTCGGCCGGCTGGCGGAGGAGGGCCGGGCGGCCGGGCGGACGCCACTGGAGGTGGCCCGGGCCGCGGACCTCGGGCCGTTCGCGGAGCTGGCGGAGAGCGAGCGGCTGGTGGCGAATCTGCACCGGGCGTACGCGGAGCTGGCGGGCGGGGAGCCGGGCGCACCGCTGGACCCGCTGGTGGGGTTCGGCGACATGACGGTGATGAACGGCGGGGTTCCGGTGGCCTGTCACGCGTGAGCGGCGGCGGGCGAGCGGCGGCGGCGTGGCGGAAAACCCTCCTCAGGGGCCATGGGTGACCGACGCCCCACGTACCGGCACTGGACTCCATACCGACTAGTCGGCATGATCGGGGCAGCGATCGACCGATGGACCGTCCACTGCGTTACGGAGGAGCACGATGAGCAAGGGCACGCCGCCCCCTCAGGCCCCGGGCCGGGAGGACCCTCCCGGCCTCGACCTGGACCGATTGCGCGCGCATCTGGACCGGGAGCGGCCGGGGCTGGCCGGCGGCCCGCTGCGCGCGCAGCTGATCGAGGGCGGGCGGTCCAATCTCACCTACCGCGTCACCGACGGCGCGGCCTCCTGGGTCGTCCGCCGGCCGCCGCTCGGCCATGTGCTGGCCACCGCGCACGACATGCGGCGCGAGCACCGGGTGATCAGCGCGCTGCACGGCACTCCGGTGCCGGTGCCCGAGACGCTGCTGCTGTGCGAGGACGAGTCGGTGATCGGCGCGCCCTTCTATGTGATGGAGCTGGTCGAGGGCACCCCGTACCGCACGGCCGGCCAGCTCGCCCCGCTCGGCCCCGAGCGCACCCGGGCCGTGGTGCTCTCCCTGGTCGACACGCTCGTGGCGCTGCACGCCGTGGACCCCGAGGCGGCCGGGCTCGGCGACTTCGGCCGTCCGGAGGGCTTCTTGGAGCGTCAGCTGCGGCGCTGGGGCAAGCAGCTGAGCGCGTCGAAGAACCGCGACCTGCCGGGCATCGAGGAGCTGCACCAGGCGCTGGGCCGGGCGCTGCCCACCTCCCCCGCGCCGGCCGTCGTGCACGGCGACTACCGCCTCGACAACGTCCTGGTAGGAGCCGATGACACCATCAAGGCCGTACTGGACTGGGAGATGTCCACGCTCGGCGATCCGCTGACCGACCTCGGGCTGCTGGTGATGTACAGCTCCGACCTGGGCCTTCCCGAGTCGCCGGTGAGCACCACCAGCGGCGCGCCCGGCCACCCGGCCCCCGAGGAGCTGATCGCGCGCTATGCCGCGGGCTCGGGCCGGGACACCTCCTCGATCGCCTGGTACACCGCCTTCGCCTGGTTCAAGCTCGCCGTGATCCTCGAGGGCATCCACTACCGCTTCACGCTCGGCCAGACCGTCGGCGCCGGGTTCGACCGGATCGGCGAACTCGTCCCCGTCTTCATCGACCGCGGACTCACCACCCTCAAGGAAGGCTGAGGCACCCATGGACTTCGCATTCGACGCCCGTACCGAGGAGCTGCGCACCCGGCTCCTGGCGTTCATGGACGAGCATGTGTATCCGGCCGAGGAGACCGCCCGCGAGCAGCGCGCCGCGCTCGCCTCGCCGTGGGACACCCCCGCGGTCGTGGAGGACCTCAAGGCCGAGGCCCGCCGGCAGGGGCTGTGGAACCTGTTTTTTGTAGACGAGCACAGCCTGCCGGACGCCGAGCACGGCGCCGGGCTGACCAACCTCCAGTACGCGCCGCTGGCCGAGATCACCGGCCGCAGCCCGCAGTTGGCGCCCACCGCGCTGAACTGCGCGGCACCGGACACCGGCAACATGGAGGTGCTGGCGCAGTTCGGCAACGAGGCGCAGCGCAAGCAGTGGCTGGAGCCGCTGCTGGCCGGCGAGATCCGGTCGGCGTTCGCGATGACCGAGCCGGAGGTGGCCTCGTCCGACGCCACCAACATCGAGACGCATATCGCCCGCGAGGGCGACGAATACGTCATCAACGGCCGCAAGTGGTACATCTCCGGGGCGATGAACCCGCTGTGCCAGGTCTTCATCGTGATGGGCAAGACCGACCCGGACGGCGCGGACCTGCGCCGCCAGCAGTCGATGATCCTGGTGCCGCGCGACACCCCCGGCGTCGAGGTCAAGCGGGCCATGCAGGTCTACGGCTACGAGGACCACTGGCACGGCGGCCACGCCGAGGTGCTCTTCCACGACGTACGGGTGCCGGCGGCCCATCTGATCGGCGAGGAGGGCGGCGGCTTCGGCATCGCCCAGGCCCGGCTCGGCCCCGGCCGGATCCACCACTGCATGCGGCTGATCGGCATGGCCGAGCGCGCCATCGAGCTGATGTGCCGCCGCGCGGTGGCCCGTACGGCGTTCGGCAAGCCGCTGGCGCAGCAGGGCGTGGTCCAGGAGTGGATCGCGGACGCCCGGGTGGCGGTGGAGCAGCTGCGGCTGCTGGTGCTGAAGACCGCCTGGCTGATGGACACCGTCGGCAACAAGGGCGCGCACACCGAGATCCAGTCCATCAAGATCGCCACCCCGCGCACGGTCGTGGACATCCTCGACAAGGCGGTCCAGCTGCACGGCGCGGGCGGCGTCAGCCAGGACTTCCCGCTGGCCGAGCTGTGGGCCGGGGCGCGGACGCTGCGGCTGGCGGACGGCCCGGACGAGGTGCACCAGCGGTCGCTGGCGCGCCGTGAGCTCAAGAAGTACCTGTAGGCGCACGGCAGCCGGAGCGCGGCAGACGGCGCCGGGCCCCGCGGAGTTACTGCCGCGGGGCCCGGCGC
>NZ_JBHYJC010000039.1:0-72705 GCF_042749045.1 Streptomyces sp. NPDC059008 | reverse complement strand
GGCCTGGACAATCGTCCAGGCCCCTCGGAGCGCGCGCCGCCGACGTCGAGATAGCCGGCGGCCGCGAGCGGCTCCGCGGCCCGGCCGCCGCCCGCGACACCCCCGACCTCGACGGCTTTCACCCACACGTCAAAGCGGTCGTGCTCAGCTGAAGAGCCCGGTGATCTCGTCAGCCGCCTCCTCGACGGCCGCCTCGTAGTCGTCATCGTCGAGGAGCGGCGTGCGCGAGGTGACGCGGTGCCGGAGCTCGGCCAGGTGGCTGAGTACCTCTTCGTCGGACAAGGTCTGGTCGAACCCGTCAACGTGGAGTTCGGCGTCGTGCTTCATCGCGTGCCTCCCTCGCGGAAGTCGTAGCCGAGTGAGTCCCTGAGATCCTTGCGGGCCGCGCTGAGCCGGCTCTTCACCGTGCCAGGGGGGATGTTCAGCAACTCGGCGATCTCGTTGACGGCGTACCCGTGCACGTAGTGCATGACCAGGCACTCGCGCTTGTCTCGCGTCAGGTTCCCGATCGCGGTGTCCAACGCGATCTTGTCCACCGTCGTAGACGCAACATCGAGGTCGGCGCAAGGCATGCCCGTATCCGCGTCGTTCAACGGGCGCTCCGGGCGGGAAGCCAGCTTCTGATACGCCCGATTCAGGATGCGTCGGCCGGTGAAAGCCACCCAGGCGACGGGATGGGGATGTTCACTCACTTCCGGCCACTTACGGTAGGCGATTTCGAAGGCCCGGCTGGCTGCCTCCTGCGCGAGCTCCCAGTCGTTCTGCCGAGCGTTGAGGATGCGACAGATCTGCAGGAAGTGGGCCTTGAAGAAGGCGTCGAAGTTCTTGGCCGGTCGGTGAGGGGGTGGGACCACAGCCCTCACACCGGCCAGAAGCGCGTTGGCGCGCTCCTCAAGTGGCCAGTTGGTGTGCTCAATGAGGGTGTGAGGGGCGCAGCGATCCCCGAAGAGCACCACCTGATGGTGTCCACGGCCGTAGCGCGAGGGCCACAGGAGCCCCTGGGCCCAAGGATTATGTTGACGTAGCACCGAGGACCAGGCCCGTGCGCGAACGAAGTCGTCGGAGAGGACGAGTTCGGAGGAAGCCCCGGCGGCGGCGAGCGACTCCGCCGTCGTCAGGTCGATGAGCAGGAGAGGCTCGGCGGTGCGCACCTGAGTGAGCTGACGGTCCACAACCGCCGCCGATGGCACCAACCGCATCGCACCAACGTCGCTGAACGGCAGCGCCCTCAGCAGCGTGTCCGCCACGGCCGCCTCGGGAGTCCGCGCCGCATAGAGAAAGGGGTACGGATCCTCCGGAGTACCGTCGAAGCGCCCGCCTGTGAAGATGTCCGCCGGTCGGGGGTTGAACGCTGTCGATGAGAAGCGCTTGCGATGGACCCTGTACAGCCAGGTGTCTGCTGGAAGCTCAGCGCGGCGAGCCGTCAACGGCCGCGCCGGCGGAGGAGAGATGGGCATGGATCACTTCTCCTCAGCCGTGGTCAGAGCGTGGTGACGGGCACCGAGCACTTCTGGGGACTCCGATACAGCGCCATCGCGGCGGACGGACCCACCAGCGCCATCGCGGCGGACGGACCCACCGACGATGACGTCCAGCCGCTCCTGCACGGGGACGGTGATCTCCAGGATGCTTCCGTCGGCCCGCCGGTCGTAGACCCTGCCGCCTTGCTGAATTGCCAGCGGCGCCGTGAGCAGGGTCGTACGCCGCTCTCGCTCGAACGTTGCCGCGTTCTTGCCCTCGACCCAGATCCGGATCGCGTGCCACATGCCGCCTTCCCTTCCTTGCCGGGTGCCGCCTGCGAGCGACAGCGCCGCTCGGATCATCTGAACCACCATGCCCGCTCCCTCAGCTGTCGTGTGTGCCTTCACCCCGGTAAGGCCTTCGACCCGCGGACTGGTTCACCCGAACTTCCCTGCGGCGCCGCGGCGGGGGCGCTGCTCGTCGAGATGTCGCTCATGGTGTGCTGCTGATGCGGTGGGCGCCTGCTCCTGGCGGGCGCGTGCGGACATGCGAAAGGGGCCCGCTCCTGGCGGGCCCCTTGGGGTGGTGTTGTCGGTGGCGTGT
The DNA here is from genome assembly GCF_042749045.1 of Streptomyces sp. NPDC059008. Taxonomy (NCBI): domain Bacteria; kingdom Bacillati; phylum Actinomycetota; class Actinomycetes; order Kitasatosporales; family Streptomycetaceae; genus Streptomyces; species Streptomyces sp. NPDC059008. Next base: position 70,641 of record NZ_JBHYJC010000039.1, on the reverse strand, counting down.
GCTAGCCCTGTCCGGCCGATCTTCACGGGCTGCGACGACAACTTCGGCGTCTCGCTGGATTGCTGGAGCCGCCCGAGTACGCCCAGTACGAGGACGAGGAAGATCCTCGATCCTCCGCCTTGCCCCCGGCTCACTTCCCCCTTGTTCTCCTGTGCTACATCATCAGCAGCCCGGGAACGTCGCCGACGGGGTTTCGAAGGTCCCCTGCCCCTGGACCTTGATCAGGCCAACGGCGCTCTTGCAGGGCCAGCTCATCTTCCACGTGCTGGTGGCCCGGTCGCCGTCGCTGATGGTCTCCAGCCTGTCGTACGACGACGAACCGTTCATGCGATACCCGAGCTGGGCCTTGATGTTCGCGCCACCCTTTTTGGTGTAGAAGACATCGATGGACTGCGGCCGGCTGTTCATGGCGATGCAGAGTTGGCCCTTGCTCAAGCTGGTGCACTTGACATGGTCCGACCCTGACGCCAACTTCTGCGACGCGTGGGTGGGCGTCGCCTCCGTTCCGGCCGCGTGAGCCGGAACGGTGAGAAGCGAGAAGCCGACGGCCGCACACGCGGCGGCTGCCAGTGAGGCACGACGAATCATGGAGATTCCCCCGTATCAGTAGTGGTCTGAAGTGGTCTGAAGGGGTCTGACAGTACAAAGGATCAATCACTGGCACGACCTAATTTCAGACAAATTTTCGCCTTGTTCGAGTCGAAGGCGTGCGGGTTGTCGCATGGGTCCGTGAGTGCCCTGACGTGGCCGTGAAGCCGGAAACGATGGCGTCGGGGCCCGACAGGACCCAAGGAGATCGCCACGCTCGGACACGGAATCCGGCCGACGTGCCGCCCCTGACCGGAAAGACGGTCTTGCGGCTGCACGACCGCCGCTGAGTGTGATGCATGTCCAAGCGCTGCATCAGGCAACGTTCGCCCTGTTGACCACCTTGCGTGGGCGTTCGTCGGCGGGGTGCTTGTTCCGTCAGATGATGTAGCGGCGGATCATGCTGCCCTGCTCCTTGTGGCCCGAAGGCGCTCGTGGCTGATGTCGTCGTCCCCCCTCGGCGACCAGGAAGGCGGCCGGCCTCGCAAGTGGCGGGGCCGGTTCGCTGCCGGTGGCCTGGCCGCTCTGGCCGAGGTGAAGCGCTCCGGCCGGCCCCGCATCTACGGGCCGCAGGGGCGCATCGCAGTGGTGGCCGCCGCCACCGGGGGCCAGGCGGCACCGCCACTGGAGCCAGCCCCCTCCCTCGACAAGGTCGCCGCCCACTGCCACCGGATCTCCGACTCAGGTCACTAGCGGCCTTGTGTCCGGCGGCTCTTGGAGCGGCGGGCCCGGGTCTCCAGCAGAACGCCCATCAGCTCGGTCTCGCCGGCCCCGGTGAGCAGCCGCTTGGGCACGATCAGCAGGCTGGTCTTCCAGCCGACGCGGCCCGTCGCGACGTAGACCCGCTCCGTCTCGTAGGAGCGGTACATGGTGCGCCATGGCACCCGCATGAGCTCCTCGGAGCCGCGGGAGACGACGAAGCCGGCGTCGTCGACGACGACCTGCTTCTCCCCCGTGGCCTGGTCGGTGCGGAACATGCGGCCGGCGAGCAGCGGGGGTAGGAACAGGCCGAGCACACCGTAGACCAGAGCGAGCATCAGCAGGCCGGAGTTGACCGGGTCGCCGTGAGCGGCGTGCCTCAGGCCCAGCGTCGCCATCAGGACCGCAGCCACGATGCTGAGCCACCGCAGGCGCCGGAACCATCCGATCGCTGCGACGGCCTCGTCGAACTCCTCCCGAGTCAGGATTCCGCTGAAGGCGATGGTTGTCTGTCGTATGGCGTCCACGGGCGCGGAGCCTACAGGTCCGCGCCCGGCCCGCCAGAGCGGTTCGGTGTCGTGGCGGTCGAGTTCCCTGTAGCCCGGCTCGTCGATGCAGCGCAGGTCGGCACGGCCGTAGCGGGTGATGGTCTTGTTCAGCTGCTTCTCGTCGGCGGCCTCGACCAGCTCGTTCGCCGGCTTCGTCGCGAGTGTGTAGCGGACGCGACAGCCCCGCTCATCGTGGCCTCGGTGCCCAGGCTGATCAGCATGGGGGACTTGCCGGTGCCGGTGCCGGTGCCGGAATTGCCGATCAAGCAGAGCGGCTGGCTCTTCTTGATCCAACGTGCCACCGGATCAGCGCTACGAGGTGGCCCGCATGGCCACCACTAACGCCCCCTCGCCCCCTTCTTTGCCTGGACCTTACCCTCGAGGTGAAGGTAAATTCGCGGTCAAGCGATGGTTGCCTAACGGCAATTGGCGCACGGATGGCAGTGGTGCGACCAGGCGTACGCCCGCGCTCGGCAAGGGCCCCCATGTCACCTGGGGGAGACAGGAGAATCCGATGGACACCGCCCCAACCCCTTCCGCCGCCCACCCGGTTGACGCCGTCGTCGTCGGGGCCGGGCTCTCCGGCCTCTACCAACTCCACCGCCTGCGCGGACTCGGCTTACGGACAGTGGTCTTCGAAGCCGGTGACGACATCGGCGGGACCTGGTACTGGAACCGGTACCCCGGCGCCCGTTGCGACGTCGAGAGCACGTCGTACTCCTACTCCTTCTCCCCTGAGCTGGACCAGGACTGGGTGTGGAGTGAGCGCTACGCGTCACAACCGGAGATCCTGCGCTATGTCCACCACGTCGCGGACCGGTTCGACCTGCGCAGGGACGTCGTGCTGAACACCCGCGTCACCCGCGCCGCATACGACGAGGACAGACACCTCTGGAGCGTCTCCACGGACACCGGACGAACCGTCACCACGCGGTTCGTCATTCTGGCGTCGGGCTGCATGTCCGTTCCCAAGGACCCCGGAATCCCCGGGGCCGACAGCTTCACGGGCTCTACGTACCACACCGCCCGCTGGCCACACGAGGACGTCTCCTTCACCGGCAAGAAGGTCGCCGTGATCGGCACCGGATGCTCCGGTGTCCAGACCATTCCCGTCATCGCCGAGCAGGCGGCCGCACTCACCGTCTTCCAACGCACCCCTGCCTACGCGCTGCCGGCCCACAACCGCCCGCTGCGGAGCACGGAAGTCGCCGAGCTCAAGGCCCGCTACCCGGAGTTCCGGCAGGCCCAACGGCTGTCTCGGGGCGGGACTGTCTTCGAACCGCCGACCCGGTCGGCCCTGGAGACGGGGGAGGCGGAACGCACGGCCACCTACGAGACAGCGTGGGCCTCGGGGCTGCTGAGCGGACTGCTGCGCACCTACACCGACATCCTGACCGACGAGAAGGCCAACGAGACCGTGGCGGAGTTCGTCCGGTCCAAGATTCGGTCGACCGTCACGGACCCGGCGACGGCCGAACTGCTGTCCCCACGTACGTACCCGTTCGCGACCAAGCGCCCTTGCCTGGACACCGGGTACTACGCCACCTACAACCTGCCGCACGTGAAGTTGGTGGACCTGCGCACGACCCCGATCGAAACGATCACCCGCCGGGGCATCCGCACATCGGACGGGGAACACATCCTCGATGCGATCGTCTTCGCCACTGGTTTCGACGCCCTGACCGGCTCACAGCTCGCCTTCGACATCGTGGGGAAGAACGGCGTGACGCTACGGGAGAAGTGGGTGGACGGCCCACGAAGCCACCTGGGGCTCGTATCGGCTGGCTTTCCCAACCTCTTCACCGTCCTCGGTCCCCTCAGCCCCTCCGTACTCACCAACATCCCGGTATCTCTGGAACAGCAGGTGGAGTGGATCACCGACTGCATCGCCTATCTGCGGGGGCACGGCTTCACGGAGATCGACGCCACCCCGGCGGCCGAGGCGGACTGGTGCGCCCACGTGGCAGAGCTCGCCGCCCGGACGCTCTACCCAGCGGTGGCATCCTGGTACACGGGCGCCAACATAGCCGGCAAGCCCAGGGGGTTCCTGGCCTACACGGGCGGACTGGACCGGTACCGGGAGAAGTGCGACGCGGAGACCCGGAACGGCTACACCAGCTTCACGCTCTCCACCCCTCCCTCCTCCAAGGCCGTCTCGACCCGGCGCTCTGCTCCCCAGTCGTCCCTTGGTCTGTGACATGGGGGCATGGACATGAGTCGTGCCGGGACGTCGATCTCCTCGAATGCGCCAGTTCCCCGTGCCGACCCGTGGCTCGTGGAAGAGGCTCGCCCATTGCTCGGGCCCGGCTTCTGCCCGCGGGGACGGCGAACAAGCGGAGGGACGCACGGCTTCGCCTGGTTGCCTGAGCTCGTTCTTCTTCGGTAGCGGTAGCGGTAGCGGCAGCGGCAGTGGCGGGCGGTGGCTTGGTGACGGCCTCACCAGCGTGACCAGTTCAGGGCGTGTGTGACTGGCTCGATGTGGGGCTGGGGGCGGGGAAGGAGAACCACCACGAATCGGCGGACCTCTGCCATGGTGAGGTGCCGATACCAGCCCGGATAGCGGCGAACTTCGTACTGGTCGAGACCGCATTCGTTCTTCGCGGCCTGGAAGCACTCCTCGATGGCCCGTCGGGTGCCGGCGAGCCGTACCAGTTCCGTGACCGTGGTGCCGCTTGCCGCTTGCCGCTGGCGCGTGGGCGAGGAAGTAGGCGATCTCGTCGGACCGGGGCAGGTTGCGGCGGGCCGGCACCCACCGGCGGTGGGTGGGCTGGTCGCCGTCGAAATCTGCGAGGGCGGGCAGGCTGGCGGCAGCCCAGTCGTAGATCCGCGGCTCTTTGGCGTTGGCTTCAGGCGCTCGGCAGGCCCTGGCCTCCAAGGCCCCCGGCGGCGCCCGCTGCAAGTTTGACCATGGCCAACTACGCGTACTGGCAACGGCGTTGGATGCTGGGCCGGGCCGCTCGTCTCCGGCTGGATTGACCAGTGCTGGACCAGCAGCAGGCGCGCGCACCTGACGCGTACTCGTTCGTTCATCACGTTCCTCCTCACGGCAGACGGACGATCAGCCGTCCACATTGATGCAGGCGAGTGCATCAATCACGCCCTTGTCCGCATCAATGAAACCTTCTCAATGAACACCTGCGAGGTCAGAATGAAATGCGGGCGCTCGCAATGGATGCGCCTGCACAGCGAATACATTCATTGGGAGAGGCTCATCATGCTCGGTCTGACTAATCGACGCCGTTCTCTTTTGGCGGTGGCGGGAGCGATGGCCCTGGCCGCATCGCTCGGTGCCGGTTCGGCCTCCGCGGAAGTGCACCGCTACGGCTTCGAGAACAAGATCAAGGTGGGTGGCCCGCGTACTGTGCACAGCGGCACTGTGGAGGACGACTCAAGTGACAAGGCCGGCTGCAGGAATGATGCCTGGCTCATAGGTTTCGCCAAGTGGGACCTCGGAAAGGTCACCAAGAAGGAGATCTACGTCAAGTCGATAAGGATCACCTATCGCACCCGCGTCGAGTCCAACGCTCAGGGGCAGTACTTGGTGCGCGGCAACGGCGGCACGGTTTGGCGAACCCGCTGGGACCCGCACCCCATTCCCGGTGACGCTCGAGACCACAGCGCGACTTTCAAGATAAACAAGTCGGTCAAGCTCGACAGTCAGAAGAGGGTCTATTTCCGGTCGAATATGACTATGGGGCGCAGTGGGGGTGCTGCAGACTGTGGCGGTGACATCCCCTTTTATTTCTACCTGAAACTCGTTGGCTGAGTGGCGTCAAACGAGCTTCACCTCAGGCGAAGTGAAGCGGGCGGTCCGGTCCAGCCGCACCGTAGGCCCCTTCCGGGGAAGGGTATTCACGGACCGGGTGGGGCCCGCCCTACGGTCCGTGGCCGGGCGTTCGGCCCGTCGGAAGGCTGCGGGTTGACCACGTCATGCATTCGACACCGCCGTGCATCTGGCGGATCTTGGAAACTGAATGACATGACGATCGCGGGTTCCATATACGAGGGCGGCGGCAACCTGGTGTCAGCCAACTGTCGTGTCGGGCCAAAGCATTGATCACCGGAGAGAATCTCCGGGAACACTTTCATGGGAGCGGAACGGGGGGCCTGTCATGGCCAAGGAGCAGTATCGAGTCGATCTGGACGCTTTGGACCAGGTCGTACGGGAACTCAACGAAATCCTGCGCGATATGGGCGGTCCTAGGCGCACGGCGGAGAACAACACCTATCTGGCTCCGGGAGCCCTGGGTGTGAATTTTTCCGAGCAGCAGGAGTTGTACGACGCGCACGACAAGATGGCCGACCACCTCAAGCACGATGTCATCGGTCCGTTGGAGAAGCTGATCGATGACTTCGGGCAGAAGACCAAGAAGGTCAAAGGGGCGTACGACGACGCCGAGGCAGAGAATGCCGTGAGGTAGCGGCGGACGCGTACGGAACAGGGACAGGAAAGAAGCGGGGACGGGGAGCGGGAATGTCGGGTTCGGAGAGAAGCCTCAAGCCCTTCGACACGGATTTCAACACGCAGTCAGGGTCGAATCTCCACTGGATGCTCGGCTACGCCGATGTGGACCATGTCTATGACGTCGCGAAGAACTGGCTGGACGTCCACGACCAACTGGTGGGCGAGGAAGGCGACGACGGGGCCAGTGTCCGGGGGAGACTGGTCAAGGCCGTGAAGAAGGTGCGGGAGACCTGGCACGGCACATCCGCCGAGAAGTTCTCCGAAGAGGCCGGCAAGGTCATCGAGGACATCGGGCGCGGCGCGACGTTCGCGAAGAACGTCTCCGGCACGATGAAGGAGGCCGCCGAGGACTTGCAGCACGCCGTGGGGGCAATGCGGAAGATCGACTGGGACCCGCCGGCGTGGGGATCGCCGTATATCGAGTACGAGCGGGCGATTCAGCAAGGTGTTTTCGACGATCCCGCTCTCGAGTTGCGGTCCCTATTCATAGGCCGCGACCGCTATCGACGGCTTGGCGATGCCTATAAGCAGGTGCAGGAGGACCTCGCCAGTGGGATGAGTACGGAAGACATCCTCTCCCTGTGGAAACCGGATAACGACGGTGACCTGGCACGTGGGGATCTGTGGATGCCCAAGTTCCAGCGGCAGGCCCTCGAAGCCGCGTTGGCCATGGAGAAGCTGGCCACGTCGTACAAGAAGCACACCAGCAACCTCAAGCCGCCCGAGGACATCAAGGGCCCCCGGTCCCCGGGCAAACGGCCGTCCGGCGGCCCCAAGGGCGGCATGCCGATCCCCAAGGGCGGCCTGCCCGGCGGAGGCATGTCGCCGAGCGGGTTGATCTCCGGTGGGGCGCCCTCGGGGGCCTTGGGGAGCCCGTCCGGGGGAGCCGGTGAGCTGCATGGGCCGGGGTGGTCGCCGCCGGACGTGCCCGGCGCGTCCCACGGCTCCGGGTGGTCCGGAGGCGGTGGGCACCACACGCCGCCGGTCAGCACCGGGCTCGACAGCTTCCCCAGCACGGACGCCCCCTCGATGATGGGTGGCGGCGGCCTCTCCGGACCCGGCTACCCCGGGCACAACGGGGGATCAGGCACCCCCGGCGGCAGTACCGGCAGCGGCGGCTACACGGGCGGACTGCCGGGTATATCAGGCGGGTTGGGGCCCTCCGGCAGGGGGACCGGCGGATCGGGTCCGCGCTCGGTCCCGCCGCCGGGCGCCGGGGCGCGTTCCGTCCCGGGGGCGCCGGGCGGCGCGTCCGGAGGGCGTACGGGCTCGGGTCCGGGCGCCGGCCGCCCAGGCATGCCCGGTACGGCGGGCGGCGGTGGCATGGGCACCGCAGGCAAGGGAGCCACGGCGGGCCGCGGCCCCGGCGGGTCGCGCACTCCCGGCGGCACGGTCGGCACCCCGTCCGGCGGTGCGGCACAGGCCCCGGCCCAGGGTGGATCCGGGCTGCACCGCAGCCGCGGCGGCACCGCGGGGACCCGGACCCGGTCCACCACCGGCGGGACACCGGGCGCCCCAGGTATGAACGGGGCGGGGGCACAGCGTCGTACGGGCGGCGCGGGCCGCGACGACCGCCGTCGTAACTATCTGGTCGAGGAGGAGGAGACCTGGCTGCCGCGGCGCAACACGGTGCCGCGGGTCATCGAGTAGGCGATCGCGCAGGTGTGTCGGTGGTCGCGGGGCGGCCTACGGGCTGTCGCTCGTAGGCCGCCCGGGTGGACGCCACGTTCCTCACGGGCGAAGGCTGGCGCAAGACTGCAGATGCCACAGCTGCCCCGTCTTCATCGCCCCTTCGGCAATGGCATCGGCGGCACGCTGATTGCGGCCAATGCCGGTCCACTGACCACGGCCTGACGAGCGAGCGTCGGCGCGTTCAGCAGGACCGGCCCGGTGCCCCGGTAGCCGCCATCCGCGATGCCGTGGTCCTGCCGACGGCGTCCTTCGTGCCCGACAGCGCTCACGTCGTGCAGTCGTTGCGGTTGCCGGGCACCGGCCGGCCGCGACCGCGACCGCGATTCAGTTTGGTTCCCCCGGCCGCGGACTCCAGCGCCGGCAGTACCTTGCGGGCTCACGGAGCTTGCCACCAGGCGGCCTCGCGGGTCAGCTCCCGGTCCAGGTCACGCGACTCATCGACTGGGCACATGCCGCACCTGCTTCCGTCCTCCGCCGTCCACACCCTCGTCCGCCGCCCTCTCCTCACGGTCCCCACCTGTCCCAGCACCCGGAACACCCTGTGGAGGAGCCCCTCACCAGCCCGTCGGACGTTCCCTAGACGAAGCTGTAGGTGGGCAGTGGGCCGCGCAGGCGCAGGTCGAGGTCGGCACCCAGTTCGTCGGCGAGTTCCTTCTCGGTGGTGCGGAAGCGGTCTTCGTGTTCCCGGGCGACCAGGAAGGACACGCTCAGGAAGTCGTCGCCCGTTGGCTGTGTCATGCGCTCGTCCCGGGTCAGGCTGCGCAGCGTCTCGACGATCGACGTGGAGAGACGGTCCTGGCGGGCTTGTACTTCCCGGGCGACCTTTTCACCGAGGGTGAGGGGCAGGTCTGGACCGCCGTGGCCGCTTTTGATCTGCTCGTTGAGGCTGCGTGCCTCGTCGGATGCGGCGAGGATCTGGCGGAGCAGCGCGTCTTCGTCCTGGGCGGCCTTGAGGTGGTACTCGATGCAGCCTTCCAGCGACCGTAGTCGCTCGGTGAAGCCGTCCGCATCCTCCTCCAGCACCGTGCGGACAGCGTCGTCGTCCGTGGCCGTGAAGCCGAACTGCAGTGGCAGGACTGTGCCGTCGGCCATCAGCCGCTCTTGGACGGCCTGGTGCGCGCTGAGGTCGCGGCGCTTGGCCCGCAGGTCCTCGGGTGCTTCGCTGACGACGGCGGACAGCTTCCCGGCGGATACCGTGCGCAGCTTGCCGGGCGGGTCGCCGACGCCGTCGAGGCCGTCCAAGCGCTGCGGGTGGGTGCTCGCGACGATGGAGTAGACATAGACGGCCATCGCTCATTCCTTTCGGCGCCCGACCGGCCGACGGGCCGGCCGCTCGCGCTTTCTCACGGGCTCCTTGCGGCTCTCCTCGTCCTCGGACTCCTGGGACTTCTGGGACTCCTCGGACTCCTGGGACTCCTCGTCGTCCTCGTCACCACCGCCCCCTTTGAGGGCGTCGCTCACCGCTTCGACGGCGCCGCTGAGGGCTCCCTTCGGTTTGCCCTGCGAGCCGCCCTCGGTGATCTCACCGACCATGTCCGGCAGGCCTTGGGGCTTCTTGGCTCCGGCCTCCAGATCGAGCCGGTTGCAGGCCTCCGCGAACCGGAGGTAGGTGTCGACGCTGGCCACGACGATGCGGGCATCGATCTTGAGGATCTCGATGCCGACCAGCGACACCCGGGCGAAGATGTCGATGACCAGACCTCGGTCCAAGATCAGGTCGAGGATGTCGTAGAGACTGCCGGAGCCCCCGCCGCCTCGGGAAACAGGTCCTCCGCCTTGCGGCACCACAGTCACGGTGCCTCCCTTCGTCGGCACACCTCGCGGGCGTGGGAACGGGGCCCGTGGACATCGGCACTGGTCTGCCGCACGTGCCCCGTCCGCAGGCTCACTAGCGGGTGCCGTGGTCCTGCTGGTTTTCGCTCCTAGTTCCTGTCTACGGCTAATGCCGCGCTCGCGCGATCGGGCGCCTGCTGGTGCGTGCACCGGACGGTGCTGCGGCGCGGCTGGCGGCCGTCGCACTCGATCGAGGGGGGCGGGAGTGTTGGATAACGATGCCGCTGACCTGCGGCTTTTGTTCTTCGGAGGTGTGTGTCCGGCCGTTTCGGGGTGGCGGCAGTGCCCAGCCGCCGCCCTGGTGTCCAGGCAGCGGCACCATGGTTTTCGACGGTTGCGACCTCCAGAGCATCGCGTGCCTCGGAGACTGAGCAGGGCGCGGGCGGCGTGGATGCTGCCGCCCACCGTCTCTCGCCGACAGTCCTGGGGCACCGCCCCCTACGACCTCTGAGGCGCGCTCAGTCGCCACCGACAGTCCGCGTGCTCCTGCTTCGAGCTGGTGCCCTGCGATCTGGGGGCACAGGACATCAGTCCTCTCAACTGGCGTGAAGAATCCGAAGACGATCGGGTTCCGCCGGATCCCGATCAACGACTTGGACCGGCGCCGAGGCCCATTGCCACACGCTGATGCCTGGCGTGCGGGCGAACTGGATCTGACCGCGGGTGCCTTCGACTGCGAGGCGCGGCCAGGATGCGGCAATGCGCGCCCGGTCCACGCCGTGAGAACGCAGCACTTCGGCGAGGACGGTGACCGTGTCGTAGCCCTCGAAGGCGACGAAGGAGGGCGCTTCGCCCAGCCGCTCTCGGAGGGCCGTCTCGACTCGTGCACCGAGTGGGGTCAGGCGCTCGGGCAGGTAGCGCAAGAACGGGACCGCGGTGCCGTCGTCGCCCGACAATGCCGCCCATTCGGCGAACTCCGGTTGCCCGGCCGGAGCACCGATCAAGATCTCGGTGAGGCGCCGGTCGCGGCGGACGGACTTGACGATCGACACCGCCGGCTCCGGGTGGCCGACCAGAAGAAGGAGGGCGGTTGCGCGATGGTCGACGAGTGCGTCGCACACGGCCGCGGGGGTGAGCGCGCTCATGTCGAGTTCGATGACGGTGCCGCCGCGTGGAGCGAGATGGTCCCGCAGAATGCGGGTCCCAGATGCCCAGTAGACACTCGGCTGGGCTGCTACGGCGATTCGGCTGTGGCCCGCTCTGAGGAGGAAGTCCGCGTAGACCTGCCAACCGCGGGACTGCGGCGGGGAGAGGCGCGCGACCCAGTCCGTTGGCTGTTCGGTGAGCGCGTCGAGAACCGCTGACGAGCAGAGGTACGGCAGGCCGAGGGCATCGGCCCTGGTAGCAGCGGCGCGAGCGACAACGCTGTGGTACTCACCCGCCAAGGCGGCCACGCCAAGGCGAGTCAGTTCCTCGACGGCCGCCACGGCCCTCTGCGGATCAGCCGCGGTGTCCCGGACCACCAGCTCAAGGGGCCTTCCGACGATCCCGCCGGCGTCATTGACATCGTTCACGGCCAACTCAAGCCCAGCGAGCAGGTGTTGGCCCGCCTTGACCCAACCAGGCCGGGTCAGCGGCACGAGCGCGCCGATCCGGACGGTTGATCCGTCAGTCCGTTCCGTAACAGGTGACGGTGGTGGGGTATTCATGCGTGGGCGTCTCCCGAGTGACGATGCGGTTGCGGTCTGCCCAGATCGCGGCGTGGCAAGGCCCGGTAGGAGCTCATGTCCGTCGCCCCGGCTGCTGTGATCATGTGGCGGCAGCGTAGCCATGCAGCTTGGAAAATCCAAGTGATCGTTCGAAGGGGAAGCAAGCCTTCAACTTCCCCTGGAATTACGCGAGGCCCGGCAACCCGGCACTCCAGTCGGCACCCGCCCTCCTGCGGGCTGGGGTGTATCTCTGTACCGCGCCGGACGCGTTCGCGTGCACGTGGACAGCAGGGGACCGAATCCGTGGGCCGACGGGGAAGCGGGAGGGAACCGCTCGCTACGGTATGGGCAAGCGATACAGGGTCTCTGGCAATACCCGGGGCCGGGACCGTTCCGCATGTGCTGCGGCACGCCTGCGCCTCGATGATGCTGGAGGCGGGGGAGTCCGTGGTGGCCGTGGTGGCCGTCCTGGATTCTCCCCGGATTCCCCCCAGGGTTGTTCGCGGCGGATGCCCCGGCTTGTGTGGGTCCGGATCTTATTGTTGATTCTAATGCCGCTGGGTCAGATAGCCTGGGAAAATGCTGACAGAAGTGATGGCGACTCGCTATGTCACGCCCTTGCGTGAGGGCGGATCGCTTCCGGGAATCGTTGAGGGTGACGATCTCGGTACCTACATCATGAAGTTCACCGGTGCCGGGCAGGGCCGCAAGACCCTCGTTGCGGAGATCATCTGCGGGCAGCTGGGCCGCCGGCTCGGGCTGCGGGTGCCGGACCTGGTGCGGATGCAGCTCGATCCCGTCATCGGGCTCGGCGAGCCCGACCAGGAGGTCCAGGAGCTGCTCAAGGCCAGCGGGGGGCTGAACCTGGGCATGGACTACCTCCCCGGGTCGCTGGGCTTCGATCCGCTCGCCTTCGAGGTCGGTTCCCGTGAGGCGGGGCGGGTGGTGTGGTTCGACGCGCTGATCAACAACGTCGACCGGTCCTGGCGCAACCCCAATCTGCTGGTCTGGCACGGCGAACTGTGGCTGATCGACCACGGTGCCGCCATGATCTGGCACCACAACTGGCCGAGCGCGGAGAAGGCCGCGGCCCGGCCCTACAACGCCTCCGACCACGTGCTGGCCACCTTCGGCCCGGACATCGAGGCGGCGGCCGCCGAGTTCGCGCCGCAGATCACCGAGGAACTGCTGACCGAGATCGCGGCGGACGTCCCGGACGAATGGCTGACGGACGAGCCCGGCTTCGACTCGCCGGACGTGCTGCGCCAGGCGTACGTCAAGACGCTGCTGGCCCGCGCGCAGACGATCAGCGACCACATCACCATCGGGGAGCCCACCAAGGACAAGCCCTCGCAGGCCCCTGCATGGCTGGCCGGAAAGTTGCCGCGGAGGGCAGTGAAGTGACCGGTCTGCACAACGGACGCGATGTCTTCGAGTACGCCCTGCTGAAGGTCGTGCCCCGGGTGGAGCGCGGCGAGATGATCAATGCCGGGGTGGTCGTGTACTGCCATGCCCGGCGCTTCGTCGAGGCCAGGACCCATCTGGACGAGGCCCGGCTGCTGGCCCTGGACCCCACGGCCGACGTCGCCGGCGTACGGGCCGCGCTCTGCGCCGTCGAGGGTATCTGCGAGGGCGGTGAACGGGCCGGACAGGCGGCCGGCGACGACGCGGGACGGCGTTTCCGCTGGCTGATCGCGCCGCGCAGCACCATCGTCCAGCCCGGCCCGGTGCACACCGGCCTGACCGCCGACCCCGCGGCGGAGGCGGAGCGGTTGCTGGAGCTGTTGGTGCGCTGACGTGGCGGACGCCTTGGCGCGGGCGCCCGGTCTGCCGTAGGGCGGGCCGGGCGCCGCTATGTGTGGCGAGGGCCCGTATGTGCGGCGAGAGCCCGTTATGTGTGGCGAGGGCCCGCATGCATGGTGAGAGCCCGTACGTATGGCGCGAACCCGCCCGGTTTTGGTGCGCGTCGAGGTGAGGTCGGCAACGGCGCGGTGGTGGGGCGTTGACAGCGCGTGGCGGGGCTTCTAGCGTCAGCCCTGCTCAGGGTACTAAGCGGTTGCTCACCTACGGGATCGGTGCGGCGGACCGCTTGTCGAGGTTTCAAGGGTGAGGAGAACCCGCATGTCCACCACCGAGCAGCGCGTCGCCATCGTGACGGGCGCGGCCCGCGGTATCGGCGCGGCCACCGCCGTACGCCTGGCCGCCGAGGGCCGTGCCGTCGCCGTACTGGACCTCGACGAGGCGGCCTGCAAGGACACCGTCGAGAAGATCACCGCGGCCGGCGGCAAGGCCATCGCGGTCGGCTGTGACGTCTCGGATGCGGAGCAGGTGGAGGCGGCGGTCACCCGGGTCGCCTCCGAGCTCGGCGCGCCGACCGTCCTCGTCAACAACGCCGGTGTGCTTCGCGACAATCTGCTGTTCAAGATGAGCGAGACCGACTGGGACACGGTCATGAACGTGCATCTGCGGGGTGCGTTCCTGATGTCCCGCGCCTGCCAGAAGCACATGGTGGACGCCGGGTTCGGCCGGATCGTCAACCTCTCCTCCAGCTCGGCGCTCGGCAACCGCGGCCAGGCCAACTACGCGACGGCCAAGGCCGGTCTGCAGGGCTTCACCAAGACACTCGCCATCGAACTCGGCAAGTTCGGCGTCACCGCCAACGCCGTCGCCCCCGGCTTCATCGTCACCGACATGACCGCGGCCACCGCCGAGCGCGTCGGCATGGACTTCGAGGACTTCCAGGCCGCGGCCGCCACCCAGATCCCGGTGCAGCGGGTCGGCCGGCCCGACGACATCGCCAACGCGATCGCCTTCTTCACCGGCGACGCGGCCGGCTTCGTGTCCGGCCAGGTCATGTACGTCGCCGGCGGCCCGCTCAACTGACCGCCGCACCACCCACCTCAGGAGCACAGGACATGACCGAGCAGGACAGCGGGCTCCCCGAGCCCTCCGGCAAGGTGGCGCTGGTCACCGGCGCCAGCCGCGGAATCGGCTACGGCATCGCCGAGGCCCTGGTGGCCCGCGGCGACCGGGTCGTCATCACCGGCCGCAACGAGGACGCCCTCAAGGAAGCCGCCGAGAAGCTCGGCGCGGACCGGGTGATCGGTGTTGCCGGCAAGGCGCACGACGAGGAGCACCAGGCCGTCGCCGTCGAACGCGCGATGGAGGCCTTCGGCCGGGTCGACTACCTCGTCAACAACGCGGGCACGAACCCGGTGTTCGGCCCGATCGCCGACCTCGACCTCAATGTCGCGCGCAAGGTCTTCGAGACCAACGTCATCTCCGCGCTCGGCTTCGCCCAGCGCACCTGGCACGCCTGGCAGAAGGACAACGGCGGGGCGATCGTCAACATTGCCTCGATCGCCGGGCTGAACGCCTCGCCGTTCATCGGCGCGTACGGCATCAGCAAGGCCGCGATGGTGAACCTCACGGTGCAGCTCGCCCACGAGTTCGCGCCGGTGGTGCGGGTCAACTCCATCGCGCCGGCAGTGATCAAGACCAAGTTCGCTGCGGCGCTCTACGAGAACCGCGAGGAGGAGGCGGCGGCCGGCTACCCGATGGCGCGGCTGGGCGTCCCGGAGGACATCGGCGGGGCCGCGGCCTTCCTGCTCTCCGGCGACTCGGGCTGGATCACCGGGCAGACGCTGGTCGTGGACGGCGGTCTGTTCCTCAACGCCGGGGTCTGACGACCGGGCGGGCCGCGCGGCGGCCTTGCCTTGGTGTGCGCTCCAAGAGGCAGAGTCCGTGGTGCCGGTCCCTTCGGGGCCGGCACCACCCGCGTCGGCGGACCTGCCAGGGAGGCATGCCATGCACTACCGCACGCTCGGCGGTGATCAAGGGCCCCGGATCAGCGCCGTCTGCCTGGGGACGCTGCCGTTCGGCACCACCGTCGACGAACCGACCTCGTTCGCGATCCTGGACCGCTTCGCGGCGGCCGGCGGCACCTTCGTCGACACCGCGAACCACTACGCCTGCTGGGTGCCGGGCACCACCGGCGACGAGAGCGAGCTGCTGCTCGGCCGCTGGCTGCGCAGCCGTGGCACGGCCGGCCGCACGGTGCTGGCCACCAAGGTCGGCGCCCGGCCCGATCCGGCCCGCGGCGCCCGGTGGCCCGCCAACGCGGAGGGCCTGTCCGCGGCGGCCGTACGCGCCGGCATCGAGG
Source organism: Streptomyces sp. NPDC059008 (assembly GCF_042749045.1). Classification (NCBI taxonomy): domain Bacteria; kingdom Bacillati; phylum Actinomycetota; class Actinomycetes; order Kitasatosporales; family Streptomycetaceae; genus Streptomyces; species Streptomyces sp. NPDC059008. Next base: position 55,005 of record NZ_JBHYJC010000039.1, on the reverse strand, counting down.
GCAGCCTGCGCAGGCTGGGCACCGACCGGGTGGACCTGTACTACGCGCACCTCGAGGACCGCTCGGTCCCTCTGGAGGAGACGGTCGAGGCGCTGGCCGGCCTCGTCCAGGACGGCAGGGTGGGCACCCTCGGCGCCGGCGACCACCGGACCTGGCGGCTGGCCGAGGCCCGGCACACCGCCGCCGGGCGCGACCTGCCCGGTTTCAGGGCCGTACAGCGGCGGCACACCTATCTGCGGCCGCGCCGGGGCCTGCCCTCCGGCCACCATGTGGAGGCCGACGAGGAGCTGCTCGACTACGCGGCGGCGCACCCCGATCTGACGCCGGTCGGGTATGGGACGCTGATGGGAGGGGCGTACACGCGTGCCGACCGCCCGCTGCCGGAGGTCTACGACCACCCCGGATCGGTGGCGCGGCTGCGGGTACTGGCGGAGGTCGCGGCGGAGTGCGGGGCCACCGTGAACCAGGTGGTGCTGGCCTGGCTGATGGGCGGGGAGCTGCCCGTCGTGCCCGTGCTGGGCGTGAGCTCGGTGGCGCAGCTGGACGAGGGGCTGGCGGCACTCGACCTGCGGCTGGACCCCGTCCAGCGGGCCCGGCTCGACACCGCCTGACGCGGGCCGGCCACCGGCCGCGGGCCCGGCGCATCGGCCCGCGGACGGCGTTGTCAGTGGTCGCCGGTAGGTTCTGTGACGGAGAACGCAACGCACACCGGAGGTTGTTGACGTGGTGACCGACATGCTGCCCGAGTCCTGGCGCGGGGTACTCGGCGAGGAGTTGGAGAAGCCCTATTTCAAGGAGCTCACCGACTTCGTCGAGCAGGAGCGGGCCAACGGCCCGGTCTACCCGCCCCGCGAGCAGGTCTTCGCGGCGCTGGAGGCGACGCCCTACGACCAGGTGAAGGTGCTCATCCTCGGGCAGGACCCGTACCACGGCGCGGGGCAGGGCCACGGCCTGTGCTTCTCCGTGCAGCCCGGTGTCAGGACGCCGCCGTCGCTGCGGAACATCTACAAGGAGATGAAGGAGGAGCTGGGCCACCCGATCCCGGACAACGGCTATCTGATGCCCTGGGCCCAGCAGGGCGTACTGCTGCTGAACGCCGTCCTGACGGTCCGCGAGGCCGAGGCCAATTCCCACAAGGGCAAGGGATGGGAGAAGGTCACCGACGCGGTGATCCGGGCGGTGGCCTCCCGGCCCGACCCGGCGGTCTTCGTGCTCTGGGGGAACTACGCCAAGAAGAAGCTGCCGCTGATCGACGAGGAGCGGCATGCGGTGGTGCAGGGCGCCCACCCCTCCCCGCTGTCGGCGAAGAAGTTCTTCGGCTCCCGCCCCTTCACCCAGATCAACGACGCGATCGCCGCGCAGGGGCACGCCCCGATCGACTGGCGGATCCCTGACCTGGGCTGAGCCCTGGCGGCCCGCGCCGTGCCCGTCCGTGCGATCCGCCGGGCGGGCCCGGCCACCCGGTGCGTCGCCCACACCGCGCGAAGGTTTCCGGCGGCGGTTAGCGTCGAGGGAACAGCAGTGACGGTGGTGAGCGAACCCCGGGAGTGCGCGGTGATGGACAAGCGGCGGGAGGCGACGCCCGAGGACGGCGTGCTGACCCGGATCGGCCAGGCGATCATGCTGCATCGCGCGGGTGACCGGGAAGAGGCCCGCAACCGCCTCTCCGCGCTGTGGCACGAGATCGGACCGCACGGAGACGCCTTCCACCGCTGCACCCTGGCCCACTACATGGCCGACACCCAGGACGACCCCAGGGACGAGCTCGACTGGGACCTGAGAGCCCTGGAGGCGGCCGAGGGCTTCGTCACCGAGCGGCCCGACCGCGGCGGATCCGCGCCCGGGGAGGTGAGCGTCGCCGACGGGCCGGGGCCGCGTCACCCCCTCGTCGCGCTGCGCGCGTTCTTCCCCTCGCTGCATCTCAACATCGCGGCCGACTACGCCGCACTGGACCGGACGGCCGATGCCCGCGCCCAGTTGCTGCGCGCCCGGGCGTCGGTCAACGCCCTCGCCGACGGCGAGTACCGCCAGGGGCTCAGGGACGCGATCGAGCGCCTGGAGCTGCGGATCGACCGCGCGGCCGGGCGAACGGCGTAGGGGCCGTCCCGAGCGCGTCTCCGCGCGACCGTGTCGATCTCCACGGGACGGCGTCGATCTCCACGGGACCGCGTCGATCTCCGTGGGCCCGCTGATGCCCCCTAGAGCCTGTCCGATGGGTCATGGCCGGGTCCGCGGCGCCGGGCACGGCACCTCGCGGCGTTTCACGAGCGTCGGCGGCCACGCGGCCCCAGAGACTGCCTCGCCGCCTGTGATGCGGACCGCATGGGACTGCGAATCGATCAAGATACGTGGGCGACCTGGAGCCGGCTTCCGGATCTCTACTGGTTGAAGAACCAGGACTCTTCCATCCGGAGCGTGGAGCCGCTGGTGTGGCGGACGCGGAAGACGGACATCCGGAGGTCCGCGCGGCCCCACGGGTCGCATGGTCCAAGCGCAAGCCGGCCCAGGGCCCGCCAGTCGATTTCGTCGGGCTCCTCGTCCAGATCGATTGCTTCCTGGGCGAGGGCCTCGGAGCTGATGGCGAGGGCGCGCACTACGGCCTGAGGGTCGCCGGTGACTTCCAAAGGTTCCACGCCGAGCCAGCCTTCGGCGTGCAGCATCACGCCGTCGGGAAGCTGGATGGTGTCTTCGGTGTGGTCTCCTCCGAGGTGGACGTCGGCCGATCCGACGATCCTGGCGTCGGGGTAGCGCTCGCGGAGAGTGTTGGATGCCCCGAGCAGTGGGCAGTCGCCGATGTTGTCGGCCAGGGACGGGTCGGTTATGGAGATGACATTGCCCCAGCAGCCCACCTTGATGATCTCCAGGTCCGACCGCGTCCCCAGAGCCAGCGAGTCGGCTGCGGAGGCGGGGGGCAGCTCTTCGAGGATCTCGTCGACCGTGTCGAAGTTTTCGGCGAAGTGACGGGCCTCTTTCGGGTCGTGGGGAGAGAAATTCACGGTGCCCGCGGGGAAGGGGGGAAGGAGGAGAGTGAGGGTGTAGTCGTCGCCATGTCCCCGAACTTCCAGGTCGGGTGGGCAGGTCCAGAAAGTGGTGTCGGCCATGAGTGGCACCGTAGCGACGGGCACTGACAGCCCGAGCCGGCGGCTGCTGACGGGCACGAACCAAGATCCGAACGAAACGGCCTAGCCCCGCAGCATCCCGTCGAGGAGCTCCGCGCACGAGGCGCGCAGCGCGGCGCGGGTGGGCACGGCGGCGTGGAACTGCCCCGCCGTGCAGGAGAAGAGCACACCGTCGCACCAGGCGACCATGCTGAGCGCGTGCCGTTCCGGTTCGTCCGAGCCGGCCGCCGCCAGCATCGCCACCATCGGCTCACGGAAGGCCCGGCCCGCCCGGTCGTAGACCTCCCGCAGTTCGGGCCTGCGGGTGGCCTCCAGGGCCAGTTCGTAACGGGCGACGAGCAGCTGGCGGTGCCGGGAGAGGTAGCGGTGCAGCGCCAGGGACAGCGCGTCGGCGACCGCACCCGCCGCTGTGCCGTCGCCGGCCCCCTCCGGGGCCTTCGACACCTCGTCCGGTGCCAGCACCGCCGCCTCCCGCTCGGCCAGCCGGCGTACCGCCGCCGCCAGCAGGGCCGCCCGGGTGCGCGCGAGATTCGACGTCGAGCCCTGCGGCAGCCCGGCCGCCTCGTCCACGGCCCGGTGGGTCAGCCCGCGCATGCCGCGTTCGGCGAGCAGAGCGAGCGCCGCATCGGCGATCAGCTCTAGGCGGGAGGCGGAGCGGGGGGCCGGGGTGGGGGAGCTGCGGGCGTTCATGGCAGGTCAGCCTAGCGCTTCCACTACGGGTGTAGTCTGCTCTTCGAGGCGACCACTACACCTGTAGTCGCGCACTGTGGACCGGGGAGGCGGTATGCGGCAACCCACCGCGATCGTGATCGGCGGCGGCATCGGCGGGCTCACCGCCGCGCTGGCACTGGATCGCCGCGGCTGGTCGGTCACCGTCCTGGAGCGCGCCGCCGCGCCGGGCTCCGGGTCCGGCCACCCGGCGGCGGACGCGGGCGGTGCGCGGCGCGACGGCGCGGGCATCGGCCTCGCGCCGAACGCCCAGCGCGCCCTGGACACCCTCGCCGCGGGCGACGCGGTACGCGCGAGGGCCGCCCGGCAGGCCTCCGGTGAGCTCCGCCTCCCCAGCGGCCGGCGGCTGGCCCGTACGGACGACGCCGCCGCCGTCCGGCGGTTCGGCGGGCCGGTCCTGGTCGCGCACCGCGCCGACCTGATCGCCCTGCTCGCCGCGCGGCTGCCCGACGGCGTGGTGCGCACCGCTTCCCCCGCCGCCCTGGTCGACCCGGGCGACCCGGCATCGCCCGATCGCCCGGCACGCGTACGCATCACAGGTGGCGCAGCGCAGGAGCTGACCGCGGACCTCGTCGTCGCCGCCGACGGCATCCACTCCGCCGTCCGCCGCACGCTCTTCCCCGGCCACCCCGCACCCCGCTACGCCGGTTTCACCGCCTGGCGGATGGTCGTCCCCGCCCTCGACCGCCCCTGTACCGCGCACGAGACCTGGGGTCCCGGTGGCCTGTGGGGCACCATGCCGCTGCACGACGGGCGCATCTACGCGTACGCCACCGCGGCCGTCCCACCCGGCGGCCGGGCCGCCGACGACGAGCGGGCCGAACTGCTGCGCCGCTTCGGCGACTGGCACCACCCCGTCCCCGCCGTGCTCGCCGCCGTCGACCCGGCCGCCGTGCTCCGCAACGACGTCCACACCGCGGCCGCGGCGCCGCCCGCCTTCCACCGGGGCCGGGTCGCCCTGCTCGGCGACGCCGTCCACCCCATGACCCCGAACCTCGGGCAGGGCGGGTGCCAGGCCATCGAGGACGCCGTCGTGCTGGCGGACCAGGCCGCGCCGGACGGCGATCTCGCCGCCGCGCTCGCCGCCTACACCCGGCAGCGGCTGCCGCGCACCATGGAGGTGGTACGCCGGGCCGAGCGCATCGGGCGCCTCACCACCTGGCGCTCCCGGCCCGCCTGTGCGCTGCGCGCCGCCCTGCTGGCCGCCACCGCCCTCCTCGCAACGGATCTCGCGCTGCGGGCCCTGGACGGCATCGCCGACTGGTCGCCGCCGGCCGCCACGTATGCTGCCGAGGCGCGGGGCACCAGGACCGCGGAGCTACCCAAGGAGCACGAGTGAAGATCGGCTGCATCGGACTCGGCGACATCGCCCAGAAGGCCTACCTGCCCGTACTGGGCGTACAACCGGGCCTTGAGATACATCTGTGCACCCGTAACCCGGCCACCCTCCAACGGGTCGGCGCCGCCCACCGCCTGAGCGGTGAACAGCTCCACACCGACCTGGACTCGCTGCTCGCCACGGGCCTGGACGCGGCCTTCGTGCACGCGGCGACCACCGCGCACCCGCAGATCGTGACCCGGCTGATCGAAGCGGGCGTCCCGACCTACGTCGACAAGCCGATCTCCTACGAACTGGCCGAGTCCCAGCGGATCGTCGCACTCGCCGAGGACCGCGCGGTGGGCCTGACCGTCGGCTTCAACCGCCGCTTCGCGCCCGCCTACGCCCAGTGCCGCGAGCACGCCCGCGACCTCATCCTGATGCAGAAGAACCGCGTCGGGCTGCCGGAGGACCCGCGCACGCTGGTCCTGGACGACTTCATCCACGTCGTCGACACCCTGCGGTTCCTCGTGCCCGGCGAGATCGACCACATCGACGTGCGGGCCAGGATCCGGGACGGGCTGATGCAGCACGTGGTGCTGCAGCTCTCGGGCGACGGCTTCACCGCCATCGGCACCATGAACCGCCTCAGCGGCTCCGCGGAGGAGGTCCTCGACGTCTCCGGCCACGACACCAAGCGCCAGGTCGTCAATCTCGCCGAGGTCATCGACCACAAGGGCCAGCCGAGCATCCGGCGGCGCGGCGACTGGGTGCCGGTCGCCCGCCAGCGCGGCATCGAGCAGATCGTCCAGGCGTTCCTGGACGACGTACGGGCCGGCCGGACGCCGTCCGCGCAGGACGCGCTGCGCACCCACGAGCTGTGCGAACGGGTGGTCACCGACGCGCTGGCGCAGGCCGTCCGCTGAGCGCGCGGACACCCGCGTACGCGCCGGCCAGTACCAGCGCGCCCACCGCCGTGTACACGGCCCAGTCGCCGTACCGGACATACGGGCTGGTGCCCTCGGCCAGCGGCAGGTCGTAGACCGCCGCCGCACTGCGGTCGGTGCCGAGCTGTTCGCCGATCCGCTCGCCCCGGGGGCCGTACACCGCGCTGACGCCGGTGAGCGTGGCATGCACCATCGGCCGCCAGGTCTCGGCCGCGCGCAGCGCACCGAGCGAGGCGTGCTGCAAGGGCGCCCAGCTGCCCTGGAACGTCGACGTCGAGGACTGGGCGACCAGCACCTGCGCACCGTCGCGCGTCAGATGACGGCTCATGTCCGGGAAGGCGGTCTCGAAGCACACCAGCGGCCCGATCCGCAGCCCGTGCGCGGCGGCGACCGGCATCACCACCTGGTGGGCGCCGCGTATCCGATCGGTCGTGGCCGCCTTGCCGACCTTCGTCGCCCAGCCCAGCACCGACCGCAGCGGTATGTACTCGCCGAACGGCACCAGCCGCATCTTGGCGTAGCGGTCACCGGTCGGCCCGTCCGGTCCGATGAGCACCGCGCTCTTGTAGATCCCCGGTCCGCCGTTGCGCGGCGCGTCGGCGTTGATCAGCAACGCGGCGCCCGTCCGCCGGGACAGCGCGGCGAGCCGGGCCGCGAGATCGGGGCGGTCCACCGGGTCCCGGTACAGGCTGCTCTCGCCCCAGACGACCAGCCGGACCCCGCGACCGGCCAGCGAGCGGGTGAGCGCCTCGCTGCGCGCCAGCCGTTCGGTGGGGGTGCCGGTCAGGCCCGGCTGGACGACCGCGATCCGCACCGTGCCCGCGGGGCGGGGGACCGGCGCCCAGTACCAGGCCGCCGTGGCGCCCAGGGCGCACACCAGCAGGCCGGCGACGGCGGGCAGCCGTACCGCCGGGCGGGCGAGCAACTCGGCCAGCGCGGTGTTCACCGCCACGATCAGCAGGCTGACCAGCCACACCCCGCCGACCGACGCCAGCCGCAGCGCGGGCGGCAGCTGCCACTGGCTGGCGCCCAGCAGCCCCCAGGGGCCGCCCAAGTACTCCCAGGAGCGGACCAGTTCGACCATCAGCCAGCCCGACGGCACCAGCACCAGCGCGGCGGTGCCCCGGCCGGCGCCGGGCGCGCCGCCCAGCAGCGCCCGCACCAGGAGGCCCCAGGGCGCCCACAGCGCACCCAGCAGCAGGGCGAGCACGAGTATGAACACATGCAGGCTCGGCAGCAGCCAGTGGTGCACGGCCAGTATGAAGCCGGCGCCGCCCAGCCAGCCGTCCAGCGCGGCCCGGCCGTACGTCGGCGCGGAACGCACCAGCAGCAGCCAGGGCACCAGCGCGGCGTACGCCAGCCACCACCAGGACGGTGCGGGAAAGGCGAGGGCCGGCAGCGCCCCGGCGAACGCCGCGGCCGCCGCGCGCCCCCAAGGAGAGCGCAGCCACCACGCCCGACGGCCGGGCGATCTGTCCATACGGCCTCCCTCGTGCGGGTTTCCGCCGGTCGGACGGCCAGTGTGCGCGGGCGGGCCGATCAAGGAAAGGGGGCGTGGCCAGGACGGCCGATTCGGACCCCCGAGGGTCCGGCAGCCGGGCGTCAGCCGTCCTGGACGTGTACCTCCCGCCACTTCTCGTGCACCACGACCCCGGTCAGCCGCCAGCCTTCCGCGGTGCGGCGGACGGTGAAGTCGTAGCGGCCGGCGCAGGTGTAATTGGGGGCGGTGGCACCGCCTCCGGTGTCCGTCGCGGGTCCGGCGAGCCGCATCGGGTTGAGGTAGTCGGCCCGGACGGTCGCGGTGTCGCCCGGCGCGCCGTCCGTTCTCGCCAGGGTGATCCGGCGGTTGACGATCAGGTGCTGCCGTATGGCGAAGTGCCGCAGCATCTCGGCGAGCCAGGCCGCGACCTGCTCGATGCCGCCCTCGATGCCGCCCGCGGAGCGGTAGTCGGCCCGGCCGTCCGGCGTGAAGAGGGCCAGATAGCCCGGCCAGTCGCCGTCGTCCACGGCGATCGCATAGCCCGTGACCAGCTCGTCGATGGCGAGACGGTCCATGACCGTGGAGTGTTCCGCGCGCTGCGTCATCTCCTCAGTTTTCGGCATGCCGAAGGCCCCCGCCAAGAGGTGGGGGCCTTCCGGTACGGGGGTCAGTTCACCAGTGCCGATTCGGCGAAGGGATCCCGGCCGGAATCCGTGTCCACGGCCGCGTCCCGTGCGGTCCGCGCCCCGGCCTCCCGCTCGGGGCCGGAGTCGGTGAACTGCGTCCGGTACAGCTCCGCATACCGCCCGTCCGCCGCCAGCAGCGTCTCGTGCGTGCCGCGTTCGACGATCCGCCCGCCCTCGACGACCAGGATCAGGTCGGCGGCCCGTACGGTCGACAGCCGATGCGCGATGACCAGTGCCGTACGGCCTTCCAGCGCCTCGGTGAGGGCTTCTTGCACCGCCGCCTCGGAGGTGTTGTCCAGGTGGGCGGTGGCCTCGTCCAGGATCACCACCCGGGGGTGGGCGAGCAGCAGCCGGGCGATGGTCAGCCGCTGCCGCTCCCCGCCGGAGAGACGGTAGCCGCGCTCGCCGACGACGGTGTCCAGACCGTCGGGGAGCCCGGCGATCAGCTCCTGCAGACGGGCCCGGCGCAGCGCGTCCCACAGCTCGTCCTCGGTCGCCTCGGGCCTGGCCAGCAGCAGGTTCTCGCGGATGGAGTCATGGAAGAGGTGCCCGTCCTGGGTGACCATGCCGAGGGTGTCGCGCAGCGAGGCGGCGGTCAGCTCGCGGACGTCCACCCCGGACAGCCGCACCGCGCCGGCGTCGGTGTCGTACAGCCGCGGCAGCAGCTGGGCCACGGTGGACTTGCCGGCGCCCGAGGAGCCGACCAGGGCGACCATCTGGCCGGCCTCGGCGCGGAAGGAGACGTCGTGCAGGACCTCTTCGCCGCCGCGGGTGTCGAGGGTGGCGACCTCCTCCAGGGAGGCCAGCGAGACCTTGTCGGCGGACGGGTAGCCGAAGCGCACGGAGTCGAACTCCACCGACACCGGGCCCTCCGGCACCGGGCGGGCGTCCGGCTTCTCGGTGATCAGCGGCTTGAGGTCGAGCACCTCGAAGACCCGCTCGAAGCTGACCAGCGCGCTCATCACCTCGATGTGGGCCCCGGAGAGGGCGGTCAGCGGGGCGTAGAGCCGGGTGAGCAGCAGGGCGAGGGAGACGATCGCGCCGGCCTCCAGCTGACCGCGCAGCGCGAGGAACCCGCCCAGGCCGTAGACGACGGCCAGCGCCAGGGCGGAGACCAGGGTGAGCGCGGTGACGAAGTACGTCTGGACCATGGCCGAGCGGACGCCGATGTCCCGCACCCGGCGGGCCCGGGTGGCGAACTCCGCGGACTCCCGGGACGGGCGGCCCATCAGCTTGACGAGCGTGGCGCCCGGTGCGGAGAACCGCTCGGTCATCTGCGTCCCCATCGCCGCGTTGTGGTCGGCGCCCTCCCGGCGCAGATCCGCCAGCCGCCGGCCGACCCGCCGGGCGGGCAGGACGAACACCGGCAGCAGCACCAGCGCGATCAGGGTGATCTGCCAGGACAGCGTGAGCATCACGGCGAGGGTGAGCAGCAGCGTCACGATGTTGCTGACGACCCCCGACAGGGTGTCGCTGAAGGCCCGCTGGGCCCCGATCACATCGTTGTTCAGCCGGCTGACCAGCGCACCTGTCCGGGTGCGGGTGAAGAAGGCGATGGGCATCCGCTGGACGTGGTCGTACACCGTCGTCCGCAGATCCAGGATCAGCCCCTCGCCGATGCTCGCCGACAGCCAGCGGGTCAGCAGGCCCAGGCCCGCCTCCGCGACGGCGATGACGGCGATCAGCCCGGACAGTCCGACGACCAGGGCGGAGGAGTCGCCGCCCACGATCGCGTCCACCACCCGGCCCGCGAGCAGCGGGGTGGCCACCGCGAGCATCGCGGTCACCGTGCTCAGTACGAGGAACCACAGCAGGTGCCGCCGGTGCGGCCGCGCGAAGGCCATGATCCGGCGCAGCGTCCCGCGCGAGAACCGGCGCCGGCCCTGCTGCGCGGTCATCGTGCTGTGCAGTGAATGCCAGGCGGTGACTTCCATGTCCATGGGGGCCTCCAGTGTGCCGGGGTCGTCACGGGATCGCCGTGCGTGACCGGCGACATAAAGAAACCTAGAACCTCAACCAAAATTGAGGTCAAGTGATTCCCTGCAGGTCACCCTTCAGGTCCCCGACGGCGCCCGGAAATCCCCGGACCGGCGGTGTGGCTCACAGGGCGCGTTCCCAGACCGTGGGCCCATCGGCGGTGTCGGGGGCGGTCACCGTCAGACGTACGGCCGGGCGGCCGTCGGGCAGCGTGGCGGTGGCGTCCACGACGATCTCCAGGCGCGTCGGCCGGGCCGCCGTCAGCGTGGCGCGCAGCGCCGTCAGCAGTTCGCGGCCGCATGCGTCGTCGACCCGGGCGTCGACCGGGCCGGTGAACTGCACGGACGGTCGGCTGCCGAGGGCCTCGGCCGCCGCGCCGGCCTCCCGCAGGATGCGCGTACGCAGTCCCGGTGGCGCCTGGGACGGCCCCTGCTGCAGCGCGATGATCGCCGTACGGATCTCCTGGATCGTCGCGTCCAGCTCGTCGACCGCCTGGCCGACCCCCTCCCGCACCTCCGGCACCACGGCCTTGCGCTGGGCGCTCTCCAGCAGCATCCCGGTGGCGAACAGCCGCTGGATGACCAGGTCGTGGAGGTCGCGGGCGATGCGGTCGCGGTCCTCGTAGACGGCGAGGCGTTCGCGGTCGCGGTGCCGGTCGGCGAGGACCAGCGCCAGCGCGGCCTGGGCGGCGAACTGGGTGCCCAGAGTGCGCTCGGTCTGGCTGAAGGGCCGGTCGCCGGGCACCCGGCACAGCGCCAGGGCGCCCAGTACCCGCCCGTTGCTGCGCAGCGGCAGCAGCATCGTCGGGCCGTAGTGGCGCGACAGCGGGGAGATCGACCGGGGGTCGGTGGCGAAGTCGTCGGCGAAGACCGCGAGTCCGGCGTCTATCCGGTGCACCACCGGGCTCTCCGGCGGGATCCGGCCGCGGTACGCCTCGGTCCGTACGGGGTCGGGCAGCTCGGTGGAGATCGCCACGACCTCCATACCGCCCTCGGTGTGCGGCAGCAGCACCGCTCCGGTGGCCGCCTCGGCGAGCTCGCGGCCCTTCTCCGCGACGACGGTGAGGGCGTTCCCGGTCGTCGAGCGGGTCTCGGGGCCGGCCAGCAGGGCCGTGGTGACGGAGGCGGCGCCGTCGATCCAGCGGGTGCGCTGTCGGGCGGCGGCGTGCATCCGGGCGTTGCCCATCGCGATACCGGCCTCGGTGGCCAGCACCCGCACCAGGTGGAGGTCCGCGTCCCCGAACCCCGGGCCGCCCGGCGCGGCGGACTCCTCGGCGCCCTCCTCGCCGGGCCTGTCGCCGTCGCGCCGGTCCGCGACGTACAGGGCGCCGAACGTCTCGCCGTGGAAGGTGATGGGCACCTTGAGGACGTCGGGGCCGTGCGGCTCGCCAGGGCCCTGCGGGGAGGGGGCGACGCCGTGGGTGATGAGGTCCTCGGCCGGCCCGTCGCCGTCCTCGTTGCGGATGCCGACGGCGGCGTAGCGCGCACCGGTGAGGGCGGCGGCGGTCTCGGCGATACGGGCCAGCGAGCGGTGCAGATCACGGTCGGAGCCGATCGCCGCCATCGCCTCCAGGAGCTGCGGAAGCCGGGAGATCGGCCCGCCGGCCAGCTCGCGCAGGCTCTGCGCGGTGCGGTCGGCGAGATCGGCTGCGGCGTCGGCGGAGCGGTCGGCCGCCGGGTCGGGCGACTTCAGGACACACCTCACTCTTCCGGGCGGTTTGGACAGTCTATTTGCCCTGAAGATGCCGATGCGAGCCGATGGGTTCCCGCTGCCGCCGCGCCCGCACCGGCTACCGCGCCCGCACCGGCTACCGCGCCCGCAGTGGCTACCGCGCCTGCTCCGGCGCGCGGGAGGCGATCAGGGGGCCGATCACCCGGGTGCCCGGGCCGACCCGGCCCCCGGGGCCGGGCAGCTGGGTGGTGTTGTCCGGCGTGAGCGCGCCACCGCAGTGCCTGCAGGCGGTGACCGGTGTGGTGTCCCGGTCGCAGTCCCGGTGGTGGATACGGGCCGGTGGACCGGCCTCGCCCGCGTACCACCGGTCGCCCCAGTCCATCAGCGCCAGCAGTACGGGGTAGAGCTCCTTGCCCTTCTCCGTGGCGACGTAAGCCTCGCGTGGCGGCCGCTGCTGATAGCGCTCGCGGGCGAGGACGCCCTCCTCGACCAGCCGCGACAGCCGCGCGGCCAGGACCTTGCGGGAGATCCCGAGGTCATGGGCGAGGTCGTCGAAGCGGCCGATCCCGGTCAGTACGTCGCGCATGATCAGCGCCGTCCAGGCGTCGCCGAACAGATCGGTGGCGCGGGCGATCGAACAGGCGACATCGGAGAGGGGAGTGCGGGTCACCCCTCAACCCTATCCAGGTTCCCTGAGGGAACCATGCATGCTAGGTTCCCTCAGGGAACCTGGACTTCGATGGAGCCCCTACCCGAACGAGGGAGCACGCGATGGGCCCGACCCCGCTGATCGCACTGGACTCGGCCGACCCCGAAGCGGTCGACGGGCGACAGATCCGGGCGGCCGCCTTCCAGGGCGTACGTCTGGCGTACACCTCCGGGGTCCTGGAGCGGCTCGGCCGGGCGCCCTCGGGGCGCGCCCTGGTCGTCGGCAGCGGGCGCGGGCTGCTGGCGCGCGGGATCGCCGCACTCGGATTCCAGGTCACCGCCGTCGATCCCTCCAGGGCCGCGACCGCGCTGGCCCGCGCCGCCGCCGGGCGCGAGGGTCCGGCCGTGGAGTACCGCACCGCGCCCGCGGAGCGGCTCGGCGTCCCCGCGGCCGCGTTCGACCTGGTCTACCTCGCGGACACCCTGGAGATCACCGAGGACCCCGACCGGGTGGTGGAGCAGGCCGCCGGAGCCCTCGCGCCCGACGGCGTCCTGGTCTACGACACGGTCAACCGGACACCCCTCTCCCGGCTGGTCTACCTCGGGGCCTTCCAGCGGCTGCCGATGACCCGGGTGGTGCCGGCCGGCCGCTACGCCGCGCGCCGGCTGCGTACGCCGGCCGAGGTCGCCGCGCTGCTGGCGCGCCACGGGCTGGCCGACGGCGGCGTCTGCGACTTCGCGCCCCGCAGCGTCCGCGGCCTGCTGAGCGGAATCCTGGCGCGCCGCAGCGGCCGGATCGGCGACGACGAGATCGAGGCGGTGGCCGGCTTCGCGCTCGCGCCGAAGCGCCGGCCGTTGGTCACCTATCTCGGCCATGCGCGCAAGGGGCGACTTTGAGACAACCTGCGGATCTGGCGTGCGCCGGGACTTGAGGGCGGCGGCCGGCGGGTAAGCCGTAGACAACCATGGGCGCAGTTGCAGAAACGTAGCGGCACCAGCGCTACGCAACCGCACCATCGACGACCCGGGAACGGGCCGACCCGCCCGGATCGTGCCGGGCGCCCCCCACACCTTCCGTACGTCTCCGTCGGGGGCGCGTGGTCACCCCGCGCCCCCGGCACGAAAGTGGGTCGGGCCGATGAACGATGCTCCGCACTATCCGAGACTTGTGGGCCCGCGCCGCGCGGCGGGCGGCACGACCGTGCTGGAACTCCGCGGTGACCTCGACATCCTCGCCGTTTCGGTGCTCTCCGACCGATTGGACGGCATCACCCGCGGCCAGGGTGTCGACCTCGTGGTCGATCTGCGCGCGGTGACCTTCCTCGACTGCGCCGGACTGTCGCTGCTCAGCCGCGCCCGCCACCGAACCCGGCAGCGGGGCGGCCGGCTGCGGCTGACCGGCGTCATCGAGGGCGGTTGCGTCGCCCGGCTGCTGCGGATGACCGGGCTGACCGGCGACTTCGAGAGCGTGTCCGGCGAGGCGCTCGCGCAGGAGGACGCGGCTGACGAGGCCCCCGCCCAGGACCCGGTCGCCCCGTCCGCCGGGGCCACCGACATCGCCGTGGTCTGAGGGCCCGCCCGACTCAGGCCGGCAGAGCCGCCTCGATGGCGGCGAGCAGCTCCTCGGCCTCCGGCTCCGTGCGCGGCCGGAAGCGGCCCGCCACCTCGCCCTCGGCGTTGATCAGGAACTTCTCGAAGTTCCACTGGACGTCGCCCGAGGCCCCCTCGGCGTCCTCGGTGCCGGTCAGCGCCGCGTACAGCGGGTGCCGGTCCGCGCCGTTGACGTCGGTCTTCTCGAACAGCGGGAAGCTGACGCCGTACGTCGCCGAGCAGAACGTGGCGATCTCCTCGGCGGTGCCCGGCTCCTGGCCGGCGAACTGGTTGCTGGGGAAGCCCAGCACGCTGAAGCCACGGTCCCCGTAGCGCTCCTGCAGTCGCTCCAGGCCCGAATACTGCGGGGTCAGCCCGCACTTGGACGCCACATTCACCACCAGCAGGGCCTTGCCCCGATAGTCGGCGAGCGAAGCGGGCTCACCTGTCAGGGTGCGCAGCGGGATGTCGTACAGGCTCACGGTCATGCTCCTCGTCGCGGTTCCGCGGATAGGGACGGCCATCATCCCTCCCAACAGCCGCGCCCGTCCTGATCTTCCCGGGATCGTCGGTCGGCCATGACACGGCCGGACGCAGCGCCCCCGAGCGCCACTCCTTGAGGAGCTGGTCGAAGATCGGCGTCCCCTCCTCGGTGGGGCGCCGCGCCTGGGGAGCGGGCGGTGGCAGCGGTGGCAGCTGGTGGGGGAGGGAGATGCGCTGAAAGGGGTGCGAGGGGGGCTTCTTGGCGTCCATGCCCGGACTCAACCGGAAATCGGCCACCGAGTTGCGGGACGCGGCCGGGGCCGTCCGCAGAAGCCCCTTCGGTGGTGACGAGCAGAAGATACGTTCCCGGCACCGTGGGGCCGGCGCGGATCCCGCCGACCCCACGGCCCTCTCCCATCCCGTGCGCCCCACCATCCGGCCCGCTCCGCTCGTGGCGTTCCGTACGGACCGGGCCGGGAGCGCGGGCGGCCCGCGCGGTCAGTCCCTGCCGAGCAGCGCCGCGAAGACCTGCGCCAGCGCCGCCTCGGGATCGGCCACCCGGCCCTCCGCCCGCCACGCCACGAAGCCGTCGGGGCGCACCAGCACCGCGCCCTCGGGCGTCGTGCCGTGCTTCTCGGCCCAGTCGACGCCCTCCTCCGGGGCCAGGTCGTCGTCCGGCTCGGTGCCGATCAGATAGCAGTCCAGCGCTACGGCGAAGCGCTGGACGGCGCCCTTGGCCGCGGTGCGCCACATGTCGCCGTCGGAGCCGGACAGCAGCACGAACGACTTCTCGTAGAGGTCCAGGGTCGAGCGGCGCTCGCCGCCGGCGTGCAGCCACATGTGCGGGGCGCGGGTGCCCGGCTCGCCGGTCAGTCGCAACTGCTCGGGAACCACCGGGAGCTCGGGGTCGGCGCCGACGACCGCGCCCTCGGGATAGCAGTAGCCGAGGGCGACGGTGAGCACGCCGCGCTGTCGGCCACCGCCCGCCCCGGGGGCCGGGACGTACCCGGGATGGCTGTGCTCGGCGGACCGGGCCGAGGCGCGGGCGCTCGTCTCGCGCGCCACCGGCCGGCGCTCCGCCTCGTACGTCGCCAGCAGCCCGGGGCCCGCCGAGCCGTTGAGGACCGCCGCGAGCTTCCAGGCGAGGTTGTGGGCGTCCTGGATGCCGGTGTTGGAGCCGAACGCCCCGGTGGGCGACATCTCGTGGGCCGAGTCGCCGGCGAGGAAGACCCGGCCGGCCGCATAGCGTTCGGCGACCCGCTCGGCGGCGTGCCAAGGGGCCTTTCCGGTGATCTCCACGTCCAGGTCCAGGGCACCGGTCGCCCGGCGGATGTGGTCGATGCACCGCTCGTCGGTGAAGTCCTCCAGGGTTTCGCCCTGGTCGGGGTGCCAGGGGGCGTGGAAGACCCACTCCGCCCGGTTGTCCACCGGCAGCAGCGCCCCGTCCGCCTCGGGGTTGGTCAGGTAGCAGGCGATGAAGTGCCGGTCGCCCACCACGTCCGCCAGGGCCGGGGCGCGGAAGGTGATGCTCACGTTGTGGAACAGGTCGCCGGGGCCCGTCTGGCCGATGCCCAGCCGCTCGCGGACCGGGCTGCGCGGGCCGTCGGCCGCGATCAGGTAGTCCGCCCGCACGGTGCTCTCCTCGCCGGTATCCCGGTTCCTCAGGACCGCGGTCACCCCCTGCGCGTCCTGCTCGAAGGAGACCAGCTCGGTGGCGAACCGCAGCTGGCCGCCGTGCTCGCGGGCGCGGCGCACCAGTACGGGTTCGAGGTCGTTCTGGCTGCACAGACACCAGGCGGACGGACTGATCCGGGCCAGGCCACCGCCCGGGTCGATCTCCTTGAACAGCCACTCCTGCTCGTCGCCGGTGAGCGAAGGGGCCTGCAGGATGCCGTGGTTGGGCGCCAGGACCGACGCGGCCTCCCGGATCGGCCGCTCCGCTCCGGCGACCCGGTACAGCTCCATCGTGCGGACGTTGTTCCCCCGCCCGCGCGGGTGGCGTGAGGTGTCCGCGTGCTTCTCGACCAGTAGGTGCCGCACACCCAGACGTCCCAGGAACAACGACGCGGACAGGCCCACCAGGGACCCGCCCACGATGAGTACCGGGACCCGGTCTTCAACGGTGGGGTTCATTCGTGCTCCAGCTCCATGGGCGCATTGAGGGCAGATGGAGCACGAATGCCCGGATGTGGCAGTTTTCGATCACGATTCACCTGCATGGCTCACAGATCTCGCGCCACCGGACGGTCCCCGCCACGATCGAATCCGGGACGCCCCGGGACACCCGGGCAGCCGCCCACCATCCGGCTCAGTCACCCGGCACGCACCGGAACTGACGACGCACCACAGGGGCCGTCGGGCCCCGAAGGAGATGCGTAGACGATGACCACGCTGTCGGAACGAATATCCCAGTCCGCCTTCGACGGCTCCCGCCTCCGGGTCGTGCTGCTCCTGGACCTCCACGACGGAGCCCAGCAGCGCTTTCTGGAAGCCTACGAGCACCTGCGCAACCAGGTCGCGTCGGTCCCCGGGCACATGACCGACCAGCTGTGCCAGTCCATCGAGAACCCCTCGCAGTGGCTGATCACCAGCGAGTGGGAGAGCGCGGCGCCCTTCCTCACCTGGGTCAACAGCGAGGAACACGTCAAGATGGTCCAGCCGCTGCACAGCTGCGTCCGCGACACCCGCTCGCTGCGCTTCAGCGTCCTGCGCGAGACCTCCAACATCGCCACGCTCGCCCCCGAGCCCCCCAAGGGCCGGCTGCAGGCCAACCCCCGCGTCGGCGACGGAGTGGTCCGGCACGCCCTGACCTTCACCGTCAAGCCCGGCAGCGAGGACAAGGTCGCCGAGATCCTCGCCGGCTACACCTCCCCGGAGGCCCGGGTCGACGACACCACCCGGCTGCGCCGCACCTCCCTGTTCATGCACGGCAACCGCGTCGTACGGGCCGTCGAGGTGCAGGGCGACCTCGTCGCCGCGCTGCGCCACGTCTCCCGGCAGCCCGAGGTCCGGGCCGTCGAGGAGGCCATCAACCCGTACCTGGAGCAGGACCGCGACCTCAGCGACCCCAACTCCGCCCGGGTGTTCTTCACCCGCGCCGCGCTGCCCGCCGTGCACCACGTCGCGGCACACGGCAGCCGGCCCGAGGACGTCCGGCGCCATGCGCTGCTCTACCCCGCCAAGGAGGGGTGCGGCATGGTGCTGGCCAGGATGCTGGCCCGCCAGGACGAACTGGCCGCCGACGACGAGGCCTGCCCGATCGCCGGCAGCACGATCTTCCAGCGCGACGACATCGTCGTCCGGCTGATCGACCTGCGGATCCCCATCGACAGCGACCCCGTGCTGTCGCTCGGCGTGCGCGGCCCCCGCAAGATCGCCGTGCTGCGGCGCCTCCTCGACCCCGATGCGGCCGGCGACCTGTCCGACGACCGCGAGCTCGCACGCTTCCTGACGCGCTCCGACATGGCCCTGATCACCGATCGCCGGGCCCCGGACGCCTGACCGCGGGCCGCCCGCGCCAGATCCCACCCCACTCGACCGACGGCCTCACGCCCCCTGGAGGAATCAGCCATGACCACGGACCGCCCACGCATCGTGGACCTCAGCGAGACCAAGCCCAACCGCCGGCGCGGAGGTGATCTGCGCGCCATGCTGACACCCAGCGCGGTGGGCGCCACGAGCGGCTTCATGGGCATGGCACTCGTCCAGCCCGGCGAGCGCATCGGCGAGCACTACCACCCGTACTCCGAGGAGTTCGTGTACGTCGTCCAGGGCGCCCTCGAAGTGGACCTGGACGGGGAGACCCACCCGCTGCGCCCGGACCAGGGCCTGCTGATTCCCCCCTACATGCGGCACCGGTTCCGCAACGTGGGGGACGTCGAGGCCCGGATGGTCTTCCACCTCGGCCCGCTGGCGCCGCGCCCCGAGCTCGGCCACGTCGACACCGAGGGCGCGGAGGACAGCACGCCGGCCGTGCCACCCGAACGAACGGAGCCGGTGTCATGACCCGCCGTGTGGCGGTCACCGGCGTCGGCATCGTCGCCCCGGGAGGCGTGGGCGTACCCGCCTTCTGGGACCTGCTGTCCGCCGGGCGTACGGCGACCCGCGGCATCACCCTCTTCGATCCGGAGGGCTTCCGCTCGCGCATCGCCGCCGAGTGCGACTTCGATCCCGAGGCCCACGGGCTGAGCCGGGAACAGATCGCCCGCTCGGACCGGTACATCCAGTTCGCGCGGGTCGCCGCCGACGAGGCGCTGCGCGACGCCGGCCTGGACACCGAGAAGGAGGACCCCTGGCGCATCGGAGTGTCCCTGGGCACCGCGGTCGGCGGCACCACGCGCCTCGAACACGACTATGTCGCCGTCAGCGAGCACGGGCAGCGGTGGGACGTCGACCACCGGCCGGCCGGCCGCTATCTGGAGCGGGCGTTCTCCCCCAGTTCGCTCGCCTCCGAAGTGGCCGAACAGGTCGGTGCGCACGGCCCGGTACAGACCGTCTCCACGGGCTGCACCTCCGGCCTCGACGCCATCGGGTACGCCTTCCACGCCATCGAGGAGGGCCGGGTCGACGTGTGCATCGCCGGCGCGTCGGACTCGCCGATCTCCCCGATCACGGTGGCCTGCTTCGACGCGATCAAGGCGACCTCCGCCAACAACGACGACCCCGCCCACGCCTCACGGCCGTTCGACGCCCACCGCGACGGATTCGTCATGGGGGAGGGCGGCGCCGTACTCGTCCTGGAGGAGCTCGAACACGCCCGCGCCCGCGGTGCGACGGTCCACTGCGAGATACGCGGCTACGCCACCTTCGGCAACGCGTACCACATGACCGGCCTCACCCAGGAGGGCCTGGAGATGGCCGAGGCCATCAACCGCGCGCTCGGTCACGCCAGGATCGACGCCACCCAGGTCGACTACGTCAACGCACACGGCTCCGGCACCCAGCAGAACGACCGGCACGAGACCGCCGCGGTCAAGCGGTCGCTGGGCAAGCACGCCTACCAGGTGCCGATGAGCTCCATCAAATCCATGGTGGGGCACTCGCTCGGCGCGATCGGCGCCATCGAGATCGTCGCCTGTGTGCTGGCACTGACCCACCAGGTCGTGCCGCCGACGGCCAACTACGAGACCCCGGACCCGGAGTGCGACCTCGACTACGTGCCCCGGACGGCACGGGAGCTGCCGCTGCGTTCGGTGCTCTCGGTCGGCAGCGGCTTCGGTGGATTCCAGTCAGCGGTCGTACTGACCCGACAGGGCGGGAGGGCACGATGAGCGCCCCTAAGGAACGACGCTCGGTCGTCACCGGCATCGGCGTCATCGCCCCCAACGGCGTGAGCACCGAGGCCTTCTGGAAAGCGACCAGGGAGGGCATCAGCGTCCTGGACCGGGTGACCCGCGAAGGGTGCGAGCACCTGCCGCTCAAGGTCGCCGGTGAGGTCCGCGGCTTCGACCCGGCGGATCTGATCGAGGAGCGCTACCTCGTCCAGACCGACCGGTTCACGCACTTCGCCATGGCGGCGGCCAACCTCGCGCTGGACGACGCCCACCTCGGCCGCGCCGACTACAACCACTCGCCGTTCGCGGTGGGGGTCGTCACCGCCGCCGGATCGGGCGGCGGCGAGTTCGGCCAACGGGAGCTGCAACGCCTCTGGGGCCAGGGCTCCCGGCACGTCGGCCCGTACCAGTCCATCGCCTGGTTCTACGCGGCCAGCACCGGACAGATCTCCATCCGCGGCGGCTTCAAGGGGCCCTGCGGAGTCGTGGCCAGCGACGAGGCGGGCGGCCTGGACGCCCTGGCGCACGCCTGCCGCACCATCCGGCGCGGCACCGAGGCCGTCGTCGTGGGCGCCGCCGAGGCGCCGCTGGCCCCCTACTCGGTCGTCTGCCAGCTCGGCTACGACGATCTGAGCAGGCTCGACGACCCGGACCGCGCCTACCGCCCGTTCACCGACGGCGCCTGCGGATTCGTGCCCGCCGAGGGCGGCGCGATGCTGGTCATCGAGGAGGCGGCGGCCGCCGGGAAGCGCGGGGCGACCGTCCGGGCCGTGCTCTCCGGGCACGCCGCGACCTTCACCGGGGCCTCGCGGTGGGAGGAGTCCCGCGACGGGCTCGCCCACGCGATCCGCGGCGCGCTGGAGGACGCGCGGTGCGCCCCGGAGGAGATCGACGTGGTGTTCGCGGACGCGCTCGGTGTCCCCTCGGCCGACCGGGCCGAGGCGCTGGCCCTCGCGGACGCCCTGGGCCGGCGCACCAGCCGGGTCCCGGTGACCGCGCCCAAGACCGGCACCGGGCGGGCGTACTGCGGTGCTCCCGTGCTGGACATCGCGGCCGCGGTGCTCGCCATGGAGAACGGCGTGGTGCCGCCCACGCCCAACGTCGTCGACGTATGCCACGACCTCGACGTGGTGATCGGCCGGGCCCGGCCCGCCGAGCTGCGGACGGCGCTGGTGCTGAGCCGGGGGCTGATGGGGTCGAACGCGGCGATGGTGCTGCGGCACGCCCCCACGTCCCCCTCGTGAGAAGGAGAACCCCACATGACCGCTCAACTGACCCTCGACGAGCTGGCATCGCTGATGAAGTCGGCCGCCGGCCTCACCGTCGACCCGAAGGATCTGGCCAACCGCGCCGACCTGTCCTTCGCCGAGTTCGGCCTCGACTCGCTCGGCCTCCTCGGCATCGTGGGCGAACTGGAGAACCGGCACGGCCGGCCGATGCCGACCGACGCGGAGCGCTGCAAGACGCCGCGCGACTTCCTCGCCCTCGTCAACACCGACCACGCCAACGCCGACAAGGACAAAGTGCCTACGACAGGAGCCTGACATGCCCGGCCACACCGAGAACGACATCACCATCGCCGCGCCCCTCGACCTCGTCTGGGACATCACCAACGACATCGAGAACTGGCCGCAGCTGTTCAGCGAGTACGCCTCGGTCGAGGTGCTGTCCCGGGAGGGCGACAAGACCACCTTCCGGCTGACGATGCACCCGGACGACAACGGCACCGTCTGGAGCTGGGTCTCCGAACGGGTCATGGACCGACGGGCCCGCACCGTCCGCGCCCGCCGGGTGGAGACCGGCCCCTTCGCGCACATGGACATCCACTGGAAGTACTCCGAGATCCCGGGCGGCACCTCGATGCACTGGACCCAGGACTTCGCGATGAAGCCGCAGGCCCCGGTCGACGACAAGGGGATGACCGAGCTGATCAACCGCAACTCGCGGATCCAGCTGGAACTCATCCGGGACAAGATCGAACAGCGGGACCGCGAGCTGCGTTCCGCCGCCGTCAACTGACCGTCCCCTGGGCCGTGTCCGGACCGCCACCCGGCGGCAAAGAAGGGATCTCCCCGATGCACCACGCTCTGATCGTCGCTCGTATGGCACCCGGCTCGGCTCCGGACATCGCCGAGGTCTTCAAGGCCTCCGACCGTACGGAACTGCCGCACCTGGTCGGCGTCTCGCGGCGGACCCTCTTCCAGTTCGGTGACGTGTATCTGCACCTCATCGAATCCGACCGGCCGCCCGGCCCGGAGATCGCCAAGGTCACCGAGCACCCCGAGTTCCGCGCGGTGAGCGACAAGCTGTCCGCCTACGTCAGCGCGTACGACCCGGAGACCTGGCGCAGCCCCAAGGACGCGATGGCCCACGAGTTCTATCGCTGGGAGCGCGACGGCCGCGGCTGACGCGCAGGCGGAGCCGGGGCGATCCCCCGGTGCACGCATCCGCCCGGGAACGGGCCGGGCCGCCCGGCGAGGAGGCTTCTCCTCGCCGGGCGGCCTGCCGTTCACGGGCACGTTCATCTCACGCCGGAACGGTGCACTCGAAGGCGTGCAGATAGGGGTTGACGGGTGTGATGTCGCCGACCTTCAGGCCGGCCGCCGACATCCGGCCGACCAGGCTCTCCTTGGTGTGCTTGGCGCCACCGACGTTCAGGAGCAGCAGCAGGTCCATGGCGGTGGTGAACTTCATCGAGGGGCTGTCGTCGACGAGATTCTCGATGATCACCACACGCGCGCCGGGGCGGGCGGCGTCGACGACGTTGCGCAGCGTCCGGCGGGTGCTCTCGTCGTCCCACTCCAGGATGTTCTTGATGATGTAGACATCGGCCTGTACGGGGATCTCGTCGCGGCAGTCGCCGGGCACGATCCGCACCCGCGGGGCGAGCGCGCCGCCCTCCCGGAGCCGGGCGTCGCAGTTCGCCACCACCGCGGGCAGATCGAGCAGCGTGCCCTGCATCGCGGGGTACTTCTCCAGCAGGCCGGCCAGCACATGCCCCTGGCCGCCGCCGATGTCCGCCACCGACGACGCCCCGGACAGGTCGAGCAGCGCGGCGAGGTCCTCGGCCGACTGCTTGCTGGAGGTGGTCATGGCCCGGTCGAAGACGTCGGCGGAGTCCGGTGCGTCCTCGTGGAGATAGCTGAAGAAGCCCTTGCCGTACAGGTCGTCGAAGACGTTGCGGCCCGAGCGCACCGCTTCGTCGAGCCGGGGCCAGGCGTCCCAGGTCCAGGGCTCGGTGCACCACAGGGAGA
Organism: Streptomyces sp. NPDC059008; assembly: GCF_042749045.1. NCBI lineage: Bacteria > Bacillati > Actinomycetota > Actinomycetes > Kitasatosporales > Streptomycetaceae > Streptomyces > Streptomyces sp. NPDC059008. Next base: position 31,830 of record NZ_JBHYJC010000039.1, on the reverse strand, counting down.
TGTAGCGCAGGCTGTTGGGGGCGTCCTCGCGCAGCAGCCGGGACATCTCGGTGTGGGCGTACTTCCCGTCCGCGGTCTCCTCGAAGATTCCGTAGCAGGACAGCGTGCGCAGCAGCCGCTCCAGCGGCCGCGGCTCGGCCCGCACCGCGGTGGCCAGCTCCTGCGCCGTGGCGGGCCGCTCGCCGAGGGCGTCGGCGACGCCGAGCTTGGCCGCGGCCCGTACGGCTGCCGCGCACGCGGCTCCGAAGACCAGCTCGCGCAGCCGCATGGCCGGCTGGGGGGTGGGACTTACGGTGGTCATTCCGCCTCGATTCTCCCGTGTGAAGTCAGCACAGACGGGCCGGCTCCGAGGTCCGGCACTTGTTGCCGTGGAACTCGTTGCCCCGGCCTTCGGTGTCCCGGTTGGCCAGGTCCACCGGCTTGTTGTCCAGCACCACGTTGTCCGCGATGACGTTGCGCTCGTTGAGGGCCTTGACGAAGCTGTGGAAGAGCACGACGCCGCCGGAGAGCGGGGACTTGCCGGCGTTGTCCCGGATGCGGTTGTGGACCACCTTCGCGTCCTCGGTGCCGGTGAGGACGACGCCGGAGCCCTGGAGGAACGGCAGACGGGGGTTGGCGGGGCAGTACTTGTTGTTCTTGGTGATCTCGTTGTTCCGTACGGTCAGGGCGCCCGCCCGGGGGCGTGACTCGTCGCCGACGATGAACGCTCCGCCGCAGTTCCCGGTCATGGTGTTGTGGCTGACCGTCAGATTCCTGACGCGCCGGATCGTGACGCCGATCCGGTTGTCCGCCATGAGGTTCTGGGAGATGGACGTGCCCCGGGTGTCGGTGGCCCCGCCCTCCTCCTTCACCGTGTTCGCGACGAAGATGCCGGAGTCGCCGTTGCCGGTGACCTCGTTGTCCCTGATCAGGCTGGCGGTGGACTTCTCCGTGGCGATGCCCCACACGCGGTTCTTCCGGGAGGTCACATCGGATACGGTCAGCCGTTCGGTGCCGGAGGCCCAGATGCCGTTCCGCTTGAAGTCGGCGACGGTCAGCGAACGGATGTGGACGTCGTGGAGCGGGTGGCCCTTGCTGCCGATGACGCAGATGCCGTTGCCCTCCTGCCCGCAGGCGTTCTCCGCGCGCTTCCCGGTCGGCTTGATCACCGTCTTCCCGCCCGCTCCGACGAGGCGCAGCCGGGACTTGTTGATCAGTACGCTCTCCTGATAGACCCCGGGCTTGACGACGACGGTGTCACCCGGCCGTGCCCTGTCCACCGCCCGCTGGATCGAATCGCCCGGGCGGACCACATGCCGTCCCCCGCCGCAGGGCGCGCCGGCGCCCAGTCCGCCGGCCAGTACCGCTGCGACGCAGCCCATGTATTTCATCTGTCGAAGCGCCATGAGGCGAAGTTATGGGCGATCACCACCGCTCGCCACATGTGGTAACCCGATGGCCACGGTGTGTGCGCCCGCCAGCTTTCGACGCGCTGTCAGCTCCGCTGCCGAGGCCGGCCGCGCGGCCGCCCGTCAGGGCCGGTCAGGGTGCCTGCGGGAGTGCTCGCCGCCGTCGTCGGCCGCACCGGGGCACGGATGGCATTCGGTCGTCCCTGAATCAGCTGACCGGGTAGGAGGCGGCCCGTCGGCCCCGCCCTCCCGCGGCTCGCCGGGTCCGGCGTCCGACGGCGCGTCAGCCGGCCCGTCCGGCCACACCTCGGTGAGGAACGCCGCGAGGCTGGTCGGCAGAAACCACGGTCGGACGCGGAAGACGGTCATGGCAGTCCAACGCGCGGGGGCTGCCTGACGACACCGGGGGGCGGCTTGATCACCCGTTCGCTGCGCTTTGCCCGCCTCCCACGCTTTTGGCTTTCCCGCCGTGGTGGTTGTTCACCGTTGCGCCCTTTCGCTGCGCTTTGCTGCGGCCCGCGTTGTCGGCTTTCCCGCCGTGGTGGTCATTCGCCGTTGCGCCTGCGGCGGGCGGTTGTTTGTCGGGTGCGGTGACAGCCCTACGGACTCCGTCCTACGGTCTGTCCCCTCCCGTGGTGGGTGGGAAAGCGGCCGGTGGGGGCGTGCCCTGTCCGTCGACTACCGGCACACGGGGGCTTACGGGACCCCCACCGGTCTTCCCTCCCCCCACCCACGGGAGGGGGCGGACCGCAGGACGGAGTCCGGAGGGCCGCACCCGCTGCCGAAAACGCCCCGCGCAGCGGCACCCAGCCCGCCGCAGGCGCAACGGCGACAAACCCCCACGGCGGGAAAGCCGACAACGTGGGAAGCAAGCCAAGCGCAGCGGACAGGCTAGAATTTTGCAATTCAACAGACGACGTTACGGCCGTAGGCCGGAACGCGGAGGTCATGCGTGGTACCGAGGCGCAAGGGGCCGCCGCCCTGGCGGGCGGTCCGCTCACGGACCTGTATACCCACGCGCTCCGGGCCCGGTGCCACGCCCCCGTGCCGGGGCCGTGCGCCGGGGCGCGGGCCGCTCCGCACGGCCCGTGGGCACACCCGTAGTTGCCCGGAGCGCCTCGCCCACCGCTACTCCTCGCCGCGCCACGGGGTCCGCCGGGCCCGCACCACCGCGGTCCGCCCCGGAACCCGGCTCGCCCGGCTGCCCGGCACGGTGCTCGTGCACCGGCCGCCCCGGGACAGCCTCTGGCGCCGGGTACTGCTCTGCGTCGTCGTCACGAATCTGGTGCTGGTCTTCCTGGTGCTCGTCGTCTACCTGGGGCGGCACGCGGGGACGTAGGACGCGGGACGACGCCGGACGCCGCGGCATGGACCCGCCACAGCCACCAGACGTCCCGCCCGAACGACCACACCAGCAGCGCCAGCGCCACGGCCACCGCGGCCGCCGCCGAGGCCCGCGGCATGATTCCGGAACCGGCCACGACCAGCACGATCCCCTGGAGCGCCGCCACCGTCTTACGGGCCATGCTGTGCGGCAGCGCACCGCCGAGCCACGGCAGCGCCCAGGACGCCGCGACGAAGGCGTACCGCATCAGACCGATGGTCAGCACCCAGGCGCCCAGCGGCACCGCGAGGTAGACGCAGAGCACCAGGATGAGGAAGGCGTCGACCTCCATGTCGAAGCGGGCCCCGAGCCGGGTCGCCGTACCGGTGCGCCGGGCGACCTGTCCGTCGACGGCGTCCAGCAGCAGCGCGACGGTGGCCAGCGCGATCAGCACCGTGACCGGTGCCCGCCCGTCGAAGGAGTCCGCGACCAGCGCCGTCACTGCGCCGACGAGGATCGTCCGGGCCAGGGTGACGCGGTTGGCGGGGCCGAACGACCCCGTCCACGACCGGCGCAGCGCGAGGGTGAGCACGGCCCAGCTGCCCACGGCGAACACGGCACCCGTCAGCCACCCCGCGGTGCCCAGGCCGACGGCCCGGCCGAGCACCACCAGTACCAGCAGCTGCACACCCATTCCGGCCGTGGTGTCCTGCTCCAACCGCCTTGTGCCGTGGTGCTCTTTCACAACAGCCACTGTGCCTCCCGCGACTTGTGGCGCAGTCCATGGGCGCCGCGTATGGTGACGGCGTCCTCATGATCCCCAGCATCAACGACCCCACGACGGAGCGTCCAGGAGGATCCCGATGCCGCGCGTCGCTTGTGCGTTTTGGCTAAGCGCTCCGGGCCGGGGCGAGCTGCGGCCGGTGCCGCTGCCGGAGCCCGGTTCCGATGAGGTGCTCGTGCGGACGCTGTACTCCGGTGTGAGCCGCGGGACCGAGACCCTGGTCTTCCGCGGCGGCGTTCCCAAGAGCCAGTACGGCGCCATGCGGGCGCCGTTCCAGGAAGGCGAGTTCCCCGCCCCGGTCAAGTACGGCTACCTCAACGTCGGCGTCGTCGAGGAGGGTCCGCCCGCGCTGCGCGGCCGTACGGTCTTCTGCCTCGCCCCGCACCAGACGCACTACGTGGTCCCGGCGCACGCCGTCACCCCCGTGCCGGACGCCGTCCCCGCCGCGCGCGCCGTGCTGGCGGGCACCGTGGAGACCGCGGTGAACGCCCTGTGGGATGCCGCGCCGCTGGTCGGCGACCGGATCGCGGTGGTCGGCGCGGGCATGGTCGGCTGCAGCGTCGCCGCCCTGCTCGCCCGCTACCCGGCGGTCCGGCTGCAGCTGGTCGACGCCGACCCGGCGCGCGCCACCACCGCCGAGGCACTCGGTATCGACTTCGCGCTGCCCGACGACGCGTTGGGCGACTGCGACCTCGTCGTGCACGCCAGCGCGAGCGAGGAGGGGCTGGCGCGCTCGCTCGAACTGCTCGCCCCGGAAGGCACCGTCATCGAGCTGAGCTGGTACGGCGACCGGCGGGTCAGCCTGCCCCTGGGGGAGGCCTTCCACTCCCGCCGGCTGGTCGTCCGCAGCAGCCAGGTCGGTGCGGTCTCCTCGGCCCGCCGCGCCCGCCGCACCTTCGCCGACCGGCTCGCGCTCGCCCTCGACCTGCTCGCCGACCCCGCCTTCGACGCCCTGGTCACCGGCGAATCCGCCTTCGAGGAGCTGCCCTCGGTGCTGCCCCGGCTCGCCTCCGGCGACCTCGCGGCGCTGTGCCACCGCATCCGCTACGCGCCTCCGGGCGCCTCCTAGACCACGGGCGCGGCACGCCGCGACCGCCCCACGGCAAGCACCGTCACCGTGGCCGTCCATGAGACCGACATCACACCGGAGGAACGCCCGTGTTCAGTATCACCGTCCGCGATCACCTCATGGTCGCGCACAGCTTCCGCGGCGCGGTCTTCGGGCCCGCACAGCGACTGCACGGCGCGACCTTCATCGTGGACGCCACCTTCCGCCGGGAGGCTCTCGACGCCGACAACATCGTCGTCGACATCGGCCTGGCCACCCAGGAACTCGGCCAGGTCGTCGGCGAGTTGAACTACCGCAACCTCGACGACGAACCCGCCTTCGCGGGGATCAACACCTCGACGGAGGCCCTGGCCAAGGTGATCGCCGACCGGCTCGCCGACCGCGTGCGGGCCGGCAACCTCGGCGAGGGCGCCCGCGAGCTGGCCGGCATATCGGTCACCCTGCACGAATCGCATATCGCCTGGGCGACGTACGAGCGCACGCTGTGACGCGGACCGGCGCCGACGGGGCGTCGGAGCGGGTGGTGCACTTCGTCGTGCCCGATGGCGTCGACGATCCGAAGAAGCCCAGCGGGGGCAACGTCTACGACCGGCGGGTGTGCCGCGACCTCCCGGCGCAGGGGTGGCGGGTGCACCCGTACGCGATGCCCGGCAGCTGGCCGCGGCCGGACGAGGCGGCCCGCGCGGGACTGGCGGGCCGGCTGGCGGCCCTGCCGGACGGCGCGGTGGTCCTGCTCGACGGACTGGTCGCCGGCGGCGTCCCCGAGGTCCTCGCCCCCGAGGCCGAACGGCTGCGGCTCGCCGTGCTGATGCATCTGCCGCTGGGGGACGAGACCGGCCTCGACCCCGGGACGGCGGCCGAGCTGGACGCCCGCGAACGCCGCACCCTGCGTGCCGTGGGGGCCGTGGTGGCCACCAGCGAGTGGGCCGCCCGTCGGCTCGTCGCGCACCACGGCCCGGCCGCGGCGCGGGTCCACGTCGCCAGGCCGGGGGTAGATCCCGCGCCCCTCGCGCCCGGCACGGACGGTGCCGGCGCGCTGCTCTGCGTCGCCTCGCTCACCCCGCGCAAGGGACAGCGCCGGCTGCTCGACGCCCTCGCGGCCGTCTCCGAGGTGCCCTGGAGCTGTGCGTTCGTCGGCGGGCCCGGAGGCGACCCCGGCTACGCCGAACAACTGCCCAGCAGAGCCGCTGAGTTGGGCATCGCCGACCGGGTCGACTTCACCGGTCCGCTGGCCGGCGCGGAGCTGGCCGCGCGCTATGCCGCCGCCGACCTGCTGGTGCTCACCTCGTACGCCGAGACCTACGGCATGGTCGTCACCGAGGCGCTGGCCCGCGGGATCCCGGTGCTGGCGACGGCGGTGGACGGCGTACCGGAAGCCCTCGGGCGGGCCCCCGACGGCAGTCTGCCCGGCCTGCTCGTACCGTCCGCAAGCCCGGTGGAACTCGCCGACGCGCTGCGCCGCTGGTTCGGCGATCCGCGGCTGCGCCACCGGCTGAAGAGATCGGCACGCGACCGGCGTGCCATGCTGGAGGAGTGGGAGATGACGTCGCACAGTCTGGCCGGAGCGCTGGAACGGCTTCGGCACGAACCCCGGAGGGCGCGTTGAACGCCGTGGGAAGCGCCCGGTTCGCCGCCGGCTGGCTGGAGTTGCGCGAGCGCGCCGATGCCGTGTCCCGGGCGCCCGAGTTGCTGCGCCCCCTGCGCACCTGGCTCGCGCAGGCGGCCGGGCAGGAGGGGCGCCCACCCGGCCTGGTGATCCGCGATCTCGGCTCCGGGACCGGCTCGATGGCGCGCTGGCTCGCCGTCCGACTGCCCGGTCCGCAGCAGTGGACCCTCCACGACCACGACCCGGCGCTGCTCGCCCACGCCGGCGCGCGGATGCCCTCAACCGCCGCTGACGGCAGTGCCGTTCACACCGTGACCGAGCACGGCGATCTGACCGCCCTCAGCGCCGCGGACCTCGCCGGTACGTCACTGGTCTCCGCCTCGGCGCTGCTCGATCTGCTCACCCGCGACGAGGTGGAGGCGCTCGCCGAGGCCTGTACGCGCGCCGGGTGCCCCGCACTGCTGGCGCTCTCCGTCGCCGGGCGGGTCGAACTGACCCCGAAGGAGCCGCTCGACGCCGAGCTGACCGCCGCCTTCAACGACCACCAGCGCCGCGCGGACCGCGGCCGCCGCCTGCTGGGTCCGGACGCGGTCGCGGCGGCCGTCGCCGCCTTCGAGCGACGCGGCGCGACGGTGTCGCTGCGGTCCAGCCCATGGCGGCTGGGAAGCGCCGAGTGCACGCTGATCGCCGAATGGCTGCGCGGCTGGGTCGGTGCCGCGCACGCCCAGCGGCCGGCGCTGGCGCCCCGGGCCGTCGCGTATCTGCGCCGGAGACTGGACCAGTGCGCGGCGGGGGAGTTGGGCGTCACGGTGCACCACACCGATCTGCTGGCGCTGCCCGGTCCGCCGCCCGGGGCCGAGTGATGCACCGGTCCGGCTGGGCGGTGTGGCTGAGGCTGGCGGCGGGCGCGGGTGTGCTGGTGGCGCTGGTGTGGCATCTGGGCTCCGCCGCCTTCCTGGCCGGGCTGCGCAGGATCGACGCCGGTACGCTGCTGGCCGCCCTCGCCATCGGCCTGCTGACCACGGTCCTCAGCGCCTGGCGCTGGTGCCTGGTGGCCCGCGGCCTGGGGCTGCGGCTGCCGCTGGGCCGGGCCGTCGCGGACTACTACCGGGCGTTGTTCCTGAACGCGGTGCTGCCCGGCGGGGTCCTGGGCGACGTCCACCGCGCCGTCGGGCACCGCCGCGGCTCGGGCGACCTCGGCCGGGGCGTACGCGCGGTGATACTGGAACGCGCCGCGGGCCAGCTGGTGTTGCTCGTCTGCGGTGCCGCGGTGCTGCTCGTGCGACCCTCGCCGGTCTCCGCCGCACTCGCCCGCGCCCTCGGCTCACCCGGCGTCGCACTGTCCGCCGCCGCTCTGTGCGCGGTGGCCCTGACGGCCGTCGGATGGCGGTATCTGCGCCGGGGGAGCGCACGCGCCCCGCGCGCCGAGGCGCGCCAGGGCCTGCCGTCCCGCGGGGTCTGGCCCGGTGTCGCGCTGTCGTCGGTGGCGGTGCTCGCCGGCTACCTCGCGATGTTCGTCCTGGCGGCCCGTGTCGCCGGGGTCAGTGCCCCCACCGCCGAGCTGGTGCCGCTGGTGGTGCTAGCGCTGCTCGCGATGGCGCTGCCGGTCAACATCGGCGGCTGGGGCCCCCGCGAGGGCGCCGCAGCCTGGGCGTTCGGCGCCGCCGGGCTGGGCGCCGCGCAGGGACTGACCACCTCCGTGGTCTACGGCGTCCTCGCCTTCGTCGCCGGCCTGCCCGGCGCCGTGGTCCTGCTCGTGCGGTGGGCCGCCGGGGCACGCGCCGGCCGCCGCCCGCAGTTCGAGCTCGAAGAGCGTGTCCTCGCCGAGCAGGGCGCGCCGCAGCGGCGGACGTAGCGCCTGGCGCATCACAGGCGTACCGGGAAACCGCAGGCCGGGGACGCCATCGCCGAGCAGGACCGGCGCGACGGTGAGGTACAGCCGGTCCAGTGCCCGTGCCCGCACGAACCGCGACACGGTGACGCCGCCGCCTTCTATCAGCACCCGGCCCAGCCCGCGCCGCGCCAGCACGGCCAGCAGCCGCTCCGGGTCGAAGGCGCCCGCATCCGGCAGCCGGAGGACATCGACCCCGGCGTCCAAGGCGTCCCGGGGCGTGGGGCCGGCGCCCGGTCCGAGCACCCACAGCGTCGGCGCCGCACCGTCGGTGAACACCCCGCTGTGCACCGGCACCCGGCCCTGTGGGTCGAGCACCACCCGTACCGGATGCTCGCCCGGACAGGCACGTACGGTCAGCCGGGGGTCGTCCGCCACGGCGGTACCGGCCCCCACCACCACCGCGTCGGCCAGTGCGCGCAGCCGGTGCAGATGGCGGCGGTCCTCCGCCCCGGTGACGTAGTCGGCGTCGCCGGTACGGGTCGCGATGAAGCCGTCCAGGCTCTGCCCGAGCTGTGCGAACGCGATCCGCGGACCCGCGAGGCAGAGCGGGAGATAGCGCTCGGCGAGCTCGGCCGCCCCGGACGAGGCCGGCTGTCCCCAACGCCGTCCGCCGTCCCCGTCCGTCACCAGACCGGCCGCGTGGGCATCGGCGGCCGTACGGATCCGCAGCAGACGTTCCCATGCCGCCGTGGCGTCCAGCACCTCGGGCCCCTTTCCGGCCGTCATCTCACCGGCCGCCTTCCGTCGGCGTCCCCAGCAGCGCGGCGTATTCGCCGAATGCCGCCACCAGTCCGGCCAGCAATTCCCTGCCTTTGCGGGCGGAGGCGAGCGAGGGGCGTCCGATGACTCCGGAGGCGGTATAGGCCGACATTCCCAGTGTCAGCAGATGCTTTCGGTCATCGGCGGTGCAATCCGCCGATTCGTAGCCGTCCTTGACCAGTTCGGGATGGGCATGCAGGAGGATGGACGTCTCGACCTCTCCCGCATGCATATCGCTGTGCGCGGAGGTCCGTACCCCGGCCCGGGCGCGCGCCGCCTCCCAGTCCGCCGACTGGGGGAACAGCGCCATCCGCACCCCGCTCCCGGCGGATTCCTGAACCACATTGCGCAGTACGTAATTTCCGCCGTGCCCGTTGACCAGAATCAGGGTGCCGATGCCGGACCGGCGCAGTGAAGCGGCGATGTCGGTGACGACCGCGTGCAGGGTCCGCGCCGAAATGCTGACGGTCCCCGGCCAGTCGGCGTGTTCGTGCGAACAGGACACCGTCAGCGGTGGCAGCAGCTGGACGGGGTGGGCGGCGGCCAGCTCCCCGGCGATGGTGCAGGCGATGACGGTGTCGGTGACCAACGGCAGGTGGGCGCCGTGCTGTTCGAAACTGCCGACCGGCAGCACGGCCGTCGACGGGCGTCGCGCCCGCACGTCCTCGGTGGTGTCCGCCGGCAACAGAGGGGTGATCGGGGACGGTTGTGGTGGAGCGGTCATGGGCACTGCCGCCTTTCGTCGCCGGCTGACCGGGGCGTCGGCCTCGCAGCATACTTGTCGTATGGGTGAGTAATCGCTGCCGCCCTATTCACCGCGCGGGTACCATCGCGCCATGACGGACCCCGACGATGTAGTCGGTCCGGGCCTCGGCCCCGACCTCGCTCTCGCTCTCGACAATGCCGGCCGTGAAAATGCGGGTGTGGAACGGGTGGTGGAGGTCCGGCTGCCCACCACCTATGGGGAATTTCGCGCCGTGGGCTATCTCGACCGGCGCGGTGATATCGAGCAGGTGGCGCTGGTGTACGGCGAGGTGGCGGGCGAACTGGCGCTGACCCGGGTGCATTCGGAGTGCCTGACCGGCGATGTCTTCGGCTCCACGCACTGCGAATGCGGCGATCAGCTGTCCGCCGCGCTGCGCGCGATCGTGGCGGCCGGGCGCGGCGTTCTCGTCTACCTCCAGGGCCACGAGGGGCGGGGAATCGGCCTGCTGGCCAAACTCCGGGCGATGAAGCTGCAGGACGACGGGCTGGACACGGTCGAGGCGAACATCGCGCTCGGACTGCCCGTCGACGCCCGTGAATACCGCGTCGCGGCGGAGATCCTGCAGGACCTGGACGTCCGGTCCGTGCGGCTTCTGTCGAACAACCCGCGCAAGCGGGCCGCGCTGCTGCGGCACGGCATCACCGTCGCCGAACAGGTCCCGCTGCTGGTGGCGCCCCGGGCGGAGAACATCCGCTATCTGCGCGCCAAACGCGAGCGCCTCGACCACGACCTGCCGCATCTGGACGGCACCCACGGCCTGTCCTGAGGCGGCCGGCACACGAGCGGAAGGGCCCGCGACGCGTGGTCGCGGGCCCTTCCCGTGTGCGCCTGCCCGGCGGTGGACGCCGTATCAGGAGGTGGCGGGCGCCGCCGCGGGTGCGGCGGCCCGTTGCTGCGTGGGGACGACACGCTCCGCGAGGTGGCCGAAGAGCAGCCCGAAGGCGGTCCACAGCACCAGTTGGACGGCGATCGTCGACAGCCGGAACTGCCACAGCAGTGTGCCGGGGAAGCCGTGCGGCACATTGTCGTAGGACGGCAGGAAGGCGTACGCGACACCGACGGCGACCACGAACGCGGCGCCGGCCGCCACCGTGGCGTACCAGTTGCCCAGCTTGGGCGCCAGGCGCCGGCCGAGGATCGTCGCGCCGACGGCCAGCAGGATGCCGAGCAGCATCATCAGGAAGTACAGGGCGGTGCGCTGGCCGATCGTGTCGGGGTCGCCGACGGCCGGCGGGTTCGCCGGGTACTTCAGGAACGGTACGAGATAGACCAGCAGTGCGGCGCCGGACAGCAGGGCGGCGGTGGTCCGGGCGCCGAAGCGGCCGATCCGGCCCAGCAGGAAGCAGAAGACCAGTGCGGCGATGCCGCCCAGCGCCACGCCGTAGACCAGGACGCCGGTCGCCAGCCCCGCCGTGGACTGCATACCGCGGCTGACGACCTCCACCTCGTGCTCGTGGCCGTGACTGTGGGCCTCCTCGAACGCGATGGCGGCGTCCACCCGCGGTTCGCCCAGCAGGTAGGCGACGACGAGGGCGACGACACCGGCTGCCAGGCCGGCGAGCAGACCGCGCACCAGAAGATTTCTGACGGTGAGCGAGTTCATTGGGTGCCAGGTCCGATCAGTGGCAGGGGAAGCCGAGGAGGTGGCGCCCGTCGTGGACCCACTCGTGCACGTCGGTGCCGGACAGCAGTGAGGTGGCGCCCTGCTCGGCGCCGACGAAGTACAGCAGGACCAGCGCCAGGACGACGCCGAACAGCGCCCAGGGGGCGATCTCCTTGAGGGGGAGCGGGGCGGGGGCGGCGGCGCCGGTGGCCGGGGGTGCGATGGTCTGAGCCATGGCAGAACCTCCTATTAGGGGGAACTCGCGTCCCTAGTCAGTGGAGTGCGGGACGACATGCCGGGTCTGGCTCATCCGGCCTGGCCCTTTTGGGCTGGTAAAAACCGGACATACAGTGGCGCGACCGCGCCGGGATCCCACCGGCTTCCGTCATGTCATCGTCAATACGATCGGGAAGGTACCGTGAACCGGCCACCGGGCCAAGGCCGTAGAGGGGGCGGAGTGGCGCAGGACGGGGCGCGCTCGCCGGGCAACTGCCCGGTACGGATGGCCGGTTGACGGTGGTGGTGGCCGGCGGAAGGAGCAGGCGTGACGACTCGGGTGATGTTGGTCTCACCGGCGGCGGGCGACGCCCAGCGCGAGGTGCGCTTCGATGACGACGGTCCGTTGGGCGAGGCCGGTCTGCGCCGCGCGCGGGCCGCGGCCGGATCGCTGCCGGCCGCCGACCGGATCTTCGCCTCGCCCTCCGTCCGGTGCCGGGACACCGCCGTGGAACTCGGGCTGCCGGCCCGCTCCGCGCCGGAGCTGGCGGGCTGTGCGATGGGCGCCTGGCGCGGCCGGACCCTGGCCGAGGTCGCCGATGCCGAACCGGTCGCGGTCTCCAGTTGGCTGAGCGATCCGGACTTCGACGGACACGGCGGGGAGTCGCTGCGGGCGCTGTGCGACCGGATCGCGGGCTGGCTGACCCGGATGGCACTCGACGCGGGCCGGGTGGTGGCCGTCGTCGAACCGGATGTCGTACGGGCCGCGGCGGTGTGCGCGCTGCGAGTGCCCGCGGACGCGTTCTGGCGGCTGGACGTGCCGCCGCTCACCGCGACCGAGCTGAGCGGCCGCGGCGGGCGCTGGAACCTGGGGCTGGGGCGGGCGCTGGACCGCAGGTGAGCGGGGGTGTGGCCGAAATGCTTCAGAATTCACCTGTCGCTTCATCTACACATAAAAGCGACATAAGTGCAGAATAAAGGTGCGCGGCCCGATGCCACGCGAAACGGCCAGGCTTGCGAGCGAAGGAGGCGAGTCGTATGGCCGACGTCTCACACACCAGGGGAGATCTCGCCGGTCACCCCGACGCTTCTGAGATGCGGGCCCGCTACGAGCGGGTGCTCGGTGGGCGTGATGTCGTACTCGTCGACGGCCCGGTGTTCCTGGTCGGCCTGTACTGCGCCGTCTCGCCGTGGATCGTCCACTTCGCCGCCGCGCAACCTCCGCTGGTGTTGCACAACCTCATCCTCGGCATCGCGATCGCCCTGCTGGCGGTGGGTTTCACTGTGGCACCCGCGCGGATGTACGGCCTGAGCGGCGCGATGTGCGCGATCGGTGTATGGATGATCATCTCGCCCTGGATCGTCGGCAGCAGTCCGGACGCCGGCGTCATCTGGAACAACCTCGTCATCGGTGTTCTGACGTTCTTGCTGGGCGCCATGTGTGTCGCCGTGGCATCGAGGAGCCGCAGCGCCACATGACCTGCGCTCCCCAAACGGGGGCGTGTGACAAGCCGCCGGTGCGCCTGCTCCCTCGGGGGCGGGCGGGCCGGCGGTCGCGTGTGCGGGCGCTGCGGTCGGGCTATCGGCGTCGTGCGCGGCTCTCGGTCGACAGGTGCCCGGCCAGTCCGGCCAGGACCAGCCCGCTCGCGATCAGCAGGCCGTGCGCCAGGGCGATACCGAGGGCTAGGCCGGCGATCGCCGCGGCCTGTGCAAGCCGTGCGGCGCCGCGCGGACAGGTGCGCGAGCGCCAGGTCGACGGGGTGCGGGTGTCGGAAAGGGCTCGGTGCCGGAACGGCTCGGCGATCTCGCCGAAGGGGCGGTCGTCGTACGGGGACAGGGGCGTCTCTCCTCTCCCGGATGGCGCGCGGGCGGCGTCGTACGGGCGGGATGTGGGCGAAGGGGGCGAAGGGGGCGTTGCCCCGTTGATCATTTGTAGTTAGGCTCGCCTAACTCATTGCGGGGCAACAACGTCACCTGCGTGTTGTGCCCTGCCGGGCCCTGCCCGTAACGCCGTTGAACCGGAGAGGTGTCGCACCATGTCGTACGAGAAGCAGCCTTTGGACGAGGCCCGGGACGCGCTGGTACGGATCGCCTACGGCGGCATGGCGGCACACACGCTGGGCGCCGCGGCCCGCATGGGGATCATCGACCTCATCGGGGACGGGGAGCGCGGCCCGGACGAGCTGGCCGCGGAGTGTGCCGCCGAACCCCAGGCCATGGGCCGGTTACTGCGGGCGCTGGCCGGCCTCGGACTGCTCGTGGAGCGGCCTGCCGGGAAGTTCGCCACCACCCCGGCCGGCGCTCTGCTGCACAGCGACCACCCCCAGTCGCTGCGCTCCTTCTCCCGGATGTTCACCGACCCCACCATCCTCCGGGCCTGGGAGCTCCTGGACGACAGCGTGCGTACCGGCCGGCCCTCCTTCGACACGGCCTTCGGTCAGGACTTCTTCGGCTACCTCGCCGAACAGCCGCAGCTCTCCGCCGACTTCAACGCCGCCATGGGCCAGGCCACCCGCGACACCGCCGCGCTGGTCCCCGCGGCCTACGACTTCGGCCGCTTCAAGGCCGTCGCCGACATCGGCGGCGGCGACGGCACCCTGCTCGCCCCGATCCTGCAGGCGCACCCCGCGCTCCGCGGCATCCTCTTCGACAGCGCGGAGGGCCTCGCCCAGGCCGGTACGCGACTGGCGGACGAGGGTCTGGCCGGGCGCTGCTCGCTCGTCGCCGGGGACTTCTTCGCCACCGCTCCCGAGGGCGCCGACCTCTACCTCCTCAAGAGCGTGATCCACGACTGGAACGACGAGCAGTGCACCACGATCCTGCGGCACTGCCGGCAGGCGATCCCCGACGACGGCCGACTGCTGATCATCGAGCCGGTGCTGCCGCCCGTGGTCGCCCCCTCGCTGTCCGGTGTCGACCCCTCAGGGGCCGGCGCGCTCTACCTCAGCGACCTCAACATGCTGGTCAACGTCGAGGGCCGGGAGCGCACCCGGGACGACTTCGACCAGCTGTGCCGCGCCGCGGGCTTCGCCCTGCGCACCGTCATCCCGCTCCCGGAACCCAACCGCTTCTGCCTCATCGAGGCCGAGCCGGTCTGATCCGGCGGTGACCCGGGCGGCGCGGCGCACCGGAGCGGGGCCGGCGGGGCCCCGCGCACACGTGCGGCCGCCGCCCGGACTGGGATAATCGGGGTATGGGGTATTTGGCTCTGGGCGACCGCCCCGGAGAGGGAGCATCCCGTGACCGCTGTGCCCGTGGATGATCACGAAGACTTCGCCGACGCCGACCGCGGCTTCATCGCGGAACTGGACCCGCCCGAGGTCACCATGGACGACGGCCGGGTGGTCTGGGACGCCGGGGCCTACGGATTCCTGGCCCAGAACTGCCCCGACACCGCCCACGAGGGCCTGTGGCGCCAGGGCCGGCTGGTGAGCCGCCAGGGTCTGTACGAGGTCACCGACGGCATCTACCAGGCCCGCGGTCTGGACCTGTCCAATATGACGCTGGTCGAAGGCGATCACGGCGTGATCGTCATCGACCCGCTCCGCTCCGCGGAGACCGCCGCCGCGGCCCTGGAGCTCTACCGCAAGCACCGGGGAGACCGGCCGGTCACCGGCCTGATCTACACCCACTCGCACGGAGACCACTTCGGCGGCGCCCGCGGCGTACTCCCGCCCGGCCACCACCCCGTTCCGGTGCTCGCACCCGCCGGCTTCCTCGCCCACGCCGTCGGCGAGCACGTCTACGCCGGGACCGCGATGGACCGGCGCGCCGTCTACATGTACGGCGCCGAGCTCACCAAGGGGCCGGACGCCCAGATCGGCTGCGGTCTGGGCGCCACCCACTCCACCGGAACCATGACCCTGATCCCGCCGACCGTGGACATCACCAGCACCGGCCAGGAGGAGATCCTCGACGGGGTGCACCTCGCCTTCCAGCTCACCCCGGGCACCGAGGCGCCCGCCGAGATGAACTTCTGCTTCCCGGCGCACCGGGCGCTCTGCCTGGCCGAGAACGCCACCCACACCCTGCACCACGTCCTGTCGCTGCGCGGCGGCGCCGTCCGCGACGCCCGGGCCTGGTCCCGCTACCTGGGCGAGGCGCTCGCCCTCTTCGGCGACCAGGTGGAGGTCGCCTTCGCCTCCCACCACTGGCCGACCTGGGGCAAGGACCGCATCAGGACCCTGCTGGCCAACCAGCGCGACCTGTACGCCTATCTGCACGACCAGACCGTGCGGCTGCTCAACCAGGGGCTCACCGGCCCCGAGATCGCCGAGGAGCTGCGGCTGCCGCCGGGCCTCGCGCGGGAGTGGGCCCACCACGGCTACTACGGCTCGCTCAGCCACAACGTCAAGGCGATCTACCAGAGCTACCTGGGATGGTTCGACGGCAACCCCGCCCACCTGTGGGAGCACCCTCCGGTCGAGCAGGCCAAGCGCTATGTGCACACCATGGGGGGCGTCGAGGCCACCGTGGACGCGGGCAAGCAGTACGCCGCCGACGGCGATCTGCGGTTCGCCGCCACCCTCCTCAACCACGCCGTCTTCGCCGACCCCAAGAACCTCCGCGCCCGCCGCGAACTGGCCCTCGTCTACGAACGGCTGGGCCACGGCTGCGAGAACGGCACCTGGCGCAACTTCTACCTCACCGGCGCGATGGAACTGCGCGGCACCCTCGCCACGCCACGGTCGGCCACCGCCGTCCCCGAAATGGACCGGGCCCGCACCGTCGACCAGCTCCTCGACGCGCTCGCCGTCCGCATCGACGGCCCGCGCGCCTGGTCCACCCCGCTCACCCTCGACCTCTACCTCCCCGACGAGGACCGGACCTGGCATCTGACGCTGTCCAACGGGGCGCTGACCCACCTCAGTTCGCCGGGCGCCCCCACCCCGTCCGACGACCGCGGCCCCGACCTGACCCTCACCCTCACCAAGCCCCAACTGCTCGACATCCTGGCCGGCCAGGGGCCGCCCGAGGCGGACCGGAACGGCGGGACCGGGGCGCTCAACCAGCTCCTGGGCCTCCTCAGCCTCCCCGACCCCACCTTCCCCATCGTCACGCCCTGACCGCCACGGCCCGCCCGCAGTCGTCAACTTCGCGCCGCGGACCGCCCACGCCACCCTCCGCCACCCGACGCCGAAGCTGGGGCAAACTGGGCTGGTGGCGAGCAGCATTCCCGAAGAATCCAGCAGTTTCGTCGGCCGGAGGGCCGAACTACGACAGATCGGCCAGGAGTTGACGGACCACCGGCTGGTCACCCTGACCGGACCCGGTGGCGTGGGCAAGACCCGCATCGCCATACGAGCCGCGCGCGCGGCGGCGCCACGCTTCCCCGACGGGGTTTGGTGGGCCGAACTGTGGCCCTTACACAACGAGGGGCTGCTGCTGGCCACCGTATGCGACGCCGTCGGCCTGGCCGACCACACGGCCCGCACCCCCGCGGCGGCGCTGTGCGAATGGCTCGCCGACAAACGGCTGCTGCTGGTCCTGGACTCCTGCGAACACCTCGTCGACGCCTGCCGCGATCTCCTCGCGGACCTGCTGACGGCCGCCCCCCACCTGACCGTGCTGGTCACCAGCCGGCAGCCGCTGGACCTCGTCGGCGAGTGGACCACCGAGATCGGCCCGCTGCCCTGCACCGGCGACAACGACGCGCTGGCCCTGTTCACCGAACGGGCCGGCGCCGCAGCCCCCGGCCTGCGGCTCACCGACCCCCGGCACGCGGCGGCCGCCGACACCATCTGCCGGCGCCTCGAAGGCATTCCGCTGGCCCTGGAACTGGCCGTCGCCCAGCTGGCCGACAGCTCCGTGGAGCGCATCGCCGAGCGGCTGACCTCCCGCTTCGACGCCCTCGACGGCGACCCGCCGACCCGGCTCCCGCGACACCGGACGCTGCGCTGCGCCATCGGCTGGAGCCATGAGCTGTGCACCCCCCTGGAGCGGCTGCTGTGGGCCCGGCTGTCCGTCTTCCGGGGCACCTTCGACGAGGAGTCGGCGGCCTCGGTCTGCGCCGGCGGCCCGCTCACCGAGGAGGAGGTGCGCACCGTACTGGCCGGGCTGGCCGCCAAGTCGGTGCTCACCCGCGAGGGCCCGCGCTTCCGCATGCTCGACACGCTGCGCGAGTACGGCCGGCTGTGGCTCGGCGAACTGAACGAGACGGCCGCCCTGGCGGATCGGCACGCCGCGTACTTCGTGGCCTTCGTCCGCCGCGCCGAACAGGGCTGGCTGGGCCCCGAACAGGTCGCCTGGTACGGCCGGGTCGCCGACGCCCACGTCGACCTGTGCACCGCCCTGGACCACCTCCTGGCCACCGCCCCGGAACAGGCCCAGGAACTCAGCGCCTCGGTCGGCTTCTTCTGGAGCTGCTGCGGCCATCTGCACGAGGCCCGCGACTACACCGCCCGTGCCCTCGCCGCGCACCAGGGACCGAGCCGGGCCCGTACCCGTGCACTGTGGGCGCTGGGCGTCGCCGTACTCGTGCAGGGTGATCTGGCGCTCGCCGACGCCCTGGGCGCGGAGTGCGCCGACGCGGCGCGGGCGGGCGACGACGCGGAGGAGGTGCTTCAGGCCGGCTACCTCATCGGCCTCACCCATCTGATGGCCGGCCGTCCGATGTCCGCGTACACCGTCGTCGAGCAGGTCCTCGGAGCGCCGCCGGACACCCCGTTCGCCTCACCCGGACGGCTGCGCTGCCACCTCGTACGGATCTTCGCGCTCACCAACCTCGGCAAGCTCGACGAGGGCCGCGCCGAGGCCACCGCACTACGCCGCGGCTGTGCGGAGCGCGGCGAACACTGGACCCGCTCCTACACCGACTACCAGCTGTCCCTGGTCGCGCTCTTCCAGGGCCGGCCCGCGGAGTCGGCCGGGCACGCCCGCGCCATGCTCGCCGCCAAGCGGGACATCGGCGACAAGTTCGGGATCGCGCTCGGCCTGGACCTGCTCGCGGCCGCCCTGGCGGCCCAGGGCGAGGGTGCCGCGGCCGCCCGGGTCTACGGATGCGGCCAGGCCGTCTGGCGCACCGTCGGGCATCCCCAGCGAGGCACTCCCGAGCTGCGCGCGGTACGCGAGGAGTGCGAGCGGCGGGCCCGCGCGGCGATCGGCGACGACGCCTACGCGGAGCTCTTCCACCGGGCCAGCGAGGAGCGCCCCGAGGTCGCGCTCGCCCGGATCCTGGCAGGCGACCTGTGACCGCCGCCCCGCATCAGACGGCGGGCTCGCCGGCCAGCGTGTACAGCAGCTCGTAAGCGGTGGGGATCATCCGGCAGCCGTTCCCGCGGCGGGTGGCCAGCGCCACCAGACCGGTGTGCGACGCCGGGTGGTAGCCGAAGAACGCCTGCTGGCCGAAGGTCGCCCCGACGTGGAAGAGCAACGGGCCGCGCGGGGCCGGGTGCTGGAACCACGTCAGGGTGTGGGTGTTGCGGCGCCGCCAGCCGCGGCGCAGCAACGGGACCTGGACGTCGCGCAGCGGCAGCGCCAGCGGAGTGTCCTCGGGGGAGAGGTGCGCTTCGAGGTAGCCGAGCAGGTCCCCGGGGGTGGCGCGGACCGACCCGATGGCGACGAAGGCGCCCATGTCGGTGCTGGGCACCGGCGTCACCCCGTTCGCCCGGTGGCCGATGGCGTCGGTGCCGGTGGCCCCCGGGCCCAGGGTGGTGTCCGCCAGCCCGAGCGGGCGCAGTACGCGGTCGGTGAGCAGGGCCGGGTAACCGGTGCCCGCGGCCTCGGCCATCGCCGGGCCGAGCAGCGCCAGCCCGAAGTTGGAGTAGCGCCAGCGGGTGCCGGGACGGTTGCGGGGCCGGGTCCGGGCGAAGGTGTGCAGCAGGCGCTCGGTGTCGTAGGCGGCGTACCCGTTGACGGACGGGTGCAGCAGGGCGCCGGGGAGCAGGTCGGTGGGGATCCGCGGCAGCCCCGAGGTGTGGGTGGCCAGATGCCGCAGGGTGATCCGCCGCGAGTACGGGTGCGGCAGCGACAGGCGCGGCAGGTACGTGGCGAGCGGATCGTCCAGCGCCAGCACCCCGGCCCTGGCGAGGTCGGCCAGCAGCAGCACGGTGAAGGTCTTCGACAGCGAGCCCACTTCGTAGCGCAGCGCATGGCGCGGGGTGGGCGGGGTCAGGGCCGTGCCGCCGGTGAGCACGGTGCGCAGGCCGCCCCGGGTGACCGCGAGCACCACGTCCGGGGCGTCGATCAGGGTCACCGCGTCCGCGAGGCGGTCGGCGAGCGCGGCGCCGCGTGCCGAGCCCATCAGACGGCGGACATCGCCCGCGAGGTGGCCATCGCGGAGGCGAACGCGGCGACCAGGGTGGGGTGGTGGACCTGGTCGAACACGTAGGCCGGGTCCCCCTCGGGCATCCGGCGCAGGACGGGCATCGCGCCGCAGTCCGACTGCGCGGCGGCGTAGCGCTCCCACAGCGCCGCGTCCAGCGAGGGCCGCGGCAGACAGGCGTCGACGACGAGGAGCTCGCCCAGCAGATCCCAGTGTTCGAGGTCCGCCCAGTCGTTCATCCAGGCCGGCAGGTACCGCGTGAGGTAGTCGGCGACGGCCGGCGGAATGCCCTGGGGGTTCTCGCCCCAGTTCGTGAGGTGGAAGACGGTGTGGGTGATGTCGTAGGCGATGTGCAGCTGCACCGTCCAGGGTTCGGCCAGCTGCCCCAGCCAGGTGCGGGCGAAGGCCTGCGCGAAGTCGCTGCTGGGCACCAGGCCCAGCTTGCGTTCCGCGTTGAGCACGGCCAGCCGCCGGTTGGGCGGCATCTCCAGCGCCGTCCAGGTGCCGGTGCGCCGGCAGACCTCCACCCGCTCCTCCAGACCCGGGTGACGGTGGCCCAGCTCGTGGAAGGGCGCATAGACCTCCAGCGGCACGGGGGACAGCGGCTCGTCGCACTGGAGGCGGGCCAGTACGTTGCCGCCGTCCAGCAGCTCCCGCCAGGCGAAGTCCAGCAGCTGCCCGGCACGGGTCTTCTGCCGGGACCCGGCCACCCCCTCCCGGAACAGCACCTGCATGTTCATCGCCAGCTCCCCGACGGGCTTGAGCCGTTCGGCGACCGCGTCGTTGGTGGCGAAGTCCTCGGGGGTCAGCCGGAAGCGCTCACGGTGCTCGTCGAGCCAGGACAGCGCCCGGTCGCCGACACCGTGCAGCAGGGCGGGGGATGCGGCGGTCACCATCACGGGGCTGTCTCGCTTTCACAGAGGGTCCGCCCGCCCGCCGGCGCCGGCCCGCCGGCCGACGGACCGGCCTCGGCCTCGTCGGCGGCGATCCGGGCGAGGGTGGCGGCGAACGCGGTCACCAGGGTGGAGTGGTAGCAGGCGATGAAGACCTCGTACGGGTCGCCCGACGACGGGGCCGTGCCGATCTCCGGAACGCTGCCGTCGGCCGCCTGCGCCGCGGCCAGCCGCTGCCAGGCCGCCGTGTGGTACGGAGCCGCGGGCAGGCAGGCCGTCACGGCCAGCAGCTCGCCCACCAGGTCCCACGACTCCTCCTCCAGCCAGTTCTCCAGCCAGGAGGGGAGCCACAGCCGCAGATAGCCGGCGAGTTCGGGGGACAGCCGTTGCCGGTTGCGGCCCCAGTCGGTGAGGTGGAAGACGTCATGGGTCACGCCGTAGGCCGCCCTGCGGTCCAGTGCCCACGGCTCCGGCAGCCGGCCGAGGCCGGTCAGCGCGAGCACGGCGGCGAAGTCGGCGTGCTGGCGCAACCCGATCCGCCGCTCGGTGTTGAGCACGCCGAGCGTACGGGTGTGGTCCTCGCGCGCCACCCGCCAGCCGCGCAGCCGCATGGTGGTCTGCAGCAGATCGTCGGCCTCGGCATGGCGCAGCCCGGCCTGGGTGAAGATCCCGTAGAGCTCCGCCGGATAGGTGGCGAACGGCTCGCCGCGGATCAGCTCGGCGAACAGCTCGCCGTCCCGGGTCTCGTTCCAGGCGAACGAGAACAGACCGCGGGCCGTCTGGCGGATGTCGTCCCGCGGGTGCAGGACCCCGATCAGCTGGGTCAGTTCGGCCAGTTCGCCGAGGGGTTTGAGGGTCAGATTGGGATCGGCGTCGGTCGTCACGTTCGGAGGCAGGCGGAAGAGCCCGCGCGCCTCCTCCAGCCACCCCAGGCTGCCCTGGACCATCCGGTCCAGCAGCCCGGGGTCGCTGGGGGCGGCGGTCACCAGCCCCGCCCGTGGAAGCGCTTGGCGGCCACGACGTGCAGCGCGACCCGTGGCTCGGCGCCACCCATCTGGCGGACGAACGCCAGCCCGCTGTCCAGCCCCAGGGTCTGCGGCACCTCCGGCAGCCGGGCCAGCCAGCGGCCCAGACCGGCCGCCTGCAGCCAGTCGCGCCGGCGTACCGCCCGGACGAAACCGCGGGACAGATCGTCGGTACGGGTGGCCAGTTGCTCGGCGAGACCCGGTGCCAGTTTCGGCAGCGCGAGCGACGCCAGTTGCGACACCCGGTGGGACAGCTTCGGCCAGGGGTCGAGCCCCACCCATTCGATGTCCGCGTCGGGCGCCGCCGGCCAGTGCTGTGCGCCTCCCGGCAGAAACGCGTGCGCGGCCTCGACCAGGCCCCGGTAGGTCCACACCGACACCTGCGAGGCATCGGCTCCCGGTGGATAGGCCGCGAGTGCCTGCCGGACCACCGCTTCGTCGTCCGCGCCGAAAGGCGCCGCCCGGTGTTCCACGGCGTACGGCGCGAGCACGTCGGCGCCGAGCACCCGAACGGCGGCTGGGGTCAGTGCATCTTCTTGCCGCAGAATGCCAGACAACGCATAGGGGTCGCCCTCACCCCGCAGGGCGAGGGCGACCTCAGTTGCGGCATCGGCAAGCGCAGCGCTCAGCGGGACTGCTCCCTGCGTCTGCTCAGCCAACGCTTCGTCCCCTCAGCGAGTGTCCGTCTTGGGCCGGGGGGTGGGCGGCGAGAGCAGGAGCGCCCCGAGGAGGAGCAGTGCAGCCGCGCACTCGCGGGTGTCGCGGAAGACACCGTCGGATTCGGTGGGTTCCAGCAGTCCCTCGACCTCGGCGGCCAGGGTGGCCGTCTCGACGGGCGCTGTGCGGTCAGTAACCATGCGATCAACTCCTTGTGGCGAATGGGATACCAGATTCACATCGGCTTTTATGGGACGCAACGGGAAAAAACGGAACATTAGGCGGTTCGTGTGACTTCACGTCATATGCTCCGCCGTCGTTCGTTCCAGCAAGTCCCTTGATTTCACGCGGAGTTGAAGGAAGGCCGGGTGATACCTGGCGGCTGCCCGGGTGACGGCCCTCAGGGTGAAGCGCGGCCGGTTCGCGCCTCAGGGCCGCGACCTTCGGCGTGGGCGTCGGGTGGCTCGGCCGGCCGGCCCCCGACCGGCAGCGCCTGCCGCACGACGCGCTCCCGGCGCTGGAAGATCTCCTGCAGGGGTCGGCACCGCCGCGCGGCCCGCCCCGTACCGCCACCGACCGAGGCAAGGGCAGGGACCCCATGTACGACGCACTCCTGGCAGAGACCGTCACCCTCACCGGCCACGGCGGCGACCTCATCGAGGCGTACGCCGCCCGGCCGCTCGTCCCCGGGCCGCTCGGGGGTGTGGTGGTCATCCACCACATGCCCGGCTACGACACCGGCAGCAAGGAGATCACCCGCCGGTTCGCCGCCGAGGGCTTCCTGGCCGTCTGCCCCAACCTCTACAGCCGCGAAGCGCCCGGCGCCGAACCGGACGACGCGGCGGCGGTGGCCCGCGCGCGGGGCGGGGTCCCCGACGCGCGCTTGGTCGGGGACGTCGCCGGGGCCGCCCGCTATCTGCGCGGACTGAGCTCCTCCAACCACCGCGTGGGGACCATCGGGTACTGCTCCGGCGGCCGTCAGTCCTTCCTCGCGGCCTGCAGCCTGGATCTGCAGGCCGCCGTGGACTGCTACGGAGGCTTCATCACCCGGCGCCCGCCCGAGGACTTCCCGCTCGCCGTCGAACCGATCGTCCATCTGACCAAGGACCTCGGCTGCCCGCTGCTCGGCCTCTTCGGGGCCGAGGACCAGCACCCGTCCCCGGAGGAGACGGCGGAGCTGGAGAACGCGCTGCGCAAACACGGCAAGGTCCACGCGTTCCATACGTACGAGGGCGCCGGCCACGCCTTCTTCGCGGTGAACCGGCCCAGCTACCACCCGCAGGTCGCGCAGGAGGCCTGGCAGCGGGTGCGCGAGTTCTTCGGACGCCATCTGAGCGGGTGAGGAGGGCGTGCTGCGCGGCTGCTTCCTCATGCGCACCTGCCGCCCCGTTTCACCGGCCTGCCCTGTGCACCCGCCGCTCCTCTTCACCGGCCTGCCCGCACCCTCCGCCCCGTTTCACCGGCCTGCCCTGTGTGCCCGCCGATCCTCTTCACCCGCCTGCTGCACCCGCCGCTCCTCTTCACCCGCCTGCCCGCACGCTCCGCCCCGTTTCACCGGCCCGCCCTCGTACCTACACCCGCCCACCCCCCGTAGGGGGGTGGGCGGAGGGGAAAAAGACCAGGCGGCGAGCTTTCGCCCCGCTGCCCTACAGTGCCAAGGTGCCGACGTACAGCATTGGTCAGGCAGCCGGGCTGCTGGGAGTGAGTGCGGAGACCGTCCGCCGGTGGGCCGACGGCGGTCAGCTGCGGATGGACCGGGACGGCGCGGGGAACCGCATGCTCGACGGGGTGAGCCTGGCGGCGTTCGCCAAGGAGCGCGCCGCCGGACTGCATCCGGTGCCGGGCGATGTGCTGACGTCCGTACGGAACTCGTTCGCGGGCATCGTCACCAAGGTGACCATGGACGAGGTGATCGCCCAGGTCGAGATCCAGTCCGGGCCGCACCGGCTGGTGTCGGTCGTCAGCCGGGAGGCGGTCGAGGAGCTGGGCATCGAGGTCGGGGTGACCGCCACCGCCCGGGTGAAGTCCACCAACGTGCACATCGACCGGCCGGGCGACCGGAGTTGAGCCGTCCGCGCGAGGGGGGCCGGGCGTCGGCGCGGCTTCCTCGGGGGCCCGGCAGCCTCAGCGGCACAGCAGTGCGGCCCGCAGGTCCAGTTTGTGGTCGAGCCGGGACAGGTCGCGCCCGGTGAGCATCTCTATGCGCTGGATGCGGTAGTGCACCGTGTTCACATGCAGCCGGAGCTTCTCGGCCGTACGCGACCAGGACCCGTGCTGTGCGAGGAAGACCTCCAGGGTCTCCAGCAGCATCCTGTGCGAGGCGGAGCCGCCGCGCGCCAGCGGGCCCAGCACCCGGCTGCTGAAGGCCCTGCGGACATCGGCCGGGACCCCGGCGAACAGCGGGCCCATCGTGCTGAGGTCGTCGACGCGGACCACCCGGGAACCGTCCGGTGCCTCGGAGCGGGCCGCCGCCAGCGCGTAACGGGCCTGCTCCAGCGCGGAACCCAGTCCCTCGGCCGCGGCTGCCGGCGCGCTGACCCCCGCGTGCAGCGGCGCCTGCCGAAGGGCGTGCGGGGCCGGCCACACGTCGTCCGGCGGGGTGCGTTCGCACCGTCGCTCGGCCTCCGGTGTCGCAGGGACGACGGCGACCGCCTCGCCACCCGGTAGCCCGCCGGCCGCGAACGGCTCACCGGGGGAGTGCCGCAGCACCTCGACCAGCGCGCTCACCGCACCGTCGCCGTCCGCACCGCCGAGGGTGGCCACCACCACCCGGTACGGACCCGAGGCGGGCAGTCCGCAGCTGCGCAGCGCGGCGTCGAGCGCCGCACCGTCGGCCGGGCCGGCGTCGACGAGCGCGACCAGCTCGTCGGCCGCCCGCCGCTCGTCCGGCCGTACGGCCTCGGTGACGGCCCGGAAGGTGGTGCGCGCGGGCACCGCCACCAGCACGGTCTCGTACGCACGGCAGGCGTCGACGAGCGCGCCGGGGATCTCGCCGGGCGCCTTCTCGGCGGCCAGCAGCGCGGCGGCACCGGCCGAGCGCAGCGCCGCGACGAAGCGGTCGGCCTGCGTGTGGTCGTCGCCGGGCGCCCACCACCCCAGACCGCTCAGCACCAGCTCGCCCGGGCGCACCAGCCCCGTCGGGTCCGCGAGGTCGGTGGTGGTGACCCCGCGGATTTCCCGGTCGAGGAGGGAGCCCTCGCCCCACAACAGGGTCAGATCGAGCGAATCGACCTGGAGGAGATCTCGGACGTGCATGTGCTGACTCCTTGCGCGGCTGCCGGAGGCGTGCTCCGGCACGCTCACCTTCGCGAGGCGAATGCGGGTCCCAACATCGTAAACCTCGGATATGCCGCCCTCACGCCCCATTTCCCCTCACAGCGGCAAACTGGAAGCTCGCACGAGGGTGGCATGTGTGGTTCAGGACCGACCCGCTCGGGCATCACTGGGAGGCAGCCGCCGCTGGACGGATCGCCTCAAGGGGGACCCCAATGACGCGTACGAGCCGAATCGACCCGCCGTCCCGCACCGCCGCCGTCCGCCCGACGGACCCCGAGGATGCCGTACGGGCCGATCCCCGGCGCCTGGTGATCCGCGGTCAGCTGCGCCGTCCGCTGACGCTGACCGTCGCCGACCTGCGGGAGGCCCGACGGACCGGCCGGCGGCGCCGCCGTCGCGGGCCGCCCCGCGCCCGCCCGTCCGCCCCGCGCCCCACGACCTCGCGCCCCCTCCCCGCATACGCCCGGGGCGCCGCACTTCGTCCGTTCCTCCAAGCGGCTCGGCGTCGGCCTGGCATCTGCCATATAGGTTCGTCCGGCGGATTGCAGATGCGACCTTGAGCTGCATATCTTGTCGCACATGCAGTCCTACACGATTGGTCAGGCGGCGCGGCTGCTGGGCGTCAGCCCGGACACCGCGCGTCGCTGGGCCGATGCCGGCAAAGTCGCGACCCATCGCGACGACAGCGGCCGCCGCCTCATCGACGGCCGCGATCTGGCCGCCTTCTCCGTCGAGGTGGCGCAGCACGGCACCGGTGAGGACGACGGCTCGTACACCTCCGCGCGCAACGCCTTTCCGGGCATCGTCACCGCCGTCACACTCGGCGACGTCGCCGCCCAGGTCGAGATCCAGGCCGGTCCGCACCGCCTGGTGTCCCTGCTGACCCGGGAAGCGGTGGAGGAGCTCGGCCTGGAGGTCGGCATGCAGGCCACCGCCCGCGTGAAGTCCACCAGCGTGCACATCGACCGCACCTGACCGACCGCATCTGACCGACCGCGGCAGCACCACAGCCGGAGCGCCCCCACCGTGCCGATGCCAGCTGCCCACCCCAGCGGCGTCGCCCGTCCACGGCGCGGCTTTTCCCATCCGCTCGGGCGGCGTCCGCCGTCCCGCGTCACAAGGAGTCCTGCCTCATGCCTCAGCTCGTCAGCGGGCGCCGCGCCGCCGCCGCGATCGTCACCGCCGCCCTGCTCGTTCCGCTCGCCGCCTGCGGGGAGGGAGCGGACAAGAAGAAGGACGACGGCGACGCGAAGTCCGGCGGCGCCACCAAGGCGGAGCTCACCGTGCTGGCAGCCTCGTCGCTGACCGATGTCTTCCAGAAGGCCGGCGCGCTCTACGAGAAGGACCACCCGGGCACGAAGGTGAAGTTCTCCTTCGCCGGTTCCCAGGAGCTGGCCGCCCAGGTCAGGGAGGGCGTCCCCGCCGACGCGCTGGTCACCGCCGACACCAAGACGATGGACAGCCTCAAGGTCGACACCGGTGCCCCGACCGTCATCGCCAAGAACCGCCTGGTCATCGCGACCGGTGAGGGCAACCCGAAGAAGATCACCGCGCTCAAGGACCTCGCCAAGAGCGACCTGAAGGTCGTGCTCGCCGCCTCCGAGGTGCCGGTCGGCCGCTACAGCAAGCAGGTGCTGGACGCCCAGAAGCTCACGGTCAAGCCGGTCTCCCAGGAGCCCAACGTCCGCGCGGTCCTCAGCAAGGTGGAGCTCGGCGAGGCCGACGCCGGCCTGGTCTACAAGACGGACGCCGCCACCGCGCCGAAGAAGGTCGACGCCGTCGACATCCCCGACGCCCAGAACGCCGTCGCCTCCTACCCGGCCGCGACCCTCAAGGCCTCCGAGCACTCGGCGGCCGCGGCGGCGTTCGTGAAGTGGCTGAGCACGCCGGCGGCCCAGAAGCTCCTGCGGCAGGCGGGCTTCCAGCAGCCGTAGGGGATCCCTCCCCAACGGTGCGCGGCGTCGCACGGGTCTGTCCGGCTCGGGGGAGCGGACAGCCCCGTGCGCGCCGCCGTTCGACACGGCTCACGCCGGTCCGACCAGCCCTGCCTCCAGGAACCGTCCAGTCCCAGGAACGCCCGATGACACGCCTTCGCATCCCGGCCGCGCGCCCGGCGGGCCGGCGCCGCGCGCCCGGCACCCGTACGCCCGTCGCGCTGGCGGTGCCCGCGCTCGTCGCCGTCGCGTTCCTGCTGATGCCGCTCGTCGGCATCCTCGCCCGGACCTCCTGGGGCGAACTCGGCACCCATCTGACCAGTCCGGGCGTCACCGAGGCACTGAGTCTCTCGCTGCTGGTCTCCTTCTGGGCGCTGGGGCTGTCGCTGCTGCTGGGCGTACCGCTGGCCTGGCTGCTGGCCCGGGTCAGTTTCCCCGGCAAGGCGCTGGTCCGCTCGCTGGTGCTGCTGCCGATGGTGCTGCCGCCGACGGTCGGCGGTGTCGCCCTGCTGCTCGGCTTCGGCCGCCGCGGAGTCCTCGGCCCCTGGCTGGAGGACACCTTCGGCATCGTGCTGCCGTTCCACACCTCGGGCGCCGTGGTCGCCGCCACCTTCGTCGCGATGCCGTTCCTCGTCATCAGCCTGGAGGGCACGCTCGCCGGGCTGCGCCCCCGCTACGAGGAGACCGCGGCCTCCCTCGGCGCCTCACCCGTCCGGGTCTTCTGCACGGTCACCCTGCCCATGGTCGCGCCCGGCCTCGCCGCCGGCGCCGCGCTGACCTGGGCCCGCGCGCTCGGCGAATTCGGTGCCACGATCACCTTCGCCGGCAATCTGCCCGGCACCACCCAGACCCTGCCGCTCCAGGTCTATCTGCTGCTCCAGGACTCCCCGGAGGCCGCCACCTCGGTCTCGCTGCTGCTGCTCGTCATCGCCATGGCCGTACTGATCTGCCTGCGCGGCCGCTGGACCGGTGCCACCACCGGCCGCCCGGCCCGCGACGTACGGGCCGCGGAGGACACCGACCTCCCGGCCCCCTCCGCCACCGCCGGCGAACCGACCGCCACCCCGTCCGCCCCCGCCCGGGAACGCTGGCCGCTGCACGCCGACGTCACCGGCTTCAACCAGCTCACCCTGGACGCCGAACCGGGCACCACCATCGCCGTCGTCGGCCCGAACGGAGCCGGCAAGACCACCCTGCTGCGCGCCCTGCTCGGCCTCACCCCGCGCGCCCACGCCACGCTCCGCCTCGGCGACACCGACGTCACCACGCTGCCCCCGCACCGCCGCGGTGTCGCCTGGGTCCCCCAGGACGGCGCGCTCTTCCCGCATCTGAGCGCCCTGAGCAACACGGCATACGGTCTGCGCGCCCACGGCACCGCCCGCGCCGAGGCCCGCCGCGCCGCGCGGCAGTGGCTCGACCGGCTCGGCGTGGGCCATCTCGCGCACCGCAGACCCGCGCAACTCTCCGGCGGGCAGGCCCAACGCGTCGCGCTGGCGAGGGCGCTCGCCGCCCGGCCCCGGCTGCTGCTGCTCGACGAGCCGCTCGCCGCGCTCGACCAGACCACCCGCGCGCACGTCCGCCACACCCTGCGAAGCCATCTGGCGGGTTTCGGCGGCGTCTGCCTGATCGTCACCCACGACCCGGTCGAAGCGGTTTCGCTCGCCGACCGCGTCCTCGTCCTCGACGACGGCCGCGCCCTCCAGGACGCCCCGCCCGCCGAGGTCACCCGCCATCCGCGCTCTCCCTGGGTCGCCCGGATGCTGGGCCGCAACGCCTGGCCGGGCATCGCCACCGGCGACGGTCTCGGGCTCGCCGCCGGCGGTCGTCTCGTCGTCGCCGACCCCCTGCCGGAGGGTTCCCGGGCGCTGGCGATCATCGCCCCGGAGGCCGTGTCGCTCCACCTCGACAAGCCCGCGGGCAGCCCCCGCAACATCTGGCCCGGGACCGTACGGGAGATCACCTCGGCGGGCAGCCGGCTGCGGGTACTGGTCACCTCGCAGCAGGCCCCCGACCTGGTGGCCGAAATCACTCCATCGGCCGCCCTCGAACTCGGCCTCGCCGACGGGGTGTCCGTATGGACCAGCGTCAAGGCCACCGAAATCTCGCTCGTGACGCTCTGAGGATCAGTCGTGCGGCGTGGCCGCCGGCTCCAGCACGAACACCGGGATCACCCGGTCCGTCTTGCGCTGGTAGTCGTCGTAGTCCGGGTACGCCTCGACCGCGCGCCGCCACCACAGGGCCTTCTCCTCGCCGGTCACCTCACGCGCCGTCATGTCCCGCCGCACCGGGCCGTCCTGCAGCTCCACCCGGGGGTCCGCCACGACGTTGTGGTACCAGACCGGGTGCTGGGGCGCGCCGCCCAGGGAGGCCACCACGGCGTAGGTGCCGTCGTGCTCCACCCGCATCAGCGGGCTCTTGCGGATCTTTCCGCTCTTCGCTCCCCGGGTGGTGAGGACGACGACGGGCATCCCGCGCATCGTGGTGCCCTCCGTGCCGCCCGAGCTCTCATACAGTGCGACCTGATCGCGCACCCACTGCGCCGGACTCGGTTCGTACTCACCCTGAAGAGGCATGCTGTCCGTCCCATCTGCCAAGACACGAGTGGTGACCGGTGTCGTACCGACCGATCACCGCCGACCGGGTTGGTGCGGGTCACCGACGGGCGCTGCGCGCGCCGGTGATCGCCTGACCTTCGCTCAACAAGCAACGCGGGCGCAATCATCCCGGCCCGCGGCCGTGTCCTGGACGCGCTGTCCGTCGCGCCCTTCCGCAGGCCGTGCCGCCGCCCTACGGTCTCGCGCATGACCACCCAGCGGTTCACTCCCGGCTCCGCCGCACCGCCCTCTCCGCCCGCCTCCCACACCACCCTCGAACGGAACGCCATCGGCACCGGTGACCTGGTCTTCTTCGTCGTGGCCGCGGCCGCCCCACTGACCGTCATGGCCGGTGCGGCGCCGGTGGCGATCGCGATGGCCGGCCGGGCGGCGCCGCTGGGCTACCTCCTGTCCGGGCTGCTGCTGATCGTCTTCGCCGCCGGCTTCACCGCGATGAGCCGCTACGTCCGCAACGCCGGCGCGTTCTACGCCTACATCGGGCGCGGGCTCGGCCGGGCGGCCGGCGCCGGTTCGGCGTATGTGGCCCTGCTGTCGTACAACGCCGTCGAGGTCGGGCTGCTGGCCGTCTTCGGACGGTTCACCGCGTCGGGGTTCTCGGCGCTGACCGGTGTGCGGGTGCCCTGGTGGGCCTGGGCGCTGGCCGGTCTCGCGGCCATCGCGCTCCTCGGCTACCGCAGGGTCACCCTGAGCGCCAAGGTGCTCGGTGCCGCGCTCGTGCTGGAGGTGCTGATCCTGCTGGTCTTCGAGGTCGCGGTGTGCGCGCACGGCGGCGGGCCCGACGGACCGCAGTTCGGGGCGCTCTCGCCGGAGCACCTCGGCACCGCGGGCGCCGGCGGTATGTTCGTGCTGTCCGTCGGCGCGTTCATCGGCTTCGAGGCGACCGCGATCTACGCCGAGGAGGCGCGCCGTCCGGAGCGCTCGGTGCCGCGCGCCACCTATGCGGCCGTCGGATTTCTCGCGCTCTTCTACACCTTCACGGTCTGGACGATCGTCAACGCCTACGGGGCGGACCGCGTGCAGGCGGTGGCCAACGGCGAGGCGGGCACCGACATGGTCTTCGCCGCCACCGGGCGGTTCGCCGGTGCCTGGGCCGCCGACGCGATGCACGTCCTCATCGTCACCAGCACCTTCGCCGCCACCCTCGCCTTCCACAACGGCGCCACCCGCTACTTCTACGCCCTGGGCCGGGAACGTCTGCTGCCGCGCCGTCTGGGCACGGTCACCGCGCACAGCCGGTCCCCGGCCGCGGCCGTCATCCTCCAGTCGGCGATCGCCCTGCTCGTCGTCCTCGCCACGGTTCTCACCGGCCGGGACCCCTACGCGGTCACCTTCCTGTGGACCAGCGGTACCGGGATCCTCGGTGTCATGCTGCTGCAGGCGCTCGCCGCCCTCGCCGTCGTCGGCTTCTTCCGCCGCGACCGCAGGGGGCTGCCCGCCTGGCGCGTGCTGGCCGCGCCGCTGCTCGCCGCGGCCGGCCTGGCCACGGTCATCGTGCTGGTCTGCGCCGACTTCGGCCTGCTGACCAGCGCGCCGACGGGCACCAACATCGCCCTGCTGGTGCCCCTGCCGCTCGCCTTCGCGCTCGGTACGGCCGTGGCGCTGCGCATCCGCCGCCGCGACCCACGGGCGTACCGGCGGCTGACGACGGGGGAGACGGAGCCGGCGCCGAGCGCCACGAGGAGGGAGAGCAGCACGGCCCCCAGGGTGACCAGGACGCTGTTGCGCCAGAACAGTCCGAAGCCGTCCGCCTGCACCGCC